>CAYUUC010000382.1:0-3344 GCA_964447635.1 uncultured Spirochaetia bacterium
TTCTTTAGAATTTCATATAAATAATCCAGAGTATATACATAAAAATCTGAGCAAATATCTCTATTCTTATGGTATTTTATTCTTGGAAAGTTATAAATAAATTGTGATATATTATCTAAAATTTCATAGTATATATCATTATCCACACTATCTAATGTCGAGGTCTGGTTCAGTTTTCTTAATAAACTTTTAATTTTGATATCATGTATTACTATACTTGTAGTCATAGATAGAACAATTTACTCCATCTCTTTAATTTTATTTTTTTCAATTATAATGTTTTTACTTCCCTGTAAAACCATTTTTAATCTAACCTTATCATAATCTAAGTCTCTATTTAAAATAATTTCTTCTGTATAACTATATGTATTGTTATTATGTTCCTTTAATACACTGTCTTTATAACCTATTCTTACCTTCTTAGGTATATTCAATTCCTTTTTAAAAACGACTTTCTTGCCTTTTATAAAAATCAGTGATGGAACTGAATCCATGGTTAATGTTTGATTTTCTTCTAATTCGTTAGTTATGAATAAATATAAGATGAGACCATGGTTTGATGTTGAATTATCATTCATATTTAATAATGACATTTTAACTTTAATCCCACTATAAGGTTCATTCCATCCTGAAAACAGATATGAATTTATTGAATCATAAGCGAAGAAAATCACAGTAGCAATTAATAGTAGACCCAAATGTATAAATGATAAAGTCCTCCTCTTCTTCTTGCTTTTTAGGAAGGAGAAAAAAGACCAACTTCCTTCATATGAGGAATCCCCATCATGGTTTCTTTTACTTTTTAACCTTTCTTCTCTACTATAATGGTTTTTAGTAAATTCCTTGTTTTCATATTCCTCTATAGTTAAGAAATCTCTATTTAGCATATAAACACACCTCCTTTATTGCCTTTTTTAGATTGTTTATTATCGTTGTTGCTGTAATGGTGTGGAGGGTTTCTTCATTCTTTAAAGATAAATCCGCAGTTAAGCCATGTAAGAATACAGAAAGTATTGATGATTGGGAGATTGAGTATCCTTGAGCACAGAAACCTCCTATCAATCCAGTTAATACATCTCCAGTCCCACCAGAACCTAAACCACTATTACCGGTAGAGTTATAATATATGTTTTCATTCATATCGCCAATAACAGTCACTGCACTTTTTAACACCAGATAAAGGTTATATTCAGCACAAAATCTTCTTACGATATCAATTTTATTATTAATTATCTCTGATATATCCTTCTTGGTTAATCGGCTAAACTCTTTTATATGTGGGGTTAAAACTATTGAACCTGTTAGTTTTTTTAATGTATCCATTTCTTTTGAAAAGAAGTTTAATACTCCAGCATCAATAACCGTTTTTCCTCGATATATAGTGAGTATTTCTTTGATAAGTTTAAAAGTTGTATATGATGAAACCCCAGGTCCTGTTACCAAACAATCTGTTTTTTCTATATGTTTTTTAAGTATTTTTATATTATTATCATGTATTTTATTACTAAGACCTTCTGAATCATCCTCCACTAAAGGTTCACATATAATCTCGGGATACATATTTCTAACAGTATCACAAGCTTTCGGATGGGATACAAGAGTAACCAATCCAGCCCCAGCTTTTAAAGCTGCTATGGATGTTAATGCTGCTGCTCCTGTATAATCTTTAGAACCTGCAATAACTAGGACATTACCAAAAGTTCCTTTATGACCATAACTGGGTCTTTGGTTTAATAATAAGGAAGCCTCTTCTTTATATACAATATTTGCTTTTATCCCTTTATCTTTCAATAAATTAGTAGGGAACCCGATATCGATTATATTTAACCTTCCTACATATTCTTTACCTGGATAATCAACCATATTAACCTTTGGTAGCCCCACACATATTGTATCAGTAGCTTTAATAACAGTATTAGAAATGTCTTGAGGAATAGAGCTTAATCCGGAAGGGATATCAATGGAAATTATTACATTATTAAATTTCTCGTTTATCTCATTTATAACATAAGATTGGAATTCCCTTGGAGATCCTTTAATACCTGTTCCAAAGATAGCATCTATAATAAAATCTGAGTTAAGTATTTTCTTTTTCTGATAGTCAAAAGTCGAATCATCGGGGGTAATAGATATATATAATTCCAGATTCTTGGCTATATTAAGATTTACTAAAGCATCACCTTTAAATTTTTCCTCATCTCCTAATAAGACGACGAAAGGTTCAATACCACTATTATATAGCTGTCTAGCAATAACAAGCCCATCACCACCATTGTTCCCTGGTCCTACTAATATTGTTATAAACTTTTTAGGGTCTTTAATATGAGGATAAAGTTGAATAATTTTCTGGGTGATCTTTATTCCAGCATTTTCCATTAATACAATAGAAGGAATACCATATTCATCAGAGGTTATACGGTCTATATTCTCAATTTGTTCTTTATTAACTACTTTCATATTACCTCTTTAATTAATGAAATTGATTAATATTTATCTTTTCATCTTCTAAAAAGATACTTGATATATAACCTTTTCTATTAAAGAAAAAATTATATCTCTTTTGTCTTATATTATCTATGACAATCTTTTTATTTTCTAAAATAACCCCTTCTTTATTAATTACGATAAATCTAAGCCCATAAATATCATCTGGACGACATAAATAGATTTTATCTTCTTCAGACACACCAAATAAATAATAAAGGTCATTCTCTATTCTTATTGGTTTCTCTATAAGTTTATTGTGACCTAAATCATATTTATATAATTGTAAATTTGTAGACTCAATATAAAAACTCTCAGATGAACTTTCTTTCTTTATATAGTCTTTTGTAGAAATAATAATCATATTACCTTGAGAATTTATTACAATATCCTGAATTACTCTAATCAACTTATCACTAGTATAATTAATTATTTTTAAATTTGAAAAATCTAAAGTGTATATAATTTTTCCTTGGTTATCGAACTTTATATATTTATAAGAATAAAAATCTATATTTTCCCTACTAAATGTATTCTCATCTGTTTCGCTTTCCAATTCATATTTCTTAATAATTATCGACAGATTATTAAATTCATCAACCATCATTACTTGTAGCGTTTCATCATCATTAAAGTGTGTTATATCATTTTTTCCATTAGATCCGAGTGAGTACAGGAAATTTCCTTCATAATCAAATTTTAATATTCGATGGTTTGTTTTTTTCAGTATCGTTTCTTTATTCCCTTGTTTATCCTTAACTTCCGTTTCTTCTATCCTTAGATTCTCAATGTATACATTATTATTATAATCCGCAGTAATTAAATTAGGTGAATTATAGTTTAAATAATCGAAGTTAGAC
>CAYUUC010000383.1:0-3335 GCA_964447635.1 uncultured Spirochaetia bacterium
AACGATGTCTATATTTGACAAAAAGTTCTTAAGGTTTTTTAAAAGGATATACTATCCATTAGGATTAATAATTATATTAATAATAATATTAAGTGTATTGAGTTTTAGCCCTTCTGATGGTGATGAAATTAATTCCAAGATAAATCTTTTAGGGGGTTTTGGTTATAATATAGCTTCATCATTGTTTTGGTGGTTTGGATATGCTTTTTATTTTCTTATTTTATTTTTCATATCTTTTTTTATATTCACATTTCCCAAAGCATTTAGGATACTATCCATAGATCAGATTATTGGAGAAATCCTCCTCCTGTTCTCGTTTACTATTCTTTTATCATTGTATAATCCTGTAGCCGGGGGTTATATCGGTAATACTTTAAGTAGTATAATCGAGTATCTTTTAGGAAAAGTTGGTGTCTATATAATACTTTTATTGATGATAATTAGTTCCATTGCATCTATTATTAAGTTTAATCTCTTTTCAATCAACACATATACAATTTTGTATAAACAATTAGTGAGTTTTATAAATTGGATTAAACTTAAGGTATATAATTTTGCTAATAGAAAAAAAGACAATTCAGATAATCAAGTTAAGAAAGAGGGATTGTCTCTATTTAATCAAGATTCTGATAATGAAAAGTCTATAGTTAAAAAATTGGAATATAGTTCAAATGTCAATAAAGCTAATATCAATGATAATACTAAATTTAAAGAAGATTATCTATTTCAACAGTATTACGATTTTCCCAAAGATGATAATAATCTCTATCATAATTCTACCAAAAGCAATTGCCAGAAGGATAATACAATGGATTTCTTCTTCTTGGATTTGATTAACATTAAAGACAATTCAGAAAAAATGGAAGAACAAAATTTTAATTTTATTAACAGTATCATAAATAAAAAATCAAAAGAAGAATTAAAAAATAATAATAAAAGTATAAAGTCTTTCCAATATGAAGTTTTTTCCGAAAAAGAAAAGAAAGCAAATACTATGGTTATTACTAAAAATGAAAATGAGGAAAAACAAGACAAATTCTTAGAGGATGAGTTTTATTTGAGTAATGAAGATAAAATGGAAATAGATAAAGAATTAAATATAAAATTAGAGGAAGACTGGGTTGATGTAAAAAAACAAACAAAACAAATAAAGCAGGAAAATGACTGTGATAATAATATAATGGCTTCAATTGAGGATGATGATAAAGATGAAAATAAGAGAAATAATGAAGAAATTTCCATAGAAAACAATCAAAATCAAAACAAAAGCAGTAATGAAAAGGAAGATATTAAGGATATAATCTTTGAAGATGCTTTTATAGATGATGAAGATAGTTATTCTAATCATTCATATTTAAAAGAAAATTTTAAACATTTTAGGGTCTCAAAATTTAAAAAAGAGGACCATAGAGATGAAATTGATATCATGATAAAAAATTTGGAGAAAACACTTAATGAGTTTAAGATAGAAGCAAAAGTCACAGGAGTTTCCAGGGGTCCGGTGATAACCCGTTTCGAAATCCAACCAGCTCCTGGTATTAAACTATCCAAAATAGTAAGTCTAGCAGATAATATATCATTATCCTTAGGTGGGGTTAAAATTAGAATTATCGCACCAATTCCTGGAAAATCAGCTGTTGGAATAGAGGTTCCAAATAAAAGCAGGGACATGGTTAGACTAGGTGATATATTCGTAGCTGAGGATTTTAAGAATAACGAAGCAAATTTACCCATTGTTTTAGGAAGGGATATATCGGGTAAGATTAAGATTGCAGATTTGGTTCATATGCCCCATCTATTGGTTGCAGGTTCTACAAACTCCGGAAAAAGTGTATGTATAAACTCAATAATATGTAGTTTATTATATGCAAAAGGTCATGATGAAGTTAAGTTTATATTGGTTGATCCAAAGATTGTAGAGTTAAAGATTTATAATGATTTACCCAACTTGTTAACCCCTGTAATAACCGAACCGAAGAAAGCGTCCCTAGCTTTGAAATGGTTGGTTAATGAAATGCTAAGGCGGTATAAACTACTAGAAAGCTATTCATCTAGAAACATACTTAATTACAATAGGAAGATAAGCAAATTAGAACAGCATAATATGGATGCAGATGAAAGATTAAATTATATAGTCTTGATAATCGATGAGTTTGCTGACTTGATGATGGTAGCTAAAAAAGAAGTTGAAGAAAGCATATCCAGATTGGCAGCAATGGCAAGAGCAGTAGGTATTCATCTTATATTAGCTACTCAGAGACCCAGTACAGACATCATAACAGGAACTATTAAGTCTAATTTCCCTGCTAGAGTAGGTTTTATGGTATCCAGCTATTATGACTCAAAAACCATTCTCGATAATCCCGGTGCAGAAAAATTATTAGGAAGAGGAGATATGTTATTCTTCACACCAGGTTTGGGAAGTCCAGAAAGGATACAAGGGACTTTTGTTTCAGAAGAAGAAATTATAAAAATGATGGATAATCTTAAAAAAATGGGGAAACCGGATTATATTGATGATATGTTCGATTTGGAAGAGGAATCGGCAGGATCGGATTATGATGATGATTTTGATGAACCATTATGGGAAGAAGCGGTTAATATTGTGATTAATGATAAAAAAGCTAGCGCATCATATCTACAAAGAAAATTGAAAATTGGATATAATAGAGCAGCTAGAATTGTGGAGTTTATGGAAAAAGAAGGTATCGTAGGTCCGGAACAAGGAAGCAAGCCTAGAGACGTTCTTATTGATGAATATTAGAGAAATTAGATTTTTATATTATATTAAATCAAAATGATTAATATATGGAGTATAAAAACTAATTATGAAATCCATTGGAGAAATCTTAAGGGAAAAAAGAGAAGAGAAAGATTATACTATAAGGGAAATTAGTTCTTTTACCAATATCTCTCCTAATTATATAAAAGCAATAGAAAAAAATGAGTTTTCAGCATTACCAAGTGAAACATATGTTATAGGTTTTATTAGAAACTATGCTGACTTTCTAGGTCTAAATAGTGAAGAGATAATAAAGAATTATAAAGATTATATGAGATATGAACAAGAAGTTCCTTTTGAAATATTAACTAAAAAAGAACCTAGTGTTAAGATTGGAACGATAATTAAAATTTTGTTTATTACTATGGTAATATTAGGAATTTTAACTTTAATTATAATTGATAATCCTATAAAGGAATCTATACTAAGTTTTTTTAAACAAGACCAACAAACACCTCAAGAGAACATTGAAAACACAGAAAAGAATACCCAAACCAATGAAGACAATGACTTAAACTTAAGTGTATTAAATAGTGAAGTAAATGAAGATTCT
>CAYUUC010000384.1:0-3316 GCA_964447635.1 uncultured Spirochaetia bacterium
TAGCGATAATGAGGGTAAATATATCTTATGTTTCCGTATTTCATAAATCAGTGTTAAATTTAATATATACCAATCAAACAGGTGAATGATATGAATATTAAAGAGAAAATAATTAGCGAACTTGATGGTCTTAAGGAAGAGCAACTCTTAAAATTAGAACATTATCTTGAATATATTAAGCATAATAATCTCAATGAAAGAGATATTGCGAGATTATATAAAGAATGCGGTGATGAGGATGTCGAATTAGCTGAAGAAGGAATGGAAGACTATTCTACAATGTTATCAAAGGAAGATTATGAATAACATCAAAAGAGGTGAAATTTGGCTGGCTAATCTTAATCCGACAAAAGGTTCTGAACAATCCGGTATTAGACCTGTAATTATTTTTCAGAATAATCAGATAAACAAATTTACGACAACAATTATCACTATTCCTTTAACCACGAACATGAAAAGGAAACTGTTACCCTCTTCTGTATTCATCACACAAGAACAAGGCAACTTAATTACTGATTCAGTAGCATTATGCCATCAACTAAGAGTATTAGATAAAACTCGACTAATAAACAGATTGAGTATATTGCCCGATGATATTATTCTTGAGTTAGAAGATAAAGTTTTATTTACATTGGGAATTGGAATTTAGCCATTTATTAATTTTATTTTCCCTTCTCCCACCTCGATTATTGTACTCCTCATTCCATTTTTGATATATTTTACCTATCAAATCCCCTTATAATAGCGAGAATGAGGGTAAATATCTCTTATGTTTCCATATTTCATAAATCGGTGTTAAATTTAAGATATACCAATCGAATAGGAGGTAATTTTATAAATGCTACAACCCTCGATTAATAGTCAAATAATAGAGTCCTTACAAAATTTATCGGAAGAAGACAAATTGAAAGTTCTTGAGTTCGTTCATAAACTGGAAGTCGATAACTATGCGAATCCATCATCTAATTTAGAAGAGTTTTTTGATGTAATGAGTGATGATGAAGCAGATGAAATGAAAAATAGCATATCGGAAGAAAGAGAAAGGGTATTTAAAAGTGAATGGGAGTAAGTATTTGCTCGATACTAACATTCTTATTAATTACTTTAACGGTGATAAAAAGACAAAAGATTTATATAAATAACATTAACTTTTTCTTTATCTCTTGTATTACGATTGGGGAATTATATTACGGTGCTTTCAAATCTTCTGACAAAGATGTAAATATTAACAATATAGATGTATTGGTTTCAAAAAATAAAATAATAAATTGTAATTCTGAGATCGCAAAAGAATATGGCAAAATTAAATATGAACTGAAACTGAAAGGTAACCTATACCTGATAATGATATGTGGATAGCTTCTATAGCAAGACATTTTGGTATGATTGTAGTAAGTAACGATAAACATTTTCAGAATATTGATGATTTAATTTTAGAATCTATAAATTAATCGATTATTGTAATCCTCATTATATTTTTGATATATTTTACATATCAAATCAGCTTATAGTAGCGATAATGAGTGTACATATGTCTTATGTTTGCGTATTTCAAAATAACTTTACGATTTTAAGCTATTAAAACTATATCTTTTAAAAAAGATCTATTTAATTTTGATATATGTGAAATGTGTGCGGGGAGAGAGAAAAGTTAATTCTAAAATAAATTTACTAATACAGATTCTTTTTTATAGCTTATTAAAAACATACATTTTTCGATTAAGAATCTGAATATTTATATGATAAAATTATGTATGATTATTTAGGAAAATTAAAAAAGATGAGTACATACACAGTTTGAATGTAATTATAAAGAAATATTGAACTATATGTATACTAATATACAGTATATTTTCAATATTTCCTCAAAAATTTGTAAAAAATATTTTGGAGGAATAATGGTAAGAGAAAAATTATTATCATATTCAGTTATAAAAGTTCATATTGATAAGACTGGCAGTCATTTAGATAGATTTATGCCATTTGTCTCCTTAACAACCACATTATATAATCTCTTACCAAACAATAAAAATATAATCTCAATCAAATCAGATCATACACAAAACTAATGCTTTATAAACATAGGAATCTCAAAATCACAACCTAACATAAGTTCTTCATCGGAAAGTATTTCTATCGTATCGTTATAGGCTTTAATGTTACCATCATATAAGATAGAAGTGGTTTTACAGGTTTCTATGATAAATTCAAGGTCATGAGATGAGATTATTTTTGTTACTTCCATCTTATTCAGATAATTGATAAGAGTTCTTTTTGCCTTGCTATCCAAATTAGATGTAGGTTCATCAAATATGATAATATCAGGTTCAAATGATAATACGGAGGCAATGGAAACCATCCTTTTCTCACCAAGAGAAAGGTGATGCGGAATTCTATCTTTAAGATGAATTAAATTAATATCTTCCAAAATCTCTAATGCTTTCTTATAAGCATTTTCCTTAGATACACCAATATTCATCGGTGCAAAACATATATCTTCAATTACGCTTAGAGAAAAAAGCTGGTTATCCGGATTTTGAAAAACATAGCCTACACTTTTATTAAAAGTATTCGGTATAACCGGTTTATTGTTAATTTCGATATAACCACTATCCGGTGTTTCTAATCCGCTAATCAGGTTAAATAATGTTGTCTTCCCTGAACCGTTCGCACCAATAATACCCACAGACTCACCTTTACTTACTTCTAATGATAGATTATCGAGTATCTTAAGTGTGTTTAAGTTAGAATAAGAGAATGACAAATCTACAATTTTTAAATAAGACATAAAAAATCTCCGAACTTATAGAATATTCCGAATATATTGGATATTCCTAACATATCAATAGTAATAATAGAAGTAACGAAAATCAAAGTAAATATTAATAAGTAAATATCAAAAGCTCTAATCTTAAATGTTATCCCAGAATCTTTATTACTCTGGAGAAAACCTTTTAACACCATACTCTTAAAGATGCGATCAGTATCTTCATAAGATCGTATCAGTAAATTAGCATAAATTTTACCGATTACATATAAATTCATCTTCCTAATAGTAACACCTTTCAATATCATTGCTTTTTTCAATTTGCCCATTTCATCTAAATATCTATGTATATATCTGTATGAGAGATAAAATATCAAACTTATGTTTTTAGAAAGATGCAGGTATTCTAACGAATGCATTACTGTTCTGATATCCATAGTGCTTATTAGTACGTAAAATATGTTGAATATACTAATTCCTCTTAAAAATATTGATATAGCCAGACACAAACCATTCTTATAAATACACTAATCTGAAAAAAAGTTATTA
>CAYUUC010000385.1:0-3290 GCA_964447635.1 uncultured Spirochaetia bacterium
CTTGATATATTAATTGGTTATTTATCTTTAGATTCTGACCTTTTTAACGATATTTTACTTTGTCGTTATTAAACTATCAAATAAAGTCTTAATATAATATATTAGTGTTTTAGCAAGATATATTAAATATAAATTTTTAAAACGGGTATTATCAATTGAGATAGAGCTTTAGAAAAGAGTAATAAAAAAAATACTTTTTCTTTAATAAAAACCAATTTGTTCGATAATAGAGGTAGTAGATGAAGATAAAAACGGAACGCGTATGTTAGTAAAAGATTCATATTGGGAGGAAACTTAATGTTAAGTTTAGAATTTGAATGGCTTAATCAAAATAAGGAAGAATGTTTTAAATATAGAGGTGAATATATAGCTGTTATTGGTACTGAAATCGTGGCTCATAGTAAGAGTCTTAAAGAAGTAGTATGTCAAGCGAAAAAATTTGGAAGAATACCTCACATTTCTAAAATCCCTTCTGTTGGAAATGAACCTGAAGCTTCATTCGATTAATAATTAAAAATTATTTTATAAATCCTTTCTCATATATTATTATTTATTATATAACACCTATAATTTTTGATGATTATCAGAATTATATCCCTCTTTCATATTAAAAATCTTTGTGCTATTTTATTACATAATGGTTTTATTTATCATAATTAATATTTACCACCATTTGTTACTAATTATAGGAGTTTCTAATGGACCAGCATAAAATCTTAGTTATCGATGATGAATATAATAATACATTAATCATCGAAGAAGACCTTATCGAAAAAGGATTTAGAGTGTATTCTTCAGATAATGGAGAAGACGGGATAAAAGTATTCCAAAAAGAAGACCCTGACTTAGTTTTGTTAGATGTAATGATGCCAGGCATTGATGGAATTGAAACTTTAAAAAGAATTAAAAATATCGATAAATCTAGACCTGTTATTATGGTTAGCGCTCACGCTACTATTAATACTGCAGTAGAAGCAATGAAAATCGGAGCAAGGGATTTCCTTGTTAAACCTATCTTGTTAGAACAACTTAGTGTTAGAATAAATGAAATTTTAGAAAGTGAAAGACTCAGAAAAGAGAATATCTATCTTAAAGAAGCTTTGAAAGCAAAAGTTGAAAATACTGGATTATACGGTGAAAGCGAACCTATGAAAAAGGTAATTAATAAGATAGAAAAGATTGCTTCTACTAATATCAATGTTTTAGTCCTTGGAGAGAGCGGGACTGGTAAAGAACTAGTAGCAAAAGCCATCCATAACCTCTCTGGCAGAAGTAATAAACCTTTTATTGCAATAAATTGCGGGGCAATACCAAAAGACCTTGTAGAAAGCGAGTTATTCGGTCATGAAAAAGGAGCATTCACAGGAGCTATTTCTAAGAAGATGGGAAAATTTCAACAAGCACATGGGGGAACACTATTTCTAGATGAAATTGCGGATTTAAGTTTTGACTCACAGGTTAAACTATTAAGAGCTCTGCAAGAACAAGAGGTACAACCGATAGGTTCCAATAATAAGATAAAAGTTGATGTTAGAGTTATTTCAGCTACAAATAAAAATCTTGAAGAATTAATACAGGAGAAAAAATTCAGGGAGGACTTATATTTTAGATTAAATGTATTCCCAATTTATATTCCTCCATTGAGAGATAGGAAAGAAGACATTGAAATCCTAGCCAAATACTTTATTGCTGAAATCTCGAATAGAGAAGGAAATTTAACAAAGACCTTTTCCAAGTCAGCTATGGAAAAACTAAAATCATATTACTATAAAGGTAATATTAGAGAATTACAGAATATAGTAGAAAGAGCTTATATAATGGCTGATGAGGAAGTTATCGATGATGTTCCTGGAGAGATTATGACCAATTCTACTACGGATAATGGAAAGAAACATGAATTAAGTAATATTAATAATCTGGAGGAGCTTTTTATTCAAGATGGGGACTTTCTACCTTTATATGAGATAGAGAAAATAGCTATTGAAAAGGCTTTAGAGTATTATGGGTATAATCTTTCTAATGCTTCAAGAATATTGAAAATAGGCAGGGATACATTGTATAGAAAGATAAAAAACTATGGCTTAGAGATTAAAAGGAATTAGCTAAAACATCTGGGGTCTCTACCATATATTCCATCACCCGTTGCATAAGACCTGGATCGACATCCCCAGCATATGTCATTTAATCCGCAAACCTGACATTTAGGGCCAAGATTAGTTTTGTTTTTCATTCTTTTAATTATTATATAGTCTTTGTTCTGCTGGACGATATCGTAAAATCTACCATTAAAATGTAGATTAGGAGCGTCCTTCTCTCTGATAGTAGCACATGGAGCAACACTACCATCACATAGAACGGCTACTGTTGCAGAACAATACTGCATATTAACACAGTTCATAGGAAATCTATTTACTCCCCATTGTTTGGAAATTCTTCTATATACTTTAGATACTTCTTCTTTTGTTGGGATAAATCTTTTTAATTCTATATCATTAGAATCTGGTCTTAAATAAGTATGATATACATTCAAAGATGTTTTAATATTGAACTTTTCCTCGAAATAGTCTATTGTATAAATCATATCATCAGCACTTTGTAATCCTGTAAATGTGACTGAATTGAGCATTTGTTCCGGAGGATAACCCTTATCTAATGCTTTCTTTATACTCTGTAGGATGATATCTATATCTTTACTACTTCTATGAGGATGAAGCTTTTCATATAAAACCGGATTTATTGTAGATATGTGAACTGAGATTAAGCCGTTTTTTGCATATTTAACCGAATTGGAAAGTGTCTCACTGTCAGATAGAGGAAGTCCTCCTGTCCATATGTTATTCTTTAATCCTAATGTAGATGCTTTATCCATAAAATTAAATATTGATTTCCTTAATAGTGGCTCCCCTCCTAACCATTCAATAGCAGTGATATCCAGCTTTTTTGTATCTTCGATTATATTATATATTTGATTATCTGTAAGACTATTTTTTTCCACATCCACAGCATTCATATAACAATATATACAGCCTTGATGGCATAAATCTCCCACTTCTAATTGTAAAGAATATATTCCATCATTATCATAAGCATAATTTAATCTATTATAATCAATCATAATTATCCTTCTAAAATTAAATTGAGTATTTATTTTTAATATGGTTTTATCAATGTTTATGATTATAAACATTTATTAGTAGTCTTTAGTCCCTATTTTACCGTTATAAGATTACTTAATATATTATGAAGATGATAACTTAATTTTATCCCTAGCGACTTTCATTAAATTAGCC
>CAYUUC010000386.1:0-3280 GCA_964447635.1 uncultured Spirochaetia bacterium
AAAAAAAAAAAATAGGAAAGGAAATAGAAAGGATTATTATAAACTTATCGATAAATTAAGAAATAGAATTCCAGATATTGTAATAAGAAGTACTTTTATTGTAGGTTTCCCTGGTGAAACAGAGAAGGAATTTAATAACTTGTATAAATCCCTTGAAGAACTAAAATTGGATAGAGTTGGTGTGTTTTCTTATTCTTATGAAGAAGATACAGAGAGTTCTAAATTTAATAAACATGTTAATAATAGAATTAAAGAAGAAAGAAGAATGGCTTTAATGGAACTTCAGGAAAAAATCTCACAAGAAAAGCTGGTAAATAGAATCAATAAAGTTTATGAAGTCCTTATTGAAGACAAAGTTGAAACAAAAGGTAATGAGATGCCTTATTATCTTTCTCGCTCTGAGTTTGAAGCTCCAGAAATAGATGGTAGTATAGTTATTAGAGATAGAAATTTAAAGATTGGAGAATTTTATAAAGTAAAAATCATTGATTCATACACTCATGATTTATTGGGAGTGATATTGAATAAATAATTCTTGATAATTTGTTATATATGTTATATTTTAATATAGGTCATTATTTTGCTTAAAGGTATATCTAATGAAATATAAACTTATGGATAATTCCGAAATTATTTATCAATTTCTTCACTGTTAATCCTCAAATTTACTTATCGATTTAAGAAAACTATTAATAAAATTATAAATATTGGAGTAAAATATGGCATTAAAATTATATAACACATTAACTAGAAGAAAAGAAGAATTTAAGCCTAAAGTGGAAGGCAAAGTCGATATTTATACTTGTGGATTAACTGTATATAATTATGGACATATCGGAAATTATAGGAGCTTTTTATTTGAGGATTTACTGATTAGATATCTGGAATATAAAGGTTATGAAATAAACCATGCTATGAATATCACAGATGTTGATGATAAAACCATCAGAAATTCCAGGAAGGAAGGTAAATCACTCAAAGAATACACTGATATATATACCAAAGCATTTTTTGAAGATGTAGATACATTAAATATGAGAAAAGCAGAACACTATCCAAAAGCTACTGAACATGTACAAGAAATGATTGATATGATTCAAAAGATTATGGATAAGGGATATGCTTATAAAACGGATGATAATTCGGTATATTTTGATATATCTAAACTTAAAAATTATGGAAAACTATCAAGGATAGATTTAACTAAGCTGAAGGGTGGAGCAAGCGGGAGAGTATCCCAGGATGAATATGATAGAGAAAACATATCTGATTTTGTATTATGGAAAGGTTATACCGAACAAGATGGGGATGTATACTGGAATAGTCCTTTCGGAAAAGGAAGACCCGGCTGGCATATAGAATGTTCAGCTATGAGTACTAAGTATCTAGGAGAAACATTGGATATTCATTGCGGTGGTATTGATAACATGTTCCCACACCATGAAAATGAAATAGCACAGAGTGAAACAGCTACTGGTAAAAAGTTTGTAAATTATTGGTTACATGGAGAACACCTTATATTTAAATCACCTAAAGATGAAGAAGAAGAGAAAATGTCTAAAAGTTTAGGTAATGTTTTATATATAAGAGACCTTTTACAAAAAGGTTATACTGGGAAAACAATAAGGTTTGCATTAATCTCAGCTCATTATAGACACCAATTAGCATATTCTGAAGAGAGAATAGAAGAATATAAGTCTAGATTAAAAAGATATCAGGATTTTATAACTAGGATTAACCATAGACTGAATTTAGATGATGAAAAAAAACCACAAATAGAAAAAAAGATAGAAGAGTTAGTTAATACTGGATTTAACAGATTTAATCAGTATATGGATGATGACCTTAATATATCGGGAGCATTGTCCATTTTCGATGAAGTGATATCAAATGTCAATAAGGAATTTGATGAACTTAATAGCATATCTGCATCAATGGTTATGAATTATTTAAAAAAGATAGATATGGTTTTAGGAATATTGACATTTGAAGAGGAAATACTAGATGAAAAAATCGAAAAGTTGATTAAAGAAAGAGAAGAAGCTAGAGCAGAAAAAAATTATGCAAAAGCGGATGAAATAAGGAATAAATTGAAAGATTCGGGTATTATACTAGAAGATACTCCAAAAGGTACTACCTGGAAAAGAGAATAATATTAAAAAAGAGGGTTAATCGTTGAAATTAAACAAAAGAGACAGAGATTCACTGGAAAGGAGAGGTTTTTCATACTATTTCAGTTCAAGTCTCTTACCATTTAAGATTACAAAAATAGACAAATATTTATTTATAGAGTTCATAAAATCATGTTTTGGTGCAATCCTCTTCTTCACCTTTATTTATGAAATGACTCAACTTTTTATGCAGATGGATAGTTATCTAAATAAGCCTAGTGATTTTAACACAATAGAAAGGATAATGATAATCCATATATCCAAACTTCCTTATAACATTATTCTTTTTTCCCCATTAGGCTTTTTATTCGGAACCATGTTTACATTAAGCAATTTCTATAAAAACAGTGAGGTTGTAACAGTAATTGGTTCTGGAGTTCATTTATTTAGATTTACTCTGCCTATTTTAGCATTTTCTTTACTATACTCAGTTTTCTTAATATTCTTTGGTGAATATATAATGTCTCCATTATATAATACATCAGAAAACTTATTATGGGAGATTAATAATAGACGTCCTATTGTAGATTATTCAGAAGGGGTAGAGAATCTAAAAACATCCGGAGAAGGAGGTCTGAATTATAACAATATCGGGTATTTTGACCCTGAGAATAAGTTAATGAAAAATGGTATTGTAATAACCCGTAATACTAAAGACCTAAGTGGTAATGAGATAAAGATTGCTTCTAATACTAATTCTCAGGATGAACAATCTATAGATATTAATTTAGACCCTAGTATTAAAGAAAACATAGACAATATAAATAATGTCTTAAATACATTAGAGGAAAAATCACAAGAGGATGAAAACTCTTCTACCGACCGAATCATAAATATAACCGATACAGAGACTCAAGAAATTAATATCGACAATATATTTGATGAAGGTATTGATACAAATATTGAAGAAATCTATGATAAAGATAAAATCCCAGATTCTGAAAAACCTAATATTAATAATCAAATCTTTGAATTAGAAGAAGAAGTGGAAAGTAACTTAAATGAAAAACCTGATAGTAATACTTCTGTAAATAAAAATAATAATGATATTGAGATAAATGATAATATTGATAATTCAAATAATATCCAGGATAATGTTGATAAAGAAG
>CAYUUC010000387.1:0-3265 GCA_964447635.1 uncultured Spirochaetia bacterium
AGTCGAATTTTTCGGTATTATTTTCGAAAAATTCTAGTATATCTGATTTGATAAATTTTATATTGGTTTGGTTTCTTGTTTTTGGTTTTGCAATCTCGGTCATCTTATCTGATATATCTACACAGACTAGCTTTTTAGCTTGTTTCATTTTTATTGTAAGATTCCCTGTTCCGCTACCCAATTCTAATACAGTGGAGTCTCTTTCTATTTGGTTAGCTGTCCAGTTTAAGGCTTGTTCATATTCGTTTCTTATGGGATTTTCTTCGTTGAGTACATCTTCATCGTATAAGAATGCGTCTTCATCATGGTTAAATTTACCTGCATATTTACTTTTCATAGATTTACTCCTTTTGAGTATATGCATATATATTATCAATTCTATTGAATGGTTCTTTTCATCATTATTAATATAACAAGGATATTTAGTTTCTTACTTAATATTAACACGGCAGGTAGCTGTTTATCTTAAATATTGTGACGAAAATTTGGTTTATTTATCTTAAGTTTTGGTATATTTGTTAATTACTTCTGCAAGTTGGTTTAAATCTATGGGTTTTTCTATAAAATCCGTACAACCGGCGTTTATCGATTTATCCTTCTCATTCTCTACTGAATTTGCAGTTAATGCTATGATAGGTATGTCTTTCAACTTCTTTCTAATCTCTTTGGAGGCTGTATAACCATCCATTACCGGCATCATTATATCCAATAAAATAATATCAGGTTCTTTTGTAAAGGCTATATCAATCCCTTCCTGACCATTACTCGCTTCTATTACATCGAAATTCAGGTCTTTAAGATAGTATTTAAGCAGGAATCGGCTGTCTTCATCGTCTTCTATAATTAAAATTTTCTTCGTTGCTTTTTCTTCCATCTGATTTTATATCCTAACACATTTTAATTATAAACTTAATATATTTTTTTTGCTTTGTATAGATTTTTGTTAAGATATTAATAATTTTCTTTTATATAAAGGGTATAAGATAATGAAGACTATACAGGAGATACTCTCTGACTGCTTTATTGATAGTATTAACCAAGTTTTCCCGAATTTAGATAATATCAATATTGAGATTATATCCACTAATAATCCCAATTTTGGTGATTATCAAACCAATATCGCTATGCAACTAAAAAAACACATCGAAATAAAGAATCCCAGAGAAATAGCACAGAAAATAATAGATAGGATTGTACAGAATGGATATCCCCCATCGGTAAAGAAGATCGAGGTAGCGGGTCCCGGATTTATTAATATCTTCCTAAATAACCAATGGATAGCAATGAGAGCTAAACAAACCATCCAAGATGAAAGACTCGGTGCAGGAAAACCAGGTGTTGGTAAAACCACACTAATCGATTTCTCCTCACCTAATATCGCTAAGACCATGCACATCGGACATTTGAGGAGTACCATCATCGGTGCGGCTCTATACAGAATCCATGAATTCTCCGGATATAATGTAGTAGGGGATAACCATATCGGCGATTGGGGAACTCAATTTGGTAAACTCATCGTAGCATATAATAAGTGGCTGGATGAAGAAGCATTGAAGAATGACCCCGTCGCAGAACTGGAAAGACTGTATGTGGAATTCGGAAAGCAGGCTGAGAAAGACCCTTCACTACAAGATGAAGCTAGAAAAGAATTGGTCAAACTGCAAAAGGGTGATAAGAAGAATACCCAACTATGGAAAAAATTCGTATCTCTCAGTATGCAAAGATTTAATGAAATCTATGACCGAATGGATATACATTTTGATGTGGTATATGGAGAAAGTCATTATAAAGATATGCTTAATGATATAGTAGATATGCTTAAGGAGAAAGGTCTTGCGGTGAAAAGCGAAGGAGCTTATGTTATCTTCTTGGAGGATAAGAATTTACCTCCTTATCTCGTTCAAAAATCTGATGGGGCTTTCCTATACTCTACTACCGATATCGCAGGATTAAGATATCGTATCGAGAAATGGCATCCAGAGACTATCATCGTGGTTACCGATAACAGACAGGAGATGCATTTCAAACAATTAAAGGTAGTTGCAGAGAAGTTAGGCTGGGATAAGGAAACCGAGTTGGTTCATGTAAGCTTCGGCAGACTGAACTTCGCCGGTGAGATTATGGCTACCAGAACTGGTAATGTGGTTAAACTCAAAGACCTATTAGATGAAGCTCATAAGAAGGCTAAAGAGGTTGTTGAAGAAGCAAGCCCACATCTAACCGAAGTAGAAAAGGATAATATCGCAGAAACTGTCGGAATATCGACCATCAAATACTTTGATTTGTCCCAAAATAGGACATCAGATATAACTTTTGATTGGGTAAGTTCACTCGCCCTTCAAGGAAATACCGCTACTTATCTTTTGTATGCTTATGCTAGGATTAGAAGTATATTCAGAAAGTATAAAGAGGAAACATCTAAAGATATAGATAACATCTACGATTACGATATTAAAATAGTTAATGATGATGAAGCCAGGGTAATCAAAGAAGCATTGAAATTCCCATGGGCGGTGAATCTTGCATTAAAATCATATAAACCCAATGTGATTTGTGATTTTATATATAATCTGTCCCAGGAATTCAATACATTCTACAATAAGCATCGCGTGATTAATGCTAAGGATAACACACCGGAAAGCAGGCTTCTAATATGTGACCTGGTGGGTAAGACTATTAAGAAAGGTCTGGAACTCCTTACTATTACGCCTTTGGAAAGAATGTAAAAAATAAATTGACTATTGGCTATACAAGTGTTAGATTCAGTAGACGATAATTTATGTGTATGAATTGATGGCATAATTTGTGCATATATTTATGAATAAATTGAAAATTTTTTTGTAAAATTAAGTATAAATATATATGGGTATATGTTTTATCTATGTGAGGTTATATGATCATGACACGAAAAGATTTAAAAATATTCAACCATGCCCAAATAGAAGAAATAAGAAAATATAAATGGATCGAAAGCGAAAAAGCCTGCCGTGATATTGGGGATAATGAAGCAGCTATGGAATGGATCGAAAGATTCGGACATGCCTTCAGGGAGTATTGGTATGATATTGTTCTGAAAGGTAGGAATAATTAATACCAATAAATATTACATAAAACTATCAATAATCCATAGAAATAATCCCACCAACATAATCTAATTTTTATTTATTCAATCATATTATGTAATATCATTTTACATTTTATTTAACTGTGCACTAATCTGAAAAAAAGTTATTATAACTTTCCTTTCAGGATTTCATACTTATCA
>CAYUUC010000388.1:0-3264 GCA_964447635.1 uncultured Spirochaetia bacterium
ATATATAAGGTGTTTTATAGATAAAGTTAAAATGGAGGATTGGTTATACATGCTAAACAGGTTAAATGGTTTAATCATCTTACTTATAGCAGGATTAGCTATATTATGGATAATAGGTTGTACAGGGGGGCAAGTTGGCGATACAGATGTCTGCCCAGGTTCAGAAAGTGCTTTGGAATGCTTGATAATGAACAATGAAACCATACCTGCATTCTATACCGAGTTTGATATGTTATATGTAGGCGGGGGTGAACAGCAGAACCTGGTTGGAATGGCTTATGTGGATAGTAAGAATGATAAGTTCTACATAGAGATGAAGGCCATAGATATACTTATGTTCAAAGGAGTTATAGTAGGCGATGAAATAAAAATATTATACCGAACGGATACAGACTCATTTGAAGGTATAGTAGGTAAACTATCCAAATTAAGACTGGATAAGTATACCATGCTCGATTTCGATATACAAACCCTATTAAAAGTCATTTCCCTAAAAGTTCCGGTATTAGACGAATATAAAACCATTGATGTTGAATACACAGATGATAGCAAGCAATATATAATGTCCAGAGATAACATACTGGATAAGGTTACTTTCTATGAACAGATACCAAAGGTTAAGTATCTGGTGAGAGGTGTGTATCAGACATCAGATTTGGATTCACCCGATAATGATATCGAATATGCTTTTTCATATAGGTATTATGATAGAGCATACAAAAAAGAAGTATTCAATGGTAGGGCTTTTTACTTTTCACAGAAAACCTCACTTACTTACTACTATATAACAATCGATGATGGTGATAAAAAGAGAGAAGAGAGGAAGATAACCATTGGCTTAAGGAATAATATTAGATTTAGTGATGGATTTGATGATTCAACATTTAAGATTGATTTTCCAGACGGGATAACCATTCATTACGAAAACTAAACCACTAAAGAGGAAAGTTATAAATTGAAAGAAGATAATATAATGGATAAGCTAGCGAATCGCTTTAAAGGGTTCATAAATCGGATGAGAACAAGGATTATGGTTAATCGTGGTAGGATTATGATGGAGAACAAAAAGTATGATAAAGCAAAGGAAAGTTTACTCAAAGCTAAAGAATTAGACCCACATGAGTCAATCACATACTACTTACTAGGATTGGTTGAAGCAAGACAGAACAACTTCATTGAGGCTATACCATATCTAAGGAGTGCTTTGGAGCTTAACCCAAAAGCTACCCAGTACAAGTTTGACCTAGCATTAACTTATATGGAAAATGGTGATTATGATAGATCAGAAGAGCTTTTCAATGATTTAATGTATACCCATTCAGAGGACCAGTCTTTGCTGGTTTATGTTTGTGAGTTGTATCAACATAAGGGAGAGTTGGACAAGGCAATTAAAATAATAGAGGCTATTCCGTATACCGAACGAGGAGAACCTCGATTACCTTATCAGCTTGCCTGTTATTATACGGAAATGGGTAAAGACAAAGCATTAATTTTAGATTTGCTAGATGAGGCTAAAGATAAGGCTTCTTATCTAAGAGATAAAGACTTGGTAAAAGAAATTGAGGACTATATAAATGAAATTGGTTCATGATAAACTGAAATGGATACATAATAACTTATTTAAGATATGTCTAATCATATTTATATTGGTTTCTCTGAGCATTATAGCGTTTTGTACAACATCTGTTTTAATCGAAGCTACCCAGGATAATCCGGTCCTTATAGAGGAAAAGGATTTGCCAGGAAAGCTTTCCAATTACCGGAAATACACCTATGACTGGTTTTCCAAGGCGATGAATGTAACTAGCCAGATAAGAGGATTAGACTTTACAAGGAATCTTTACTTCTTTTCCACCACCACCCAGGAGTTAGGTGAGTTACTTGTTGAGTATGAGAGGAGTCAGACAGAAGAGGATATCATGGAAGACTTTTTTAAGCAGATTGGATTTTTATCAACTGAAGAAAGTTTCGCAGACCTATATGGAGAAGACCAGGAAGAAGACTACAGCTCCATTGCTGGTTTTTATGGAATAGGAACTAATACTTTTGTTATAGTGGAAGACTTTCAGTTTGATGAGAACCCATATCGACCCCTCCGATTCGAGGATGTAGTATTAGTTCATGAATTGACACATGCTCTGCAGGATATGAACTTTAATCTTACTAGACTTATCAATTCTTATCAAGATACAACGGACTCATTGATGTCTATGAAAGCACTTGTTGAGGGGGATGCTACCTTGACTCAATATCTATTCTATATCAGTGAACATCGTGACTTCCGTAATCTGGACGATGAGGAAAAGGAAAACCTAATTCGGAGGATATCAGATAGGTTTAGCTCTTTTGGTTATGGTGGAACGATAGAGAGTGATGTACCGGATTATTGGCTGAAGGAAGCGGTCTTTGTTTACTTACAAGGAGCTGGTTTCGTATCTCAATTATATCTTGCTGGTGGTTATGAATTGGTTAATGAAGCATTCTCCAGCAAACCTCCTCTTTCTACAGAACAGATTCTACATCCAGTTAAGTATATAGAGAATGATATACCCTCTATGGTTGATTTACCTGATATTTCTACCCAACTTAATAATACATCAGAGGGCTTATGGAGCATGGAATATGAGGATACCCTTGGGGAGTTCAATATTTTTGTCCTTATAGATAAATATCTAAGTGATAAAGGCATAAACTATGCTAATCGAGTATCCGAAGGATGGGATGGGGATAAGGTAAACTTCTATATCAATTATAATGGAGAAGAGGATGCTTTAGTATGGGTTACTGCTTGGGATACAGAAAAAGATGCAATAGAGTTTTTCGATGCTTATATATCCTTGCTGGTAAATAAAACAAACCCCGATACATTATCCATAAATAAGTATACAAAAGAAAATATTATTTGGAATAAGGAAGGTGGTTTTATAAATTCTATATATATCAAAGATAATAGTGTTTATATAATAGAGGATATACCGGAAGAAATTTTTGAGGAAGTAAGTCAGGTTATTCTATCTTCGGAAATAGATTTCAATCTTGATGAATAGTAATTCAATAATATGAAATCTTCACTTAATAATATAAATTCTTCTTATCATTAATATTAATCACTATATAAAAAAATTAGATTTATTAAATTATGAAAAAAAAACTATTATATCCCATAATAATAAGTATATCATTGATAATGGGATTCTGGATAATAGACAGCATAGTAAATACTATACTTTTTAATGATATGACATTTTTCGAGAATTTTCTCCC
>CAYUUC010000389.1:0-3260 GCA_964447635.1 uncultured Spirochaetia bacterium
ATTAGTTTCTACAGGTGTGTTTGGTGTGTTTGAAAAAGAAATTAATCATATAGACCAATAGTAATCTTCCAAATTGTTTCACGTGAAACATTGTTTTATTTTTTAGAAAATTTTCCAGTAAATAAAGAATATTGTAAAATATGTCCTTCCATTTTACTCTTTAATTGTTTAAATTTAGCTTCCGGTTTTATATCAAGAAAAGTATCCAGTGTATATATGTGAAACCTGTATGTATGTACACCAAATGGCGGATTAGGTCCCATATAACCCGTTTTACCAAACATTCTTTTCCCCTGATGGGCATTACCTAATTCTTTAACTATTTTTGAATGGGGAATATTTTCTGGTATATTATTGTATTCTATTGGTATGTTCCATAATACCCAGTGTATAATAGTAATAGGCAAGGGAGCGTCAGGATCATCCATTACAATGGCTATTGATTTAGCGTTGGAATGAATTGAATTGATTTCAAGAGGTGGTGATATTTCTTCTCCCAATCCTGAATATTTTTTGGGAATTGATCCTCCGTCTTTGAAAGCTGAACTGGTTACTGTTAAACTTTTATCCAAAATTCCCTCCATATATGTTTTTATGTTAAATAATTTGACTTTGTTAAATAAAAAAACAAAATATCTATAATTACTTTGTGATAATAAAAAATGGTACTACATTATATAGAAAAACAACAAACAGGTAGTACCATGATAAATAATAATAATAAAAATAAGTTGTATGATCCAGATTTCTGGGGAATAAATAATCAAGCGATAGAAAAAGTAAAAAAAATATTTAGTAATCTTAAGAAAAGATTCAAAAAATGTTTTGAAACAAGGAAAACAAATTTGTTTAAATATGCATATATTTATATAATAGGTTTAATTAACCTTGAAAAGAACAAAACAATGTTAAATATATCAAGATTGGTAAAGAATGCTTCTTCTGAATATGAAAATATTCAATATTTTATTTCAGATTCGCCATGGGATGGTAACAAAATATTCGATAAAATTACTAAAGAAGTAGCAAATAATTCAAGAGGTTCTAAAGGAGTTCTTACACTAGATGATACAGGTATAAAAAAATATGGGAATCATAGTATAGGAGTTGGAAGGCAATATCTCGGTAGGGAAGGTAAAGTTGATAACGGTCAAGTAACAGTTTGTTTAGGATATTATAATAATAATACTTGGAAAATGATTGATGGAGAACTTTATATACCTAAAGACTGGTTTTATAATAAAACAAGAAAAGAACTTACAGAAAAATGGCTTCTACCAAGTAACAGAGCGTTTTTGACAAAATATGAGATTGCTTTTGATCTTATTAATAGGTCAATTAAAAGAGGTCTAGATTTTGATATGCTTGTTTGTGATACTTGGTATGGACGTAATAGTGATTTTAGATATCTTTTAAACGATAAAAAAATAAAATATATAGCTGATATCCCTATTAATACAAAGATTTTATCAGAATTATCTCCTGATATTAATTCTATTGAATATGATTCCTATGAACATAAACTTGAAGGGAAACAATATCTTCTATTTGAGGATAATCTTAATGTCCGAATGATTCGAGCTTTTATCAAGATGAATGACTTTGAAAGCGGTAAGTTTTCTCTTCGTTCTACAGAACGAGGGGAATTAATTTGCAAATGTTATAGAAAAAGAGTAAAAACTGTTGCAACTTCAAATGGAAAAATAATGTCAGAGTGGTTTCTTATAATTGGATTTCCTGATGGAACTTACCGTTTTTCACTTTCAAACTGCGATAACAAGATCAGTCTAAAAGAACTTGCTTTATATCATTGCTATAGATATTTTATCGAACGTGTTTTTCAGGATAGCAAGAGTAATCTTGGTCTTGTTGACTTAGAAGCTCGTAAATATCGTTCATTTATGCATCATTTAAGCCTTGTCGCATTATGTCTGTATTTGATGAGCTTGATAAAAGAGCTTTTTTATAAAGAGCATCATCCGGATGATTCTTTGAAAGAACTTTTTCAAGTTAGTTCACTTCCGATAATCAGTATTTCTTGTATTTGTGATTTATTTCGTATTTTTTATCCCTTAAAGTTATTAACCATTGAAGGCATAATAAAAATAATTGTAGATAAGCTTGTGCGACGTCTTAAAGCGATGTCATCTAAATATAGAAAACAAATTAGAGTGTTAAAATATTCAGAGATTTAACAAAGTCAAATTAACTCAAAATCAAAACATAATAAATTATCCTTTTAAATAAAATCTCACACTAATTAAAGTTCGAAATAATTTATAAGGAGTTGAATAGGTTAGATTTTACTTAAAAGCCTGAATTTCACTTCAGGAAAAAGATTAATATTGTCTTATTATTATCAGAATTTCTTGCCTTATTTTTTAAAACCATTATCATATTATCGGAGATTTTATGTGAATGAATTCTCAAAAACTTTAAAGGAGGAAAAGCTATGTCAGCAAAAGTTAAAAGAATATTACTCGCTGAGATTAAGAATTATGGATTAATCGTCATCGGTGCACTTATATGTGCAGTTAGTTATGTCTTCTTCCTTGCTCCAAATAGAATTGTTGCCGGTGGAGTAAGTGGGCTTGCCATCACCTTCTATCATTTATTTGATATACCGATGGGATGGTTAATTTTTGGGATGAATATCCCGCTTTTCCTCATAGGCGTGAAGTTTCTCGGTAAAATGTATGGAGTACGCACATTGGTAGGTATCGGATTGGTCTCCTTATTCACAGACCTTTTAGACGGAAAGTACTTCTCATTTATACAATTAGAACCGGTAAAGATGGATATTATGATCGCATCTATCTTTGGAGGTGTTCTACTCGGCATGGGATTAGGTATAATATTCAGGGGAAAAGGCTCCAGTGGCGGTTCGGACATAGTTGCACAGATTCTCGGCCGGTATACCTCCTTCACTCCGGGTATGGCATTCATGGTTATGGATTTCTTCATCATTGTATTTTCTGGTATTATACTGGGTAACTCAGGTGGTGCTCAGACTTCCGGTGTAGCCAACCAGTGGGAACTCATATTCTACGGACTCATTGCTTTATTCGTATCAAGCAAAGTCATTGACCTCGTATTGGAAGGGATAAGCACAACCAAGAGTGTACAAATCATATCGGAGAAAAAGGATGACATCATCGAATATATCCATGAGAAAGGAAGAGGAGCTACCATATACAAAGCAGTCGGTTCATACACCAATAAAGACCGTGATGTTGTTTTCTGTATCTTGTCCCGTAAGG
>CAYUUC010000390.1:0-3260 GCA_964447635.1 uncultured Spirochaetia bacterium
TTTAAAAGAAAAATTCGACATAGTAGAAAATATAAAAGACATTTCTATTTCAATTGAAAGTATATCTAAGGATATAGACCAGAAAATTAATTTTACAACAATTAAATTGAAAGAACTTAATGATATATCAAAAGGAGTATTTAAACTATTCAGTATACAAAGAGAAAACAAAGAAAAAACTAAAAATGCCATAGATGTGATGTCCAATTCAGTTAAAAATATAGAGACTGAAATATCACAGCAAAATTCCCATATTAAAGAAAATAAATCCACTATAGAGCAGTTTACAGCTAATATAGAGTATATTAATAAAATAACAGGTTCTATGAATGATTCATACAGCAATCTCCTTTTATTAATACAGGAAGGTAATAAACAGATGCAAGATGGGCAGAAGTCTATATTGAAACTCCTTTCCATAGGAAAAGTCCTAACGCAATATTCTACAGGACTAAATGATATAGTTGAAAATATAAACGTTTTAGCGATTAATGCTAATATCGAAGCTGCTAATGCTGGTAGTTCTGGTGCAGGGTTTGGTGTTGTTGCTAATGAGGTTAGGAATCTAGCCGGAAAAAGCCAAAATAATATTACTGATATGATAAATAAATTGGACCTCTTTAGCATAAAGATAGAGGAGGTCTCTGAAAAATTCCAGCATATTGAAAAATCATTCCTAGAAATGGAATCTCATAATGAGAAAACAAATGAACTGGTTATAGAAGTACATAACCTTATGAATAAGCAAACAAAGAGTAATGTGCAACTTCGAGAATGGATGAATATATTATCAAAATCAGCCGAAAAGATGAACGACTCAGCACATAAGATTAATAATGAAATGAATAATATTATATCTGCTAATCAAAGTTTGGATAAAATAATTTCCGATATTAATGATGAATTTAAAAACCAACAAAAGGAAATAGAAATACTAAGTAATAATCTAAATGAAATAAATGAAAAGTTTAAAATGACAAAAGAAAATATTGAATGGCTTTATAAAGAAGTTTCACAAGCGAAGTTAGTATAGATAATATTATTTACGGATTCACAAAAACATAAATCGACCACCCGAAGTAATCCCTTCTCCACTTAAGATATTCGTCCCGATCCTTACGAATTGCTTTCAGCAGGTCGTCAACATCTTCATCATCCGGGTTTTCCATAGCGAATCTTTCAGCAGAATACCACTGCAAGCCTTCGTATGTATCCCAATCATCTTGATTGGTCACAATCGTATGGAGAAGCCGCAATCCAAGTCTTCCAGCTGTCTTTGTATTCCAGTAATGTGTTCGGAAGTCTTCATAGTTAATATCAGATTTATCGAGAAACTCTTTTGGTGGTTTGCTTTTCCAATATGGTTCACCCGATACGATATATCCTCCGCTTTTCGTCATATCAATCATCGCTTTGAGCGTACCTTCATATCCGCCATAGATCCAGCTTGCCCCAAGACAAACGGTAACATCGAAGTAATGTGGCTTTTCCGGCTTATAGTCGGCGGCATCCATAACAAGGTAATCCACATCTGCGTCCGGTATACGTTTCGCAATATTCTCCATGCCGTCTTTGGAATGGTAGGGTGATTTGTCGATTGCCGTTACCGAGATGTGTTTATATGCTTCCACCATCTGTATTACGAACTCTGCCTTGCCAGAAGCTATGTCCAGGAGCTTTCCTCCTGGTTCTATCCTCAGTAAGGATACAAGTTGCCGATACTTCTCCATATTGGATGGATTGCATAATACATGTTCCTGATGGGTTATATCATAATATCTCCACATATCCATATCGGTTTGTCCTTTGGTTTGTTATTGTGATTAGATAATAATCATATTTTTTGTATACTCCAACAAATACCCATATCACCTGGCTTATTTATATTGCGTATTGCTGTTTGTTTGTAATCAATATCCTATTTGTGGTAGGATATGTTTTCTTATCAGTTCAATTCTGTCTTTAGCTCTTGGTAAAAATCGAGAAGCTATTGCTATTACAATTTTCTTATCCGAGTTCACATAAATTATATTTCCACCGTCACCAATTGCAGCAAAACAATTATTTTCCAAGTCATTAATTATCCACCATAGATAGCCATATGATAATTCTCCCCATTTAATATGAATTTTAGTACTTTCTTCAATCCATTTTTGAGATATTATCCGCTGATTGTTCCATACACCATCATTTAAGTATAACCGTCCAATTTTTGCCATGTCCTTTGCTGTTAAGGTTAATCCCCATCCTGCGGTATTAGTACCTTTAGGGTCTATTACCCAACCGTTCACTTATTTATCCTTAAGAAAAGAGTTATACTCCTCTCTATTTTTTATTCGTATATTATTTGGCTGTTTAATATCGAGTGGATTAAATAGATAATCTGTAGCATATTTAAGAACAGATTCTCCGTTTAAATCTTTCATAACAATGAGGAACAACCTTTATAAGAAAGAATTAACATTAACATATTCAATTCTAATTAGAGCTGTAGATTCATCGTGGTTTTAAAAATAATCCAAAAATATTATTTGAAAAATGCTCATAATACTTTATTATATAATAAATGTCTATTTTGTCAATATCATATAGTTAACTATACAGCATTAATTGCTTCTTAATTTAATTCCCGATAAGCTCGTGCTGATAGATGATATAAGGTTTCACCTTTTTCTTTAGCGGGTCTATAGCCAATCCTTCACCGTTTTCGACCATCTTATCCAGATGGTATATTCTGATGAATTATCGATGAGCGGGACTTGCTGGTGGGTATGGTTCACCGTATCTTATTTTGCCAAAAGTGTTCTTGCCTTGATTTATCTTATAAGGTATCCGTTTATATCTTTCATAACAATGAGGAACAACCTTATAAATATTTGCCTTATAATACTTCCACGCAATTATTATATATAAAAATACTGAAACTACTTTTCAATAATGGTATGAATCATTATATTAAATTAGCTTCACTTCATAAGTTTATAAAGAGTATATAAAGGATGAATAAATTGGAAAAAGAAAAATCAAATATGACGATAGGCAAAAAGTCTTTTATAATCTCTATTCTGATTTTGTTTGCTTTGATGCTAATCTCCGGTATTCTCACAGTTATAATTCCTGCGGGGGAATATGATAGAACATTACTAGAAGATGGAAAAGAGATAATCGTCCCTGATTCTTATGAAACCATAGACGATATTGATTATCCTTTCTACAGGTGGTTAACCGCTCCGATTGAAATTCTTTGGGGAGAAGATTCC
>CAYUUC010000391.1:0-3242 GCA_964447635.1 uncultured Spirochaetia bacterium
GTTTCACGTGAAACCACCAAAAATAGTGGTTTATAAAGTACATTATTGCTATATTATATATAATATCTATTAAACTTATCAATATACTTAAAATTAAAATCAAGCAGATGATTTTATTATGTTTCACGTGAAACAAAAATATTAGGAGAATTTAATATGTCAAAAATAATAGCTATCGCAAACCAAAAGGGCGGTGTTGGAAAAACAACAACAGCTATAAATACAGCCACAGCGTTAGCAGAATATGGAAAAAAAGTTCTTATTATAGATATCGACCCTCAAGGTAATGCCTGTAGTGGGATAGGCATAAACAAAAATACTAACAATAAGAGCGTCTATGAAGTCTTACTCATGAACGAACCCATTGAAAACACTATTAAAAGTACTAATTTCGACAATCTATCCATTGTTCCAGTTAATATTCATCTAGCAGCTGCTTCTATTCAACTAGTTAATGTAGAAGATAGAGAATACAAACTAAAAAATGCGATAAAAAATATTAAGAATGATTTCGATTATATTTTTATAGACTGTCCACCATCTTTGGGATTATTAACAATCAATGCTCTGGTAGCTTCTGACTCTGTGATGATACCACTCCAATGTGAATACTTTGCCCTAGAGGGAATAGCTCAATTATTACAAACCATAAACCGAGTAAAAAAGAAACTCAACCCTTCTTTATCTATAGAAGGTGTCCTTCTGACCATGTTCGATAGTAGAACTAATCTTTCTAACCAAGTGATGGAAGATGCCGCAGGTCATTTTAGAGAAAAAGTATATAAAACAATAATTCCAAGAAATGTCAAACTAGCTGAAGCTCCAAGTTTCGGTAAACCTATTACTAAGTATGAATCAGGTTCACTGGGGGCTAAAAGCTATAGAAAATTAAGTATGGAGATAATAAATAATGGCTAAAAATAAAGCTTTAGGAAGAGGGCTAGACGACCTCTTCGGAATGGATAAAGAACTAAAGAATAATGTAACCGAAATAAATATCGATGATATTACAAATTATGAAAACCAACCCAGAAAAAATTTTAAAGAAGATACCTTGAATGAACTTGCTCAATCAATAAAAGAAAAAGGAATAATACAACCTATCATTGTATCACCAAAGGATGATAAATACGAGATAATCGTAGGTGAAAGACGATGGAGAGCTGCTAAAATAGCAGGACTAAAAAAAATACCGTGCATCATAAAAGATATAAGCATCCCGGAAAGATTAGAAATAGCACTAATTGAAAATATTCAAAGAGAAGACCTGAACCCCATCGAAGAAGCAAAAGCATATGAAGAAATTATGAATAATTTCAATATAACACATGACGAACTTGCTAAAAAAATTGGTAAAAGCAGAACAGCAGTTAGCAATACCATACGATTATTAAAACTACCCGAAGATGTACGAAAGGAAATTATTAAGGGTAGTATTAGCGAAGGTCATGCTAGAGTCCTCGTAGGTCTTGAATATGATGAAATGAAAATGATTATATCAAAGATTAAATCAGGACAACTAAATGTTAGAGAAGTCGAGAAAATGGTCTCTAAGTTGAAGAATCCGGATAAAAATATCAGTAAAAAGAAAAAAGAAAATGTGACTGAAAAAGAAATCGAAACAGATAAATCCAATAAAAATAAACTCACCCTTAGAGGCGGAGAACTCGTAGAAGAAGCACTAACCGAATATGAAAGTATCGACAAAAATAGAAATGAAACTAATATTGAAAAAAATCAAGAAGAATTTGAAGAAGAATATAACCAAACAATCAACCAAAACGTATTGCTTGATTCTGAAAATATAGATGATATAATAAAGGTTGCCCAATTAGAACTCAGAAAAATGTTTAGGTCAGGTGTTACTATAAGCAAAGACCCCTCTAACCAAGGCAAAATCGAAATTCCATATAAAAACCTGCAACATCTCAGACATATCTTAGAATTTTTTGGTTATGGGTTCTAAAAATCTATTTTGTTTTGTCTTATAGCCTCATATAATACTATAGCAACACTATTGGATAAGTTAATCGACCTAACATCATCACTCATGGGTATATATAACCTATTATCCCAGAAAAGGTTATGGATATCTTCCGGTAAACCTTTGGTTTCTCTACCAAATATAAAATAATCATTTAGTTTTAAATTCACATCTGTATATTTCTTTTTTCCAAATTTTGTAATTAACCAAATATTCCCTTTATTAATTTTTTCTAAAAATTCGTTAAAATTTCTATAATAATACACCCGCAATTTATCCCAATAGTCTAATCCAGCTCTTTTAAGAGACTTATTATCTAATTTGAAGCCCAATCTTCCTATTAAATGAAGGTTGCTTCTCCCACCCACACATAATCGGGCAATATTCCCCGTATTAGGTGGGATTTCCGGTCTATATAATACTATATTGAAATAATGCTCCATCTCTTCAAATCCTCTACCAGTAAAAAAATAAAAACAAAACTAATTTATGTTTTTTTGATTATCTTCCTTAATATTATATTTTTAATTTATAATTAGATAAAGAGGTCATTCATTAATGAATAAGAAACTTATTATCATATTTATCATAATACTATTTTTGATACCTATATTTTCAATAGATAGTCAAAATGATAATAAAAAAGAATATAAAAATACATATAAAATTGGCACAGTTCAATCCTTAACCGGAGATTTAAGCTACCAAGGAAAATCAATGTCAGAGACAATAAAGCTTTTCTACGAACAGGTTAATGAAAAAGGTGGCTTACGGGGATTAAATATTGAAATAATAGAATATGATGATGGCAATAATCCTTCTATAGCTTTAGAGCAAACAAAAAAACTAGTTGAGGAAGATAATGTCAACGCTGTTATCGGGGGAACTTCCGCTTCTACTGCTCTAAGTGTAGTAGATTATATCAGTAAAACCAATGTTTCCTATATCCATTACGGTGCCGGAAGTGTCGAGCTACTGGAAAAAGCAGGAGATAATGTTTTTTTCCTAAAACCTACTGTTACGATGGAAGCCATGATTCTAGCTCAGTTCGCAAGCAATCAATTATATGCAAGAAGTATTATGGTTATATATCAAAATGATGATACCGGTTATAGAACTCGCAATGCTATAAAAGCTTACGTGGATATAAAAAATATGGGCATCGTGAGCGAAGTGGGTATAAATAAAGATAAAATACCATACCACGGAATCTTAAATGAGATTATTAATAGTAGACCCGATGCTATCATTATGCTTA
>CAYUUC010000392.1:0-3231 GCA_964447635.1 uncultured Spirochaetia bacterium
TAATTAGATTGATTACCAGTAAATAATTCCAGGTAACAAAAAAGAAAAATTAGTAAAAATTTTATTATCAGATAAACTTTTTTTGTAAATAGTTATTTACTATTAGGTTTATTTTTATAATTTATTAAAATAATAATTTTTTAAGGAGATAAACTTATGATAGATTATAACGAGTTAGAAAAATTAAAAGACCTAAAAGAAAAAGGTATTATTACTGAAGAAGAATTTCAGAGAAAAAAAGAAGAAATTCTTAGCAGCTCTGGTTCTAAAGCAAAAACAAGAGCTATTAGTAGTGTAAATATAGGTGATTTATTTAAGTTCGATAAAGAAACATGGTTATTAGAAAAGTATCCAAAACTATTCTATTTCTTATCGTTAATTCTCACCGAAGCTTTATTGCTTGTCTTATTTATTTATAGTATGGTGGGATTATCACCATTATTAAGCGATTTATCCCGAGGTTATATTGGCGGAGAATCTGTTTTACTGTATATTATTGTTCTAATTTTGTTTATAGTGCTTATATTATATGCTCCAATAAAAATCAGGAGGAAATATGAAACCTGGTTAATTTTATTTAAACTTAAAAATAAATTAGACAATAAAGAATAATTTTTATTCCCTTTTTTAATACGATTTTTCACTTAGTCAACATCAACCAAGGTTTATCATAAATATAAACTTTGGTTGATATTATATATCAAGTATGTAAATTGATTAATTATAATATTGGGGAGGATATAAACATGGATAACCAACATGATAGCTTTAACAATGATAACGATTTCGATAAAAAAGAGAATGAAATCAGCGAAGAAGATAGAGAACATATAAATAACCAAAACCTAGAAGAACAAGACAACATCCCGAGAGAGAAAGAAGAAACCACAGAAGATGATATAAGCGAAGAGACAGAACCAGAGATGGAAAGCCCATCCTTAGAACAAGAATACGGGGATAAAGAAGATATCCAGGGGGGATACAATACAATAGAAGATAAGGATAATACCCCCGAAGAACATACCGAGAAAGAAACCCAGTCAATACATGAGACCGAAAAAGAAGAAAATGAGATGGATGATATAACCAAAAACCTGGAGAACCTTTATGATCTAAAATCCAAAGGGATTCTATCCGATGAAGAATATCAAAAAATGAAAAATAAGATTTTGTTTGGTGAAGACACTTCTAAATCCAAACCGAAAGATAGGTCAAAATCCCTTAATATCCTATATAAAATAATTGGTATATTAAGCTATCTAGTAGGTCTATTTCTGGTTGTTATATTTACTAAGGCTTATCGTTTATATGAGATAGTTAGAACAGATGTCCCTTTTTATACAAAAGAATTCTTGAATGAAAGGCTGGACTTTTTCTCTAGTCACATTACGGAGCAATTATCTTATTATGATTTATATTTTAATAGGATTCTTTCAGTCTTTTTGGTTATATTCGCTGTCTCAATTACCCTCACATTCATAATAAGATTAACGATGAAGAAATCTTCTCCAGAGAAGAAATCTAATCGAATAGTTAATAGTCTATTAGGTTTTCCATCGTTGTTTTTTATAAGCTTGCTTTCTCTTTCAATGATAAATTTGTGTAATACGTCTTTTTCTAATTTAACATTGAATCTTGCCTTATCTTTAGTAATATTTGTAATTTATTTGTTTTCATACGTAATTTTATTTATACGGATATTAAATTCCAGTATAAAACCGATAAAAACAACTGCCACATTAATATCATCATTCCTGGTAATAAGTTATGTAATCTTATTACAAGCATTACCAAAAGCAGTAAAACTTGTTAAAGGTAATATTATATCCTTCATTAATATTGGTATACTAGGTTTATTCGCCGTTATTTTAGCATACTTTGTTATAAAGAAGTTTACATGGAAAGTTCTTAATATTAAATCTCTTTTGAGTTTATTAATATCCATTCTTATATTTGGCGGGTCTTATGCCTTATTTTATTTCTATGGATTTCAAGGAGTATTAATATCATCAATCTTGATACTATCTTTATTACTAATTATATTCATATCTAAGATATTTTATGTTATTGGCGAGTATCTATCCCAAGTTTTATTATCGATAAAAAACATTTATTTAAGATATTCAATATTAGGATTAATATCTTTGGTAATTGGATTTATTTCGATATTCTTTATTCCCATGTAGAGAATTGAATCTGAAGTATAACTCTTACAATGCTTAGATTATTGGTCCCTAATATCAATCTTTGACTTAGATTTTACATTAGTATAACCCGAGTCAGACTTAATTACCCAGGAGTTACCCCCATCTGTTTCATCAACAATGATTCCCATATAAAACCCATTTATGGAATTATATGCTTTCTTGCCGATAAGGTCTTTATCATCAGTGTGGGTTTCTTCTGTATATTCTTCTTGGTCAATAGATTCAAAGTTTGTGTGTTTTCTAATATTTTGTAGAAAATTAAATAGCTTATTTTCATCAAATATTTTAAATGATAGTTTTCTACCTTCTATATAGATAAAAAATAAGGTATAATTATCCATTGGAGTATATGTTACGTTCTTAACCTCATCTAAGACTATCTTATATTTCAGACATCCAAAATACTCAAAATCATATCTAACCCCAGGATTTAACTCTGTTATGTATAAACCCTTATAGGTTAGAAAAATCTTATTTTGGTTATCCATTACAACATCTTTAGCTAATATGAAGTCGATTACATTTTCGCTATTTAAAAGATATCCAAAGACATCTTTTTCATAAGTGGTTGAATTGTAAATTTCTTTTCTTTTTACACCTGGTGTCATGGTTTTTGTTTTTTCCGCTTCTCCCATAACTAATATTATAATTAAGCTAACAATCCATGAAGTAAAAATTGATATCAATAAACCTACAGCAAAACTTCGCCCCCTATTACTCCACATATTGGCTATACCGATGGAGATAAAGATATTAATGATTAAACCGAGAATTAACATTAATCTTCTCCTTTTATTAACAATAGATTATTACTATACCCTAGGATATTTTATATACATAATATCCTTAATGACTGTTAATTAATTGTGATTCTTTTTAATTTATATAGAATCTTATTACATAATAATAAATATAATATATAAGAAAATATTATTCTATAAATTATAAGATTTTTTTTGAATATTTATATTTTAGTTTTTGGTAAGTATTATACCTTATCATCAAAAAAAAAATAGAAGTTGCT
>CAYUUC010000393.1:0-3230 GCA_964447635.1 uncultured Spirochaetia bacterium
CTATCTTATTGAGTATCTTCTGTATTTCCTGTCTGAGATTTACATCATCAATATACTTTAAAAGAAAGATGGTTTTAATTATTCGTCCAAACTCTTTTAAAGCAGTGTAAAGAGTATTTTTCTTCGAATAGGAATTAAGCCTTTTAAAGAGCTGTGAAGCTGTCGTTTCTTTGAGAGCAAGTGTGGCAATAAACCTGAGGACATCATCCCAGTTTTCTTGAATGACCTTTATATTAATGTATTTGTCTGGAACTATTCTATAACCACGATCCTCATATACTTTTCTTTTAATAAAGCTGTAAAAGTCAAGTCCTTTGAAGTTTTTAATTCTTGGTGCAAAGGAAAATCCCAACAGGTGGCACGCTCCAAAAATAATATCAGTGTATCCATGTGTGTCCGTAGAATGTATATCACTTTTCACAACATCATTGTGCAATAATCCATCTAATATATAAGCTGCTTCTCTCTCTGATGAACTGATAACATTCCCGTGGAAAAGAAGCTCTCTATCATCAATAAAGGTATTGACAGAGACACCAGCTCTTTGTCCAAAATATTTGGAGGAGTAGTTCGCATTAAGGGATTCTACGGCAATATGATATTTTTGTCCATCGCTTGCAGTGTGTGTCTTTTCCTGATCTTGTTTATAGATAGAAGGCAGTTCTAATTTGGAAATGAATTCCAGGATTTTATCAATAGCACTGTTAATGTTATCCACTGAGAGATACCAATTAGTAACATTTTCAACCTGATTTTCACTTATATTTTTGGATATCTTTGAAAGCTTTTTTGTTCCAATATTACACCCGAGTCCCATTATAGAAGCAAAGAATGTTTTGTCCTCTGGCCTTGTTCTGTTATATTTTAGATTGTAGTGTTCAAGGGTATCCAGAAAATTAGTATGTTCATTAATTACGCTCAGGACTTCCACTAAACTAATATATTTGTTATTAGGAAAGTAATCAGCAAGACCACCAGCATTTTCTTCTGTTTTCGGTGTGGATAATGTATAATCATATCTGCTTTTAAACTTGATATGCTCATTAAACCCATTAATAATATTTCTGTTAGTGATAACATAACCTCTGGCTAAAAGCCTTTTTAATTCTTTTATGACTTCTTCAAATACCGCATATTTTTCAAGGTTAGCTCGCTTTATCAATTCTTCCCTGTTATTGTTCCAAAGTTCCTTTGAAATTAGATACTCATCAAGGGATTTGTATTTATATGAGTTGATAAGATTTAACCTGCCTGATTTTATAGCATCCATTACATGAATGAAGAGCAGGACTTTATACAGGGAAACATTGAACTTGTCTTCATCATCAAAGATTAACTCATATTCTTTGTCCTCTAAAAATGATACAGGACTGTGTCTGTTTACTTGTCCGTCCCGTGATTTAAAATCTTCAATTGCTTCAATAATATTATTATCAGAAGTAGCTATATCAAATGTAAGGTTTTTAATTATGTTTGAAACACGGTTTTGAAGCTTACGGGATTTTGATTTTAGAATATCATAAAATCCTTTTTCTCGCAGGACATTACTGGAAGTTTGTTCAAGCTCTGATACCATTTCCATTAGTGTTTCCTGCTCTTCTTCATCTTCAAAAACTATTTTAGAAAGTTCATTAAGTTTATCTTCTTTACTAAGTGCATCATTTTTAAGTATTGATTTTACCTGTGAAAGAACAGCATAGATATTGCCCTTAAAGCCTTTTATAATCGACATCATAAGTTTATGTTGCTGTCCTCTGTTCTCAAAATAAATATTTTTATATTCCTGAGTTGCAGCATTATATGATGACTGTACTGATTTTAAAAGAATATCCACAAGTACATCCTGCATTGTATAGTACTGATGAACAATAAAAGATACCAGATGTAAGTATCTTTTTTCCTCATCCTTTTGCTTTATCTGGAATATTTTTGATTTCTTTGCCCATTTTGCATAATATTCAATTACCTCACTGGACAAAGATAATGAATTAATAACCTCTGACAAATCACTGTACAGAACTTTGAGTACATTCAAATCTTTAATGTTATCCTTTATTTTATTGGGTCTTGTGGAATAGTTAATCTTTTTTAGCAGCGTTAGTTTGTATCTTTTTAATATCAGGTCTCTTTTCTCATCCTGGTTATAGCTGTCATCAATAGTTAACAGATCATCCAATAATTCCTTATGCTTCTTAGTCAATCGATTATTCAGCAAGATAACCAATTCTTCTTCATATTCTTTAACAGCTTCTGTAATGACAGAGGCAAATACATGATATGTTGGAAGCTCAATCTTACTTCCATTAAGGTAAGTAATAAGATCCAAAAATACTGCTTTGGGTTTTAATCTCTTGGATACAAGGCTGTGAGCTTCCTTTGCCATCAACTCTTTATTGTCATCAAATGATTTCCTGCCAAGCTCTGTAAGGATAATCTCTTTATGACGAGACAGTGTTCTTTCCTTATATTCCTTAAAATCAATTCCATCAGCAGCAATACCCAATCTGTTTGCAACATACTCAATATCCCTTTGATAGAACTTCTTTGGTGCAAAAAACTTGTTCGATGCCTTAAAATAGCCATACAATAAAACAAACCCCACTTTATTCTTTGGAGTACGCAGGTCATTGACAATGTCTTCTATCCTCTTGGGATAACTAAAAAACTTCTTCCTGTTATGGCTGTTAAACTCTGGTGGCAGCTCAAATGAATCAATCTCACTACCGCTTAAAATCTTTAAATAAGTCATACTCTTACCTCCATAAAAATGTTTTGTTTTAACGATCATTTTTATGTGTCGTAAAAAACTATCTTATTTACCTTTTTTTGTTTCATATCCGTTCGATTTAAGTATATTTATACCATTACTTAGTTCACCATTAAATCCAGGGGATACAATATGGTTTATGGATACATCAGAACCAGTACCAAACAGCAAGACATCGAAAAGCAAAGGTACGAAGTCCTTAATTATGCTTTGTCCAAAAAAATCCAAATCAACGATATTGTGGAAGAGACTATAACTTCCAAAAGGCTCTATAAAAACAGAAAGCTTGGAAATCTTATGGAGACTTTACAAAAAGGTGATATTCTCATCACTACTGAGATAAGCAGACTTGGCAGAAGTCTTATGGAGGTTATGGAAATCCTTAATCAGCTTATGGTAAAGGAAGTTAAAGTATACATTACCAAAGGAAACATGGAAATCGGAGAAAACATTCAATCCAAAG
>CAYUUC010000394.1:0-3225 GCA_964447635.1 uncultured Spirochaetia bacterium
GGAGGATTTAGGAGGGTCTCTTTTAAAACCAGAAATTTCACAGAAGGAAAAATTTCATCTCATGAAGATTCACTAAATTATATCTGTATTATTTTGAAATCTATTAGGTTGGATAAACTTGCTTTTTTTAATACTTATGGTAAATTAGTAATATTCCTAAGTTTTTATGAAAGGAGAGAATAATTGAAAAACAGATTATTTTTAATATTAATATTATTAATATTAGCAATATCATTAATTAATTGTGATATTACTCCAAATCCTTATGATAAGTATTCATACTATGATGACTTTGAAGAAGGCGGCTTTAAGAATAGTGAGTATTGGTCTAATATAAATAGTAATGCTAGTCCAGATAATCCTCCAATATTCAGTGATATAGAGGATGGGATTGTATTTGAGGAAGGAAGTGGTTACAATGGAGATTATGCGCTCAAATTGGATGGAACAAAGTTAACTCCACTTAATTTTGAAAGAATTCAGTTAAGCATAGAATTGTTAGTGAGCGGGAGTGAAGATTCATATGTAGAATTTTGGTATAAAGTTAATGCTGATTCTACAGATGTTTTAGGTTCTAAAAGTGTTTTCAGGTTAATAGATGCAGAAGCTGAGGACCCCACGGAATCGATTATGGAAAAAACTGGGGAAGTTGAATGGACACAGTATAAACATACCCTAACACCAGGAAGACATGAATTAGTATGGGTATTCCTTTTAGTTGTTAGTAATGAAATTGATTCGGCATGGATTGATGATATAGGTTTTGGTGATAATATAAACATATTGGAAGTCCAACAGAGACCATCAGTGTTTAGAGAGAAGCTTATAGTAAATCCATCAGACCCTAGTGAAAGTACAGAATTGGTACTTATAGAAGATGATGATGAAGAAGATGCAGAAGCTGAAGATATAATAAATGTTAAAACAAATGGACAGACCATTGATTACTATATATATAATGATGGGAAGTTAGACTTGGAGATTGAAGATATAGATATGAGTAATGATTCTGGTTATTTTAGTGTTATAGAACCAACAAGCTTTCCTATAACATTGACTCCTTATGATAAAGTAAAATTATCTATTAACATTAATAGTTCATCAACAGAAACAGGAATACTGGAAACTATAAACATCAATAGTGATGCTTATTCTTCATTAAATGTATATAGGATAGATATAGAAGTAGACATCGTTTCTCCACCAGCGTCATTATCGGGCTTGAATGCGACAAATGGTAGATATGTAAGCTTAAATTGGAATGATGGTCCTACTGATACGCATCATTATGAGTTATGGAGGGCTTTCGATGATGGAAGTGGTACATCACCTGATGAGGACACATATATACAGATTACAGACACGAATTTGGTTAATGAACCAGTTTTAATAATGGATAGTGAATTTGCTGATAATAGGGGTTTACCATCACAAGATTATTGGTATAAGGTTAGATATATGAATAATGATGGAGTATTATCCGAGTTTAGCAATGATGTCGCCGGGAATAATACATTGGTAGCCAATTCCCTAACATTAGACCCTGACCCTTGGCAACAAGGAAATTTAGATAGTTTTGGATTTGAAGATGTTCCTACTTGTGAATGGTGGCATATAGATACATTGACTGTTGGTAATGAGTATCATTTATATTGGAGAGATGATTATGATGGAGGACCTCAAGATGGGACTATGGCTGATATTCAATTGGAAGTGTTTAAGTCGGATGGGAATGATGAATATGAGTTATTAGATTGGGATTTTGGTTATCCTAATGGTAATGGTACTCCAGAAACAGGAGGAGATGGAGAGACTATAACTGTAGAGGAAACAGAAATTTGGATTAGAGTTAGACCTTATTCCAATATACATTTTTCTACTGGACCGTATGAGATATACTTTGGAGAGAATACTCAATCAGGTTCATAAATAATTGATACAATTATTTATATAAATGAAAAAGGCTTCCGTTATGAAATCATATTGGAAGCCTTTTTATATATAGAAATTTATTAAATTTTAATTGACTAAAGCCCGTGTAAATTCTATAGTATATGGTTTCATTAGTTCTTGATTATTAAAGTCGGGATTCATTCCCACACCGTTTATATCATTATCTTCTGCGATAATGAGTTTTAGATTTCTACCATAATTTGTTATTCTAATATATGCTTTACATAAGTTTTCTTGTGGTATGAATTGGTCAAGGAGTAAATACTTTTTCCCCCCTTCTTCTGGAGTAACTATTTCCCAATATCCATTGATTTTTTCTGTATATGATACATCGTGATAATCTATATCCATGTAATATCTATTATCTTCTTTTAGTTTAAGAATGATTTTTCCATCATATTTTGTATCAGATAATTTAGAGCCTATGGCGACTGATTCCCAATTTCCGAGCATAAGGAATTTAGTATCTTCATAAATGATTGTTCTATCATTATTTTCATTTTCTTTTTCATTTTCTTCAGAGTCTTTGTTTTTTTCTTCCAATTCTTTTTGTTCGATATCGTCTCCGGAGATGGGATTTGATAAAGTATTATCATCATAATCAATATTTTCATTATCTGGTTTTATGTTGGGATTATTATTTACTTGATTATTTTCTATGTTATTTTGGTTATTTTCTGAGTTTATTGTTTGTTCATTTTCTTGACTTGTTTCATCATTATTCTCTCTTTCTTCTTCTTTCTTTTTTTCTTCTTCAATTTTTTTAATATTTTCCAGATTTTCGAGGATAATAGAAACGTTATTAGAATAATTTTCATCAATTACATTTTCTTTAACTTCGTATCCTTCTGTAATATATCCTTTTATTGCGGATTCTTTATAATAAGCGATAATATCTGGTGATATATATGTATTAAGCTCATAGAAGTTTTCATCTTTAAATCCTACGAAGTACATAGAATCAATACCAACGTTATAATAATTATCGAAGTTAACTCTAGCAGATATACCTTCATCATATGAATATAAAGATTTGATACTTCTATTAAGGCTACCGAAACTAGTGCCAATCATACTTTCATATAGAACTTGAGCTAAAGCCCATCCTATTGAATGATAATAGTTGGGATATGTTAACATATTTTCTTTAAATACAGTAATAAAATCTTTAACTTGTGTAGTGGTAGGTGATTTAAACCATCTTCCTGTATATGTATTATTCCAATTATCTTTCCCGATGGTTCCTATGCTTATATAATCCAGATTATAACT
>CAYUUC010000395.1:0-3204 GCA_964447635.1 uncultured Spirochaetia bacterium
AAATGTACTGAAACATGCTTCTAACTCTTTATTTAAAACGGATAATGCTTTTTCTTTATTTCCATTAGAATAATAAACATCAGCTGCATTTCTCGCATCATAAAGATATTTAACCTCTCCAGATATTATGTTTTTGTAAAGATTATCATAAATATTCTTTTCCTTAGTCATGTTCCCTAATCTTTTGTAATAATCAGCAATTTTCATCGATAAATCTATATAATTACCCGCTTCCTTGTCTTCCAAAATGTCATTCAATTCATTTAACAATATTTCTGCTTCTGATGTCTTTCCTGACATTAACATCTCTTCTATGTACTCTAATTTTTCATAAGAATGGTGCTTTTTAATCGATATTGTTTCTAACAGTTTTTTAGTGTTGATATGTTTTACAAAGAATACCTTAAATAGCGAGAACATATCATTAGAAATACTTTCATCTTTTACAGACAATTTGAATAACTTTTTAGTTATCGATTTTTGATAATCTCCCTCAAAACTGTGTAATACTTTTTCTATATGTGATAACGCTTCATTTATTACTTCTAATGGAAACAGCTTTATTGTTGACTTTTGAGTTAAAAACTCTATCATCGATTCAATATGCTTAGTAGCTCCGTCTTTATTTCCATCGAGATATTGTATTTCGTAAAGCTTTATCAATAAGAAAACTGGTTCAATATCGTTAAACTCTGATTCTCGGTCTATCATTTCATCATAGCTTATACGCTCTATGATTTTGTCAATAAGGCGTTTTTTATCTTTGTCGGGACTCTCTTTCATCGCATCAGCACTGATTTTTAACGCTTCGATAACTGTATCATCATATCCGTAGTCATCTAAAAATTTTATCAAAGCCTTGTAATCACCAATATAGATGTATTTTTCAATTAGGTGTTTTACCAGAAAAACAGTTTGTAGGCTTTCATCATTTTTTGAGATATTTACAAGTTTATGATAAATCTTAATTAGACTTTCATAGTAAGACTTTTTTTCTATACCATCTTTCTTGGATAGTAATTCATCTAATTTCAACATTAACGATTTAACTCTATCCAGCTTTTCCGTTGATATTTTATCCATAATGTAACCTCACAAGATTTTATATGATTTCCATTAAAACAAGTTTAATCTCTTCATTATCTTTGTTACCTATAATCTATATATCTTTATTAGTAAAATTATATGATTTGATAAAAAAGTATGTAGAGGTAAACTTTACAAAAATAAATTTATTTTGAGTGATTTTTATAATTTCTTATTCAAAAAGATATTTAAGAATGTCTGGGATTGTAAGTTTTTTTAAAGCTCGATTAACTTGCGTATTGATAGTAGATTTACTTATACCCAATATTTCAGCTATTTCATCTCTGGTATGACCTTTTGTCTTTAGTTCGAATATTTTCCTTTGTGATTCGGTTAGCTTGGAAAGCTCTTTCTTTGTTTGCTCTATCCGGTCGATTAATTCCATATTCTTCATATTAGCAAATGTGTTTTCCTGTAATGATATAATCCTCTCCGAGCCTGATTTTTTATATGACCTTATTATGTATTCGATTATGGACTCTATCCTTTCACCTTTTTCGATATAGTCAGCTCCCATATTCCTAATCTGTAGGACAGAAGAAAGCGACGGGTAGGAAGTCATCAAGACTATATGAATGTCTGGTCTTTTTTCCCTAACCAACTCGCAACACTCAATACCCCGCATATCATTTAATACAAGGTCAATCAAACATACATCTGGCTGGAACGGTGAATCTAATGATTGGATAAATTCTCTGCCCGAGTAATATTCTTTATACAATTTAAGCTGGGTATCTGTGAAAATCTTCTTTTTAAGTGCCTCTATGTAAGATTTATCATCATCCACTATGCTTACTTTTATTGGGCGAATTGAATTACCGTCATTTGTTTTATTCATGCTGTTAAGTCCTTTCTATAGCTTGATAACCAGTTTTCTGTATGAACCCTGAAAAGGCATTGATTTTATCTCTAAGTCCGCATCAATCTTTTCAACAAGAGATTTGATTATCTTCAAACCGTATCCGTTGCTATGTTGGACATCGAACTTGTCTAAATCAAAATCCTTCCCATTGTCTATTATTAGTATACTTAAATAATCTGTATTTACTTCAATTTTGATTATCACTTTTTCAGCGTAAGAATGTTTTTCAATATTGTTAAGCAATTCAGAATAAATCTCCAACACACTGTAAGTCAATTGTGAGTCAAGAATTTTGTTATTTGATTTTTCATCTGAGTTATGGCTAAAATCGATTTTGACATTACTTGTAGAAAAAACGATTTCCGTTTTATGCTTCATACCTTCTATCAGAGATAATAGATTTAGTTCTTCTTTGGAAGTTACAAATAACAAATTGTTGCATTCATCATTAATATAGCTGACAATTTTATTTATAGTTTCCACATCAATTTTACTTTCGCTATCATCATATTCTTCAAGCATTTTCTTGACTGCTTCCACTTTGCTTTTGATTGAATTGTGGATTTTATTGTTGAGGAAGTTTATCTTCTGCTCAAGGTCAATATTGGATGTTTGCTTAGAAAATAAGCTGTTGAGTGATACGAGTTGTTTTGTTTGTTTCTCTGTTTGTTTATACTTATTTCCTTCCTTTACGCTTATTCCGTCCAGTCCATCAATAAGGCTATTCATAGACTTTTGGATTTGTATTGTGCTTTTCTGCTTATTCATATCAGGAAGATAGATAACAGTGTTTCCGATGTTGGAAGATGATGAAATAAGCTCTCTGATTTCCTTTCCCATGTCTGTCTGGTTTAACATGTAACAGAAAAACTCTGGTATGACCTTATCTGTATTCAACTTGATTATAATGTATTGATTTTTTATATTGATATCATTGTTACTAAGAGTTTGTTTTACGGTTTTAGTATTATCTATTGGTAGATAAATCAGGTCTTTATCTTTTTGGTAAGTAGATTTATTATCATCTATTGAGATAACTTCCCCAATCTCGTAAATCTTATACGATTTGTAGCGAAGTTTTTCGGCAAGTTTTTTAACTTTTTTGTTATTCTGCATGAATCTTTATCTCCAATAATATTTAATATAATATTAATCTACATTACCAATAAATATATTCACTCATAGGCTCTTCACATACTCAGAAATCAGCATCTTCAATAGCTCGGGTTTTTCGTTAATCATTGTGAGAATACTTG
>CAYUUC010000396.1:0-3198 GCA_964447635.1 uncultured Spirochaetia bacterium
TTTTGTATTATATCGATGAAGTAATCTATCAAATCTTCTTTTGATTTTTTTAATAATTCTTCTCTATTGATATTCATTTTTTTATTCCATATGTTATAATAGTTATAATAAGACGTTTCTATTTTTCAACTATATTCTATGATTTAATTTCCTTATGTGAGTAATTACAACTCAGGAGGATAAACTTAGTGAAAAAGTCATATATGATTCTAATCTTATTTATCTCGCTATCTTTGATTATTTCGTGCCAGACTAACACAAATCCAGACGGTTTGATAAACTTTGATGATCTTCAGGAATGGACTAAATATCAGGATAATCCTGTCTATCAAGACCCTATACCTGGTTATGAAGTTGCTTCCGATCCTCATGTTTTCTTTGATAATAGCGGTGATTTGTGGATGATATATTCGGGAGACCATCAAGGACATATATCTATAAAATTAGCTGAGGGAACTGATTTCACTACATGGCAAGAGGTAAAAACCTTGCTGTCAGGTGAAGACACCCCTGGTTCCGGTGAGTATGCGGGGAAAGAGACATCATTCTATAGATACTCTTCTACAAGAGATAAGCATCAGATATACTATATAGCATATTATACAGAAGACTATAATGCCCAGGTCTTTATGGCTGAGTCTGATGATCTCCAAGGTCCTTATCCCATGACGGAACAGCCGATTATCCCTCTGGGTAATCTCGCTGGATATGATGTTAAGGTCATAACATCCCCAAGTATAGTAGAACACGAGGGAGCATTATACATGGTGTTTATAGGCTGGAACAACAATCCCGACGAAGTAACAGCTGTATGGGTACTGGGTGCTGTATCCTATGATGATGGTTTGACATGGACTGATATACAGGAAGTAGACACCCCCATAGCGATGGAAGGACAGCTAACCAAAGGACCGGATGGGTATTATTATGCTGTGAGTACGCAAGACTATGAAGGTGAAGAAGCAATATTCATATCAAGAGCGGAACACCCTTTCGGACCATATAATGATACCCATTATGAACCAATAATAACAAAAACTTACCCATCTCTCGAAAAAGATGAAATCATAGCTCCTCAAATCACATTCGACCATGATAATAGAACAGCTTACTTATATTATACCGGAGCTGACCATTCTATAGGCTGGTGGGTAATGTTAGCATTTACCGAATACAGTTTAGAATAAATACTATTCAATAGTATAAATGGAGATTAAAAATGAAGGACTTTTCATTAAATCCAATCGGCTTAGCAGAAACCCCATACAAAGACTTAACCGATGTTCCTTTTCAGGGTGCTGCTTATCGAGAAAATACGGGGACGATTGTCATAAAGGAAGAACTGGTCGATGGATTGAAGGACTTGAAAAGATTTAGTCACATCATCGTCATTTCATATCTTAATCGTATAGATGGATATGAATTATTACAAAAACCCAGAGTAGCAAACGAGATACGCGGGGTCTTTTCCATCCGTTCTCCAAGACGTCCTAACCCGATAGGGATAACTGTTGTAAGCTTAGAATCTATAGAACATAATAGAATAAAGGTTCACGGGATAGATTTGCTGGATGGAACACCAATATTGGATATCAAACCATATATACCCGAAATTGATTATGTTGAATAATTGTATTCAATTAACCCGTATAATTTCTTTATATGCTATTATTTTGATATATTTATTGCACAAAATGATTAATGATGATTGAAAAATTCGGTTTTATTAAATATGCGCATAACAGATTTACATATAACTAATTACAGAAACTATTCCCAGCAAAACTTGACCTTTTCTTCACATTACAACTTTATCATAGGTGATAATGGTCAGGGAAAGACAAACCTCATAGAAGCAATTTATATTCTCGGTATGGCGAAGTCTTTCCGTATTTCAACGGATAAAGACCTTGTAAAAAAAGGGGAGAACTTTTTCTATGTTAAAGGTCTTTATCATATCAACGGAAGAGATGATAAGGATATTCTTGAACTTGGTTATGACAAAACAAGAAAGAATGCCAAATATAATGGTCAAGTTCAGAAAAGGCTTTCGGACTTTGTTGGCAACCTTAAAACCATCGTATTTCTTAATCAGGATATAGAGTTAATACTAGGTTCGGCTTCTAATCGTCGAAGATATATGGATATGGTTATTTCACTGTCAGATAGAAATTATCTTGACATCCTTCAAAATTATAATAAGGTGTTGAAGAACCGTAATCGTTATCTTAAAGACGAAAAACCTATATATAATCTTTATGACGAACAACTTATCCGTTATGGGTCGGAGATCATATCAAAACGGCTTAATTTCTTTGATGAGATAAAGGATTATGCACGAGATATATTCAATTCAATAAATCCCGATATCACTGACTTCAATCTTCAGTACAAACCCAATCTCGGTAAGCATATCAGGGAAGACAACCCTGACATAGATGAGATTAAGTCCCGTTATGAGGGGGCATTAGAAAAGAACCGTCAGCGTGATATCGTTAATAAAACAACTGTTACAGGACCTCACAGGGATGACTTTAATATCAAGAACCGACGTGAGATGTTCAAAAAATTTGCATCACAGGGTCAGAAACGGGTAGGGGCATTAACTCTTAAGATTATTGCTATGAAACATATCGAACGGGCTTCCGGACAAAGAGTAATCATGCTACTGGATGATATTTTACTGGACCTTGACTCTGCAAAGAAAGACTTATTTCTGGAATTAGTTAAAGACCATCAATGCTTCTTTACTTCTACTGATCCTTCCGGTATCGGTACTATTAATCGGACTCCTCGTGATAATCGTATTTTCATAGTCAAGAACGGGGAAGTTCACCCTCAGTAAAAGATTGATAGAATTTATACTTTTCGTTATATTTTTAATATAGATCAATTGAAGGGATGCAATATGCTGACCGTACCAAAAAATACATGGACTTACAAAGAATATCCGCAGTTAATAATTGATATAGTATCACCTGCAAAACTGTTAATGTATTCTCCCTTAGTGATGGAAAGTATCAGCTGGTATTCGAAGTAATAGAGAAGGCAAGATAGATCCCACTCTACTAAAAGGATTGGAGTTTAATATTACTGAAATTATTTGTAATTAGTTAGAACAGCATATCAAGTTCCAACTGTTCGTCTGTGATAGCCTCGAAAATCCTTCCTCGCTCCCCTAGATGGTTTATCATGTTC
>CAYUUC010000397.1:0-3170 GCA_964447635.1 uncultured Spirochaetia bacterium
AACAGTTACATTATCTCCTATTACAATATCATCTACATAAGCTGCATCTGTCCCTTCAGAGCTTTGGGCATTGAATGCGAAGAAACCCCACATCAGCTCGTGTTCACCCGGCTGCAAGGTAAATGTATACTGTTGCCAATCCAGGTGACCTGACAGGACGACAAACTCATCATCAGCTGCATCATCTATGAAGAACATGAACTTATCTTTGTTGCCGTTACCATCAGCGTATGGTGAACAATCCACTTTTACCCAGAATGAAATCTCGGTAACATCGGATACATCGACATTCAATACATTCCACATCCTTCTTTGACCTTGGTTAGTAGCATATACTTTCATCGAGTTTTCACCGTTCAGGATGAAGTCTTTTTCTATTACAGCATCAGCTTCTCCATCATCGCCGGTTACTGACCATCCCCTTGTCCATATACCGTAGTCGATACCGTTTTCGAAGTCTTCTATGAGTGATGTTGTTCCTACAGAGGCGAAAGTAGCCCCGATGGTCTTATCAGTATCCATGGTTACAGTTAGAGGATTAGCCGTACCGGTAGCATCATCAGTCCATCCGGTGAACTCATAACCCGGCATAGGAGTAGCATATATCTCTACATCATCATAAGCTATGTGTATAGTGCCGTCGGCGTCTTCTCCTCCGAAGCTGTCTATTCTTATGCTTCCATTGGTTACAGAACCGGTTGTAATCTTAAATATGTTTTCCAGTGAGTACTTTGCTATTATTGTAGTATCTTCGGTGATTTGTATAGTTTTAGGTATATCTTGTGTTTCATCCCCCCATTCGTTGAATATCCATCCCTGACCAGTACCTAAGTCGAGGTTCTGTGGTGTTAATATAACTTCGGTTCCATAAGGGTATACAGTAAGGTCTGGGTCTAGGTTAATCACAACCCCATCTGCTTCCGGGTCTCCCACACCATCTACATCCTGGGCTTCAACAGTGAGATTAAAGGTCTTAACCTCAAAGTTAGCCATGACGGTTTTATCGGAGTCCATCACAATTGTATTTTCTTCGGTAACATCATCCCCATCTGCCCCTGTCCATTCGACGAACTCATGACCGGTGGTCGGGTTGGGGCTTAATGTTACTACAGTTCCTTCCTCGTAGCCTTCAACCGGCTGAGAAGGGCTTAGAGCAACTGATCCCATTTCGGTATCATTTAAGTTTACCGTTAAAACATAGTTTTTCGGTTCTGGTGTGACGCAACTAAAAGCTAAAACTCCAATTAAAAGCATCAGCCACACCAAATAAAGTCTTTTCATTATCTGTTCTCCTTAAATTACCATTTTATAATATTATAATGTAATCGCATCATTTTAAATACTTTTTGTAATGATTGACCCAAACTTAATCGAAAAGCCGGGTCAATCATATTACCCATACTCTACATTAAATATTTGTTAATGAAAATCGTATTTTTTATCATATATGTTCATAAAGGATTTTACTGAGCGGGGAATTTCTTAATCCAGCCATCAGCAGAAGAATCAGCTCCTACCAGGTTTGTTCCATAGCCGACAAAGTAAACAGCGTCGGTGCTATCCACAGCTACGTCGTATATCTCGTCATCGCCATTGGTTCCACCATCATAAGCGAAGTTCCAATCGGTGTATTCGTTGCCCTGGTCGTCGAACTTTAATATCGCCCAGTCCCATCCGCTATTGGAGTTATCGAGCAGTTTACCACCTCCGCCAACATAGATGTCGCCTGCACTATCCACAGCTACGCCGTATATCTTATCCCATTGGTCACCTGGTCCTCCGTCTATTCCGACATCCCAGTAATCCGGGCTGTTATCGTCTAAATCGGTGGTAAACTTCTGTAGCCACATATCAGCTTTGCTTGTTCCTGAGATTAATTCATAAGCATATCCGCCTACATATACATTATCGCTATCGTCTATCTCTATACTATAAGCGTATTCCCATTCGTTACCCAAGCGGTCTATCTTTATATTCTTAAGCAATGTTCCGGTATCATCGTACTTCCTCAGCCACATATCCCACTGGCTGGAGCTGGTAACAATGCTGTCACCGAAGCCTGCGAAGTATGCATTGTTACTGCTGTCAAATGCGATAGCCTCTATCCTTTCATAGCTATCATTTACATTCACAGATTCGTCCCAAAGCTCTGTTCCGCTGGAATCAAACTTCTTTATCCACCAGTCTTTATCTGAAGAACCATCCATATCAAATCCGAATCCTGCTACGTAGATGTTTCCGGTATTGTCTATAGCTACTGCCATCGCTTCGTCCCATCCATTAGAACCGCTATCGAGCATCTTATCCCAGTTGGCGGTATCTTCTACGCCATTAGCATCATATTTCTTAATAAACCAGTCTTTTCCACTACCTGAAGCGACAAGGTCCGTTCCATATCCTACTACATATACATTATCGCTACTGTCTATGACAACATCATGAGCTTCTTCGCTAGGTATAGAAGCAGTAGCTCCGCTTATCTCTATCATTTTGTTCCAATTAGTTGTTTCCTCATTCCCTTGTGAATCGAATTTCTTTATCCATATATCTTTATAAGTATCTGTTCCGGTTAGGTCGTATCCATAACCAACCACATATACATTATCACTGCTATCTACAGCTACAGCATTAAATGAGTCTGATTTATTTACTCCGCCGTCTATCTTCTTATTCCAGTTGACAAGGTCTTCCGGTGATTCAAAAGTGACGTCGAAGTTGGAGTCACTTGTAGATTCGCTGACATTGCCTGCATCGTCTTTAGCCCATGCATATATGGTTTGTGTCCCTTCTTCGCCACTCAGCAAGTATTCTGTTGGCTTATTATCTAACCAAGCGTCATCATCAGAAGCTGGAGGTGTACTGTTTTCATTAACTAGCCATCCTGTAACTCCTACATTATCTGTTGCATCTAATGTGAAAGTGATTTCCAAATCACTGGTCGGGTCAGGACTTGTTAGAGTGAAGTCTGTGATAACAGGAGCTTCAGTATCACCATCATCACCGCCGTCACCGCCGTCACCGCCGTCTGGTCCTGTAGGACAGGCCACGAATATGGATAGACTTAATATTAGTAAAATCGCAATCATAAAAATCAATAGTTTTTTCATATAATGTACCTCTTTATTTTTTTGACTATATTTTTCCTTCTATTTAAATATAACATTTAAAAT
>CAYUUC010000398.1:0-3169 GCA_964447635.1 uncultured Spirochaetia bacterium
GATGGAAAATGTTTTTTATTCGATAATCACATTATTGAATGATTCATCGGTCATATTCCAACCATCATCCCCGACATCGCCAGAGATTCTCCGGAATCTCATAGTACTACATAAGCCAACTCACCTGCTGTAGCTAACCCTTAACCCTCCTAATAATATTCCGATAAGTTTATTAATAAGTCTTTTCACTTCCATTTCTACTCCTATTATAAAAGTTCACTTATACAAATTTAAATATATAAAAAAATAGCTATTTGTAATAAATTTTATGAAAAAACACAAAAAGTTTATTACTATTTTATGCATAGTAATGGTTTGGATAAGCATCAAATGTGATGATAAATCTTTTTATAAGGAGTTAATCGATGATAAAATTATTGGACAGGTTTAAGATAAGAACCAGGCTCATCCTTCTGGTTGTATTCAGTGCTGTACCGTTGATTGTGCTATTAGGGGTATCACTGGTTGCCTTCAATCAGTTAAGGTCAAACTGGAACCATTTCAATGAGGTGATTTATCAAAAACAAGAATATCTTACTGATATAGTAGGGGAAATTGGATATGGAGGTTTTATACACCTATATAAGAATTATATAATCACTGGAGATAACGACCAATTCACACTAATTGAGCAAAAACATCATGAAATATCGCTACTCATAAAATCATATAGAGAAATAGGAGAATTATCAGAAGAAGAAGACGCACAGCTAAGTGAAATAAAAGAAATGTTAGATGTTTATAAGAACGGATTGAGTGATATAAAACAGATGAAAGAACAAGGATTGACTCCCGCTCAGATAGAGTCTGGGATTAATGTAGACTATAATAGATACAAAACCACGCTGGAGAACTTACAAGATACGCTATCAGAACATACAGACGAAGATGGAAGGACACTTAAATCCACAATCAATATATCATTGATTATAATCTCTATATTAACCTTACTAATCTTTTTAGATGTAGTCACTACCGGCATATTCATAAGCCATAGCATAACAAGGAGAATAAACAGGTTTATAGACAAATTTAAGATTGGTATGGAAGGAGACCTTACCATAAGGATGGACACCGATGATTCCAAGAATGAAATGAACACATTAGCTACATACTTCAACGACTTCATGAATCTATTGAGCGGTCTTATAACCGGGGTTAAAAGTTCTATCAGCAAAACCAAAGACATCTCAACCAACCTATCATCATCATCCGAAGAATCAACCTCAGCTCTAACCCAGATACGCTCTAACATAGAAGGGATGAGTGATAAGACCGCAATCCTGGATAAGGAGATAAACCGGTCTAAAAACACCGCTCAAGATGTTAATAAATTCATCTCGGAAGTGGTGGATATGATATCAAACCAAGCCTCCGCTATGAGTGAATCATCAGCATCCATTGAGGAAATGTCCGCATCCATTCAGAATATAGCCAAGGTCAGCGAAGATAAACTCAATACCGCAAACGAACTCGAGGAGAAAGCTAACCTCGGCGAAAAGGAGATGCAGAAAACCATGGACATCATCAATAGAGTGGCAGACTCGGCGAATGTCATCGTGGAGATGATGGACGTAATCAACAATATCGCCGGACAGACCGACCTCCTCGCTATGAATGCCTCCATAGAAGCCGCACATGCGGGTGAATCCGGAAGAGGGTTCGCTGTAGTCGCCGACGAGATACGAAACCTCGCCGAAAGCACCACCGAAAATTCAAAGAACATCTCAGAATCACTCAAGAAAATCATCCGGGATATCAAATCCTCTGAGGAGTCCACGAATAAGACATCATCATTCTTCCACAGCATTGTAGACGGCATTAAGGAGGTGGCTAACGGGGTAAGTGAGATGCGTAACACCAACCAAGAGCTGGCTAGCGGGAGTAACCAGGTATTGAAGTCACTCTCTTCACTGGTTAGCGTTACTGACCAGGTTAAAACCTCTTCCGAAGAAATGAGCGATAAGGTCAAAGGTATTGAAGCATCTATCACCAATATAAACAGCATCTCAACGGATGTTAAAAACGGTATGAGAGAAGTAAGCAGCGGGGTTAACGAACTGTTCATCATCTCTAAAGGAGTAGCCGATGAAGGTACCAAAAACATGGAGAGTGTATCCGAACTGGAAGACCAAATCAGTAAGATAATCACCGAAGAAGATAAAGATAAAAAACCCGTGAAAGAACATGAACAAACCACAGAATCCCAAGAACAAAAGTCCCTACCAGAAGCCCAAATATAAGTAAGGGTGGAATCTAAAAAGGGAGACCACCATATAATGGTAATCTCCCTTGTACTTTAATTAATTACAAACAATCTTATGGCATATCTCCACCAACGAATTCTAATATAGCTATTCTTACTGAGTCTTCTTCACCTGTAGATTCGTCTTTTTCTGCTCTTAATGTGATTGTGTATGTACCTGCATCTGGTATTTCAAAGAGGTTTGCTGCTTCGAATAAATTAGTGTCATCATATAATCCTGTACTAGTCCAATCAGCAGTACCTGGATCAGCAATATCAGCGATGTCGAGGTCTAAGAATGCTTCGAATATGTAGTTAGGTGTTTCCTGGTGTGCTCCACTAACCCATCCATAATGAGCAGCAGTTAACTTGATGTATCCATAACCATCTGTTGTGATTTCTCTATGGAGATAGGAGTAACCGGTAAGACCAACACCCCAATCACCTTGGTTATCACCAAGTCTGTCTTCCATCATTTCAAGATAGAATGTACCTTGATTGTTAACTACAGCAGGGTCTTTTCCTGTACCACTTGAAGGAGCAATTCCAACTTCCCATGGGTCTGAAGGCACATCTCCATCTGACCATGTAGTGTCATCGGTAAAGTCAGCATATACTTCATCTGTTCCTGGGTCACCGCCGTCACCGCCGTCACCGCCGTCACCGCCGTCACCTGCGTCACCGCCGTCAGGAGTGCCAGGACATGCTACGAAAAACAATCCTATGAAAATAGCTAGTAAAATAATCAATATTTTCTTCATATTATTTTCTCTCCTATTATAAAATTTTTAATTTAATTTAGCTTATATATTCTTAGCTAAATAAAAAATATAAAAAATAACCCCTATCGAAAAGCTATTTTTTATTTATTATCGCTCTTTAGTTAAATGTTGTGGAATTTCTAAACCCGACCCCCTAAATCCC
>CAYUUC010000399.1:0-3164 GCA_964447635.1 uncultured Spirochaetia bacterium
GGATATTAGGAGGGTCTCTTTGTATTTCTTACAATTATCGAATTTTGGTATAAGACGGAGAATATAAATGAAAAGCCTGAAGGGTAAAAACATTCTATATGTTGTTAACAGTTACAACAATTTTCAGAAGGACCAGATTGATACAATGGCTAAGTATTTTAACAATGTTTATGTCTTAACTCGTTATGATGCTTTAGCTAAGGTTGCCAATATAATCCCTTTAAGCATAATCAAACCATTAACACTTGAACATATAATTCAACTTGATGATACCCCGGATAATGTAAAAGTGTATCCCATACCCCTTTATTATTTACCTTTTCCACATGATACGCCCAAAGGTCTTAATAAGCAAATGCCAAAGAAAGCCCTCAAGATAATCGATGATAAAGGGATCAAATTTGACCTGGTTCATGCCCATTTCAACTTTCCCGCTGGAGCAGTAGGTAAAAAGCTTAAAGAATTAAATAATATTCCTTTTATATTAACATCACATGGTTTTGATATTTATCGTCTACCTTATATAGACAAAGGATATAAACGGATCATTACTGGTGTAATAAAGTCTGCTGATGTTAAGATAACGGTTAGTAAGAGCAATCTTAAGCATTTTGAGTATATGGGAATAGATATAAATGATGTTTTGGTTAGGGATAATGGTTACAATAGCCATATGTTCTATCCAAAAGATAAAATAGAAGCGAGAAAGAAACTTGGTTTACCTTTAGATAAAAGGATAATCCTTAACATAGGTTATCTAAGAAAGGTTAAAGGTCAGAAGTACCTTATCGATGCTATGAAACAAATAACCAAAGATTATCCTGATGTGGTTTGTTATATTATTGGAGATGGAGCATTAAAATCAAAGCTACAGAAACAGATTAATGGATTATCACTGGAAAACAAGGTAATCCTTACAGGAGGGAAAAGCCACAAAGAGATACCAGATTGGATGAATGCTATTGACCTTTTTGCTTTTCCTAGTTTGTCAGAAAGTTTTGGAGTTGTTCAATTAGAAGCACTTGCTTGTGGAAAGCCCGTTGTTGCTACTCGAAATGGTGGGAGTGAATATGTGATAAAAAATGATGAAGTGGGTTTTCTTTGTGAGAAAGGAGATGCTGATTGGTTTGCAGATATTATAAAAAAGGCTTTAAAAAGAAATTGGGATTATAATGTTATCATTAAATATGCCCAAAAGTATTCATGGGAAAACATATGCAAAAACATAGCTTCTATATATGAAGACTTGCTTAATAAATAACATTATATAAGATTGGGTATGTGCTCAGTAATTAGAAAATACGCTTTCCAAATCATAGGAATTAATCTCAGTCAAACCATCATCGAGGGAGTTCTTCTGGGTGAGGAAATCGATTATCTTTTTGTCAGTATCTACGATTAACCATCCGCTTTTCATATCCCCTGTTCTGAGGATACTGACCATTCTTCCTGGAGAAGCGATGAATTTTGCATTCTTTATGTTGGAATATTCATATTGCCTTTTTGTTCTAATCTGAATTAATCTTTTACCATTATAAAATGATTGCTGGTTAGAAGAGCCTATTAATATTCCATCTAACATTGGATGTTTCTTTCTGGTGATTAGGTCTGTTTCAGAAAAGTCGTCTTCCCTTTCGAATAAAGCATATCGGTCTATATAATTACCATACATAAAGAGTAGATTATCGAGTAGGGTGAGTCTTTTCATATTTGATAGCCATAATAAGTCTTGTTTTGATATTTTCATACGGGATTTTTCTATGTTTTTTAGTAGAGAGTTTTCGATTTGGTTTTTTTCAATTTGTCCGGTTATGATAGCTTCGAAGGTTCCGCTGACCATTTGGATCTCGTTAGATTTAGCTATTTCCAGGCATTCCAGATTCTCATTCCCGACTCCTATTAAATCACCCAGGCATATAATTCTATCCACATGATTTTCTTTAGCCGAATTAATAACGATATCTAATGTCATTTTTACTCCAAAAGAACCGTTAAATACAAGTATTTTCATTAATGCGTTATCCTTATCATCCAGATTAAGAAAATATATCAATACTATAATAAAATATAATTAATAAATAAATCACTTATTACAACAATACCTACATAATATCATGTTAATCCTTAATAAAATCGAAAGAGAAGTATGCTCTGCTTATATCCATACCTTTATCGTCATCTATTCCCTTTTCTTTGAAAGAATTAGAGAAATTAATAAAATCTAGTATTATTTCATCTACAGTAATATCCTTTCCTAATTCATCCAATCCTTCTATAGGTTGTTGATTTTTCATAAATATGATATTGCAGTTTTTTCTTAAAAATGAATCCTGGTCCTGTATAGGTTTAGTATTAATCAGGACTTTGCTCTTCTCATCTAAGATAGCTTCTGTTACGGTTAATTCTTTTATACCATTTTCTGTTAGGATTGGTCTATATGTAGAAGATATAAAAGAGATGGAATTATATATCTTAGAAACGTATTCTATTATTTCTTCATCACTTGCAATTTCTAGCAGTTCTTCTGTATATACTCCTTGAAATAAGGCTCTTAAGTAGGAATATATAGCAGAACTTGGTTCTCTTAAAGCTATTTGTATAGAATTATCTATTCTTAAACCTTCGGGTGATATGATATAATCAACATTTTCTGTAAAAGGATATATATCACTCCAAGATTTAATTCTACCTTCCAGGATGTCTTCAATTTCCATTTTCGATATCGACTCTCTCGGATTTCTAATATTTACCACAGGTATTATATTATCCTCAGCGTATTTGAATAGGTAAATAACATTTCCTATATATGTTCTATTGAGATTTTCTATGGTTCTGATTTCTGTAGCAGATAGGTCTCTGGTGGATAAAATAATCTCACCCTTTCTATTTCCATCTAAAAGTGAGCCTATCCCTCTTCCACTTCCCCCTTCCAGGAAGATAAACTCTACTTTAGAACGATTGAACTCTGGAATTACGATATTATCTTTTTCATCAGGAATGATGCCGTATACAACTTCAGGAAGGTTTATCGGTTCGCTTCTTTCGCTATTGTTGTAAGCTTTGGCAATCTTTTCGAATACATAAGTCATGGAGCGTGAACCTTTAACAAAGATAACAATCTTCTCTGAAGCTACGTCACATGATGATATATTAATCAATATTAA
>CAYUUC010000400.1:0-3156 GCA_964447635.1 uncultured Spirochaetia bacterium
TCAATGATTATTTAGACAGCAAAATATCGGATTTAAGTTATGCGGTATCAGATGCTAAGAGAATTGCTAATATACTCGAAGATAAAGGTGTTTTTGATGTACAGTTACTCACTAATGATAAGGGTGAACCTCCAACAAAAAACAACATAATATCAGCTTTTGAAGATGCTGAATACCTTGCTTCAAGAAACTTGATCAAATCATTTGTTCTATATTTCTCTGGTCACGGTTTTGAGAATAATAACATAAATTATCTTGCTCCAATGGAACTCGACCCGTCCAATCTGCCGGGAACAGCCGTTAACTTTGACAATGTGCTTGATATCTTGCACGAGATGAGGGAAAACGCTAAGGTGATGGTGTTCATGGACGCCTCCCGTGACAACCCTAAAGGGAGGAAGAGCATGGGAAGCGGTTTCGCTCGTGATGATGAGTCTCACGGCTTGGGCATTTTCTACTCGACCTCACCCGGCCAGATCTCCTTAGAAGTTCCTGAACTTGGCGGGAGTGTCTATAGTTACTACCTTGTAAAAGCGCTCTACGGAGGTGCTGATAGCCGACCAGTCGGCAATGGTGACGGTTACATCACATTCTACGAGACGACAGCGTATGTAACCTATGCCATGCGTCAATGGACGAAAGATAACCCGAACATGCGACAGATACCCTGGGTAGAAATTACCGAAAAATGGGGCGAGTTCTTCATCACCAAAGCGGGTGAAGCAGCCCCTCCAGTTGATGACTAAGATGATATCACGGCTTTAGTGGATGGTGATTTCCCTAACCTGACGGAGCTTTGGATTTGAGGTAACTCTATAAGTGATATATCTCCATTGAAGAAGATGTATCAGAACGGCTCTTTCAGAGAGAGAAGTGAGTGGGATTATGATATCTACATCTCATCTAACGGCATGAACCTGCGTCCCGGTTCCGCTAATCGTAAGGTGGTGGAATACCTCGAGGATAAAGGGGTGCGTGTAGATTGGAGGGATGGGAATGATGTGGATTAGTTTCCGCTTAACATAAAAACTAAACTTTTAATAGGAGAAGAAATTATGAGAAAATTAAATATTATATCAATATTATTAATAATACTATTATCAGTAACATCATTATCTTTTGGAAGCTTCATTTTCGGAAACGAATATGAAATAAATAATGATATTGAAAATTTAATAATAAGCAGATTACAGTCAAATAGTTCTATATCTGACTCTGATATTATTGAAAAGATAAAAAACGGTGACGGTAATGTATTAAGATTTATTGATTATGAGGATTTTAAGAAAACTCATCTTGAAATAATAAAAATATCAAGAAATCAAGGAATTAGTTATTATGAAGCAATAGGTTATACTGATAGTATTCCGGCATTTATAGGAGGTCTTGACAATACTGACTCTTATGTTAAATTAAAATGTATAGGTTTTTTAGGGAACTGGACAGATGAAATTGGATTAGATTTAAGATATATACAAAAACGTGTAAGAGACAGAATTGTATCTGATATTGAGAGGTCAGGGTCAGTTATATATGCATTAAAAGTTTTAGACAATAAGATAACCAGAAAGGTATTACTTAATAAAATTTATAATGGAGATGAACTAATATTACAAAACGTTACTCCAAAAGAATTTATTACACTAATTCATAATGATATTTTCTTTAGAGAAGTTAATAATGTTGATCCCAGATACCGAATTAGGTCAATTAGACTTGCTCCATGGTGGATAGATATGAAAGTATTAAGTAATTTAGTTGCTCTTAAATTAAGACATGTAAAAAAAATTAATCCTGCTGCATATGAACTTATATATGGTTATCATATGATAAGTGATGAACCATATAATTTGGATATATTAAACACTGATGAAGAAGTAGGTGAAGTATCGGTTAGCTCTGGAAATTATGTTTCGGAAATTGAATCATATAGACCAAAAATTATGGATGACCCATTAGATGATGGTATCGAGTTTGAAACTTTACAAACATATTATTTTGATGATAATAATGAAATGGTTAATCATGTAGGATACAGAGATCATGCGGGAAATTGGGATATTCAAAGTTTGTATGATATTAGGTATTTTGAATATAGCGAAGATGGAAAACAATTCTATAATGAAGACAAATATGTAAGAGCAATTTTTGCCGGCTTAAATAATAGCAGCTCTATCGTAAAAGAAAATTGTGCAAGAATATTGAATATGATGTCAGACCCTTTCATAGCAGTCAATCATGAAGGACAGATTGTTGGAAGTTTTGGTATACTAAGATATTTATCATCAGAATCAAAATATATTGAATGGCTTATAAATGCTTGGGAAGATGTTAGATTTTCTCAATATATAGACGTTGGTAGACCTATTGAAGGTGTAGATACAGACTATGATGGTTCGTTTGATGATATTTTACAATACAATAATGATGGTATCAAAACAAGAATCAATGATAATAATTGGGGTTACTTATGGAACTATAGAATAGATATTTATAGTCTAATTAAAAGAATGGGATTGGGTTCTCTATTAGAAGAAGATTATTATTACTCAAAAAAAGATTATTCTAGTACATCAATAGATAATAGTAATTTGAACTATGATAGTGATGATTTCTTGTTCTATGATAGACCGGTATGGGTATCTTCAACGAGATACAGAGAAGATAAAAACGGAAATATTAATACTTTCTTTGTTGAATCATTATTCAATGAAAATGAAATAGATGTTATGGATATTGGTTTCACGCATTCTACATACATATCATCATGGGATTTGGTGCCGGACTGGCAAGGAATAGACGAAATAGAATAAGAGCTTGTAACTATTTATTAACATTAATTATTATCACTTTTTAGTGAATTGTTGTTGATTTTTAATAAATCTATTTTTGAAGCTGTTTTCGAATGAACAACATCCTTAAGGATTAATGCGGTTAAGTTAGGTAGTCTCTTGCCTATAGACCCTTCGTCTACTTTGGAGACGCATGTAACTTTTTCCTAATGAGGAAAATGGATTAGTAAAAATTAGGGTGAAAGAAATACCCGAACTTTTACTAGTACTCTCACCTCATCAGGAGAGGTAAAGGGACGCGTGGACTGGAGAGATGGGAATGATGTGGGTTAATTCCCGCTTAACATAAAAACTAAACTTTTAA
>CAYUUC010000401.1:0-3152 GCA_964447635.1 uncultured Spirochaetia bacterium
GACAATAATTGTAGATGATTTATCATTATGATATTTACATCTATCTTTTTTTATTAATATTCTTATCATAGGAATATTATATTGTTATAATTAAAGTATATTTGTTATAATGGAGCTGTATTATATGAACTCAAAAGAAAGCTTTCTAGAGCAAATGATTGGTTTTCTACCACAAAATTTTGTCGAATTTCTAATCAAAAATCCAGATAAAGATTTAATCACTGAATCAATAAATGAAGAAACAGCTGTTCTTTTTTCGGATATTTCCGGTTTTACTACTATGAGTGAAGCATTATCCAGAATCGGAGATGAAGGTGCTGAGGAGATGTCCAGAATTCTCAACAACTATTTTGAAAATATAGAAGAAATAGTCAGAAATCATGAAGGTTATATACAAAAGACTGCAGGAGATTCTACTACAATATTCTTTATTAAAAGCCCCCAAGAAAGCTATCATGATGTTTTATTAAAGGTCATTCAATGTTCTATTAAGATTCAAGAATTGATTAATAATAAATTTCAGTTTATAGAGACCATAGCTGGAATTTTCAAACTGGCTATGAAAATTGGAATAGACTGTGGGAAAATAAGTACTAGATGTGTAGGTAATGAATATAACGGATATAATTTTATTTTACTGGGTGACCCCATAAAGGGTAGTTCTGATGCGGAATCTGTCGCTACATCTGGTGAAATATGGATATCTAATAAAGCTCTTGAATATATTAAAGATAAGATCAATTATAAAACAAAGGATGGATTCTCTAGAATAATTGATATTAAATCACACTTTAAAGATTATAATTATATTAATCCTATAAATCCACACAATTTGGGAAAAGATATTCAGATTAAACTTATCGAAAAAATAAAAGGATTCATACCAGAAGAGATTTATAATAGAATTGTTTTGGGACAAACATCATTCCTATCCGAACACCGACGAATTTCAGCGATTTTTGTTAGTTTTTCCGGGATGGAACATAAAGAAGGACAAATCGAACAGCAAATACAAGAATATATAGTAAAAATGAATAAAGTTATCATCAAATACGGCGGTAGACTTCAAGAATACGAAGGTGGAGATAAAGGTGATAAAATTTTGATTTATTTCGGAGCTCCCAAGTCCTTTGAAAATGACGCCGAAAGAGCATTAAGATGTGCATCTGAAATATTGGAAGAAGGAAGAAGACTACCATTTATTAAAAACCAACATATCGGAATAGCTACCGGAAATGTATATGCTGGTATAGTAGGTTATAAGTTATATAAATCTTACACAACCATTGGTGATATAGTTAACGTGGCTGCTAGGTTAATGCAATACTCTTTACAAAATGATTATTCTATCATATTCGAATCCCATACCTTTGAGAGAGTGGAAAAGCTGATAGAATATAAAAAGTTAGAAGAAATTAAAGTAAGAAATAGAGAGCAACCAATTCAAATATATAGTTTGAACAATATTAAACAAAAAGCATATAAAGGTTATTTTGAAAGAAGACAAGCGGAAATATTACCTCTAGTAGGGAGAAGGAAAGAAATTGAATCATTCAATCAACTAATAGATAAAACAAAATCGAATAAAGGACAAATCATAAGCATTGTAGGAGAAGCTGGAATTGGTAAGAGTCGATTATCGGATGAATTTATATCAATTTTATTTAAAAAAAGTATAAAAGGATTTGGTGGGGACTGTCTATCTTATGGAACAAGTATTCCATATTTCTCATGGAATGAAATACTAAAAGATTTTTTCCAGCTTACTAACAGTGAACCTAATGAAGCAAAAAAATTAATTGAGGATTATCTTTCTAAAGTTGATAAAAACTTTGTTTCTAAGCTTCCTATCGTATGCAATATATTAGGAATAGAAATGGAGGATAATGAATTAACTAAACATCTAGATGCTAAATTAAAAAAGGAAAACTTCTTTTCTATAGTCCTTGAATCATTGAAATATAGAGCAAAAGAAGAGGATGGTTTATTTATAATAGTAGAAGATGCTCACTGGATAGACTCGATATCATTAGAACTATTAAATTATGTTTGTAGAAATATATCAGAAGAAAGAATCCTAATTATCATAGTTCATAGACCACTGGGAGACCCCATAGATAGGAATTTCAAAGAAATATTTAATTACGAACATCACACCAGATTTTCATTAAATTACTTAGAACCAAATGAAACCATAGAGTTGGTTAATAGAAAGTTGAATATTGAAAAGATTAGTGAAGACTTTAAGAAATTAATTGTATTACGTTCCCAAGGAAATCCATTTTTCATAGAAGAAATCTTAAACTCATTAATTGATAATGGTTTTATCCAATTCAAAAAAGAAAATGGTAAATACGAGATATTAAGGGATTTATCCAAAATCGATATCCCGGATACAATCCAGGATATAGTTCTAAGTCGTATAGATAAGCTGGATGAAAGTAGTAAATTAACATTGAAAGTTGCTTCGGTAATAGGTCGTCAATTTAAGTACAAAGTTTTACACTCCATTTATCCCATAGATTTAGGTAAGGATGAGAAAGAGTTAGAAGAATTATTAGATGGTAACTTATCCCGTTTGAGGGTTCTCGATTTGATGAAACTGGATATACCAGAACCTGATATTGAATACATATTTAAACATGTTATAACTCAAGAAGTATCCTATTCCAGCCTGCTATTCTCCTATAGAAGAACATTACATGAGAAAATCGCCCAATATTATGAAAAATATCATCCCGACCGAATTGATATAATAGCTCACCATTATGAAAATACAGATAACACCCAGAAAAAGATGGATTATTTCGAAAAAGCAGCGAAACAAGCAGAAAATAACTATGCTAACCAAGAAGCAATCGAATACTATCAGAAACTTATCGCACTTATTGAAGATGAAATACAAAAAACAAAAACCCATCTTTTAGATAAATACCATAAAAGTATATCTGAGCTTTGGGAAAAACAAGAATACGATGAAATAAATGATTATATAAAAAAGTCCGAAGATTTAATAACTGAGATAAAAGATGATAGAATTATTTCTAATTATAAATCAGATTTAGCTAAAATATATTACAACCAAAAGGAATATGATAAAGCTTTAGAAGAATTTATGTATTCTTTGGATTTGAATAAAAATAATAATTAAA
>CAYUUC010000402.1:0-3152 GCA_964447635.1 uncultured Spirochaetia bacterium
GTATCTTCCGGCGTTAAATGTATACAAAAAGAGTTTGAATTATTTTATAACTTAGGTTTAGAAATTTTCGAGATATTTTATAAATTCGGTTATGACATGGGATTTGTAATTTTAGCATTAATATTAGTAGTAGGATTCTTTGACAGAGCTTATTCTACTAAAAAGGAAAAAGAAGAAAACCAGAAAAAATTATTGAAAAAGAAAGAAGAAACCAATCTAATATTAGAAAAAAAGGTAAAAGAAAGGACACAACAACTCGAATTAGCTAATAATGAACTTGAACAATCCAACGAAGAACTTACAAGCATTAATGAAGAATTAATGGGGATGAATAACAAGCTTGAAGATGTGAATGTAAGTCTTGAAATGGCAAACACCGAAATGGAGGTGTTTTCTTCTACACTTTCCCATGACTTGGGAAACTCCATTAGCCGTATTAATTCTGCTTTGAGGTTACTAAGGCAATCAGCAGGAAAGGATAAGCTTGATGAACGGGAAAATCTTTATCTAAATTCTATTACTGAGTCAGCTAATCAAATGAATTCTATCATAAAAGGTATATTGAAACTATTCTCGTTGACTAATAAACCTGTAAAACTTGAAGAAATTAATCTAAGTTTACTATCAGAAAGGATTATTAATAGATATATCTTGAATGAAGGTGATAGAAAAATCATGACTGCTATACAACCGGATATGATTATAAACGGGGATTATGATATGATACAGAATGCTATGGATAATCTTATCTCCAATGCCATAAAATATACCAGAAAGAATGAGATAACACACATAGAGATAGGAAGTAAAGAAATATATATGAAAACAGCATATTATGTTAAAGATAACGGTATAGGATTTGATGTGGAAGATACAAACAAACTGTTCACAAAATTCAGCAGATTACATAAAAATGATGAATACGAGGGGACTGGTCTTGGTCTGGTAAGTGTTAAGCGTATTATCATGAAACACAAAGGAGATATATGGGCAGAATGTACTCCTGAAAATGGGACCGTCTTTTATTTTACATTAGGATAAATTATATTTAATAAAAGACTAAAAGTTTCCTGTAATTTTCATAAAATACTCAATTAGACCAATAAAAAATCAGAATAATTTAAGCATATTTATGAAAACATAGTTCTACATTAACATAGAAAAATATCGTTTGGCTTTGCCAATTGTGTATTTCCAACTTGTCTTATCTAATCTATACTTAGACAAATAAAGATGTCCAATAGCACGAAGAATGTAATGATTCATTAAACCAATAAAACTTTTTCCAACATAGCTTGTAACACATTCAAGATCATTCTTGTAACTTTTGTGAAAAACCTCTACCTGCCATCTTTGCCCTTTATAAGTTTCAATTATCTGGACAGCGTTCAACTCTGTACAAAAGCTTATCAAGATATGAATATTTCTTTTGTAATTCTTATTGTCTAAATATTTACCTCGGGTCTTAACAGCTACTACTCTAACGTTACCAAAGTTACTTCCAAAAATACGTGTCCAATAATCATAATAAGGACGATTATGTTTTTTGCTCCAACTATCAAGTTGAACACTTTGTTTAAAATCATCAAGACATATGTGATAAAGATATTCCTTAAGAAATCTTGAGTTAAATTTGAAATCAGCATCATAGAAAACTGTATTACTTTTAGCACGTGTTATGAAACTAACTCCTTTTGCAGAACAATAGTTCTTAATATATTTAGTTAGAAATTCCCGATCAACACAAAGCCTTATTCTATTCATTTCTATACAATGACTATTAAGATACTCAATACAATCAATAATCATATCGTAAGCAACTTTAATGCTAGACTTTCCACAATCCGGATCATATAAAACACTATTCAAATCAAAAATATATCTACTATCTCCTATTACAAAAGCTATATTAATAAGGTAATGACCATTATCGCTTTTATAAAGTTTTTTTGATTTCTCGAAATTACTTGTTGTTCTTGGGCATTCCATTTTATCCACTACAATAGTAATTCGGTTACGAGAAACCCAACTATCATAACATTTATGGTTCTTATGTTTTTCCAAAAAATCTTTTAAGATTTCACAACTTTGTTCCAATAATAAATTGGAAAAATTATACTTATCTTGCTTAATGAGGTTATAAAAGCATTTTTTATCTGCTGAATTAGTAAATATTGTATTGGCGGAAAACTTATAAGTTTCCAGAGCAAACAATATATAAATCTCTATTATCTTTATAAATCTCTTTACTGATTTAACTTTTGGAAAAACTGCATTCATATAGATTTTTTTTTAACTTGACTTCAAGTTGAAAATATTGTAATATTGATTCAAATTTGTTTATTAAGGTTTTCATAGACATTCCTTTTTTTAATTTAAATATAATCTATGAAAACCTTTTTATCAATGCTACTATATGCTTTCATAAAAAATTATCTGATTTTAAGTCCAATTTGATATCTTATATTATATTTATAAAGATCAAAGGAAAACTTCTAATTTTTTTAAAATTTTTTCTATTTACTATATATGTTATTTTGAGTAAATTGAATTTAATAAGCATTTAGAGTACATATATTGGAGGTCAAATTTAATATGGGTGAATTATGGAATTCCATTGAAACTTGGATACAAACACAAACACCGGAAATTTTCGGCATAAAGTCAGGATATTATTTAATATTACTTGGCATAATCATTTTGACTTTTATTATCAGATGGTTACTTGTCAATATAATAGTTAAGGCTCTGGAAAAGTTAACCAGTAAAACAAAAACTGAACTTGACGACCTTATTATCGCCGCTATAAAAAAACCGATAGGATGGATTATCGTAGCATTCGGTTTATTGATAGCTTATATGGTCTTTTCATCTGCAATAAGACCCGATGAACAGGAATTACGGCAACAACTCAGACCTGTGGTCATCGAAAGAAAGACGGAAGACCTAAAAGAAACACTAGAAGAGGAGAATCCTGCCCTAACCGATGAGGAATTACAAACCTTAGTTCAAAGCAAAATAGATGACGAATTCAGGTTAGAAGTTAGTGAAGATTTGGATGAGGAAGTAGAAAACAATTTAAAACAATTCAAAGACATTAATGATAATGTATATAATGTATTTGTTACAATTCTAATATTATGTATAGCATG
>CAYUUC010000403.1:0-3146 GCA_964447635.1 uncultured Spirochaetia bacterium
CATATTATAGAATTTAATGGAATCATCGAATTGATTTTGATGAAATTTTACCATGCCAATATTATTGTATGAATCTGCTATTTTATATTTATCTTTGATTTTTTTGCTGATTCTTAAGGAATTTTGAAAATCTTCTATTGCTTGAGGATATTTCTCATTGAGGAATTTAGAATATCCCATGTTTTCATAGTTTTCAACTAGTCGAATAAGATTTAATCTTCTTATATTCAATATAATAGCATTACTAAAGTATTCTATGGATTTTGGATAATCTCCTTTAAGGTAATATATTAGTCCTTTATTGTTTATGATATCGGAATATATGATATCGTTTCTGGTTAGAGGATTGGAATTGTCAAGGGCTAAATCAAGATACTCCATTGCTTCTGTGAGTTTGCCTTCACTAATAAGAGTTTTAGCATAATGATTATAAAGATAGGCTATGATGGCAGGTTTTATACTTTGATTTGTATCATTTACTAATTCCAGAGCATTATTGAAATATTCTAATGCTGAAATGGTGTCATTTTTAAGATTGTATACATTGCCAATAGAAGCCAGAATCTCTATTCGATTTGATATATCCTCATTACCAACCATATTTAATACATCATTATATAGACTTATTGCTTCATCATATTTATATATCCTGTGGTTGATTAAGGCTATCTTCTTAATTGAAATTATCTGCCAGATTGAGTCTTGGTTTGCTTTAGCTAAATTATTTATAGTATTGTATATTGTAAGAGCTTTATCCCAATTTCCAATTAAGAGGTAATTTTCACCAATATCATCTAATTTTTCTACATGAGTAAAATCTTTAATTACAATCTGTTCACTCTTTACTACAATATTATTAATAACCCACTCAATTAATGAATCAATAATATAATTTCCAGGATTATTATCATCTAAAGGTTCTTCACTAGTTTCTCCATTTTGAGGAAAAACCTGTGTAATAAAGAGAACTATTACTACTAAAGAAATCAGACATAAAACAAAACCATCTTTTAATTTAATCATAATACCCACCCCCGAAAATGAGGATAATGTTATTATTCCCTCTATATATTATTCGGATGAATCTTGGATTTCGTTGAACTTTTCTAACCATACATAGTTCTTGACCAGATTCTCGAATAAAAATGTTTTTTGATTCTGAATTGATTCTATAGTATGGATAATAATAAAATATTCATACTTAAGAAAAGTTGATAAAATTTTTTTAAGTACATTTTTATTTTTTCTTTGTGGAGTTAAATTTTTTCTATCAGTTATATTTAAAATATTATATTTTTTAAGGTCAATTTTTATATTATTAGTGTGTTGTTTCTTTTTCTTAATAAATGTCTTAAATAAGGCTAGCAATGGGCTTGTATGGGTAAACTCCTCAAAATGAAAACCATCAGTCATCAAGTATAACATGCCACTAATGGGCTTTTTCTTCTCTCCTATAGTATTATGAAGAATAGAATATGATGGTAGGATTAATTTTGCGTTGTATTCTAGTTCCTTTTCCTTCCAGTATTCTTCATAGCTAAGATTATCATTGGTTATTTCTTTCATAAGTATAAATATAATAATAATCCAAGTTGTGTATAATATAATAAGTATTGTTATTTTGAGAATAATATTTACTTGATTTTTTGATATACAACTTGGGTTAGTAGTAAGATTGTAAGAATTATCGATTATTTATTAGAAATGAAGCCCTAATCCTAATAATAAATCTCCATCAAATGAAATACCCAATAATGGTTTATATTCCAGTAAATTATTTCCTTCCGGATTATCCTCTTCTTCCAGATCAAATGCTTCTTCGCGACTTTATATAAGACTTGGGTCGTTATAAATCCTTATAGTACGGTAAACACTGTATATCCTTTCAATTAAAACTAACCATCCTACAACCCCATAAGAGATTAAAAGGTATATATCAATAGATGATAATTTATTTATAACATCACCTGGATTTTTATCATGATTAGTACCTTTCCAATCATTACCTAAATTCCAAAGGGCTATAAATAAGTTAATAAAAGTCCATGATCCTGCTATAACATATATAATGCCAGATATTTTTAAACCTCCATAGTCACCGTAATATACACTTCCAGTCTGTAATCCAAAAAAAATATCCTGTAAGATAGAAAACCATAAAGGTTTATTATTTTCAAAAAAAGGTGTCATTATAGCAAATAATTTAGTTATTCCAAAGACACCTAAACTCCAATTGACCACAATATCATCTTCAGGATTATTAAAAAATAAATCTCCAGCCAAAATAAACAGAGAACCAAATTCATATCCAATTAAATGTCCTCTAGGGTTACCTGTTTGAATATAGCTACCAAGACCAAATCCGGGAAATATATTAATAATAACCGCTTCAGCAATAGTTACATTATTCTCTTCCTGAATCAATACAGATGCAGGGGGTAAATCACATTCATAATTGATTAAGCCAAAATCGGTAAGGTCTTGCGAGAATGTAAATGCAGGTAGAAAAATGATGATAAATATTACCAGTACTAATATTATAATTGAATTTTTTTTCATTTAATTTTCTCCAATAATAATAATTTGGTGGTATATTAAATTTATTAGATAATAATACCATATTTGTGATAATTTTCTTAAGAGATATATTTAATATTTAGTAATATATAATCATAAATATATGTAATAATTTTTTAATAAACTATTAAATAACCAGCCTTTAACATTATTCAAAGCCCATTTTCTCATGATTTCATCTCTATTTTAATGATTCTATATAACTAATTATCATGAAAAAAATCAACATAATAGCAGTATTTTGATTTATTTTATCGGTATTATTTACCTATTTATCTAAATTTATAAAAGAAATAGTAAAAAAGTTAGTAACCCCAGTTGTAAGTTACTATAATAAAAACTAAAAATTTTGTTTAAAGAACATAATAATAATAATCCCTGATATGCTCAATAAAAGCCAATTTAACAGACGATTACATTCTTTGGAAGATGTGTTGATTTTTATATTTCATAATTTCTCACATTTATGGAAGAAACTGAATAAAGGAAATATCTTTCTGATAGATAGTTTTCCAGTAGAAGTATGTGAAAATTACCGAATACCAATATGTGAGATTTATACCAAAGAC
>CAYUUC010000404.1:0-3142 GCA_964447635.1 uncultured Spirochaetia bacterium
AAATATTAAATATTATAAAAATAATATCGCTTATTGCCATTTTAGTTGTTTTCTTTTACCAGCAAGTGACTATAACCACAGTACAACAATTAAACATAACCAGGATTTTATTATTTACATTTGCTGGAATTGGTATATCTTGTATAATATCTACCACATTATTGAAAAGAGATAAACTATTAAAACCATTCCTTATAATATTAGGTATTTTATTTATTATTTTCATATTACTCATATTTAATATAGAAAAGCTTATAATCGATGATATGAAAATGGAATCCAAGATCATTTTGTATATTTTGATAGGAGTAAGTTCGATTACTTTGATATCAGTATATTTAATAAAACGATATGTAATAAAAGAAAACAACCAGAATTCGGATTCAAATATGATGGTTGATGACTATATAGAAGGTAATCAATAAATATGGTTTAACTCAATTCTTTGTGCATTTCATATAATTCCCGGGCTATTTTGCGAATTTCCTCATTTCTATCATAAACGAGGTATGATATTTTATTAATATATTCACCCATGTTCATTTTTCTAAAGGCTTTCAAAGCCTCTATTTTAATATCACACTCTTTATCCTGACATGCATTTATGATAATTTTCCTGCTTCTTTCACTATTAATATAAGAAGCGGATAATACTATAGCTTTCCTTAGAGTAGAACCAGAGTTTGAATATAATCTTTCCAGATGTTTAAGACCTTGTCTAATATTAAGATATCCTATTGTTTTAATACTAACCAATCTAACATCTTTGCTAATATCATTGAATCCTCTTTCTATTTCGGTATATGCTTTCTTCTTTAACAATACAGCTAATGCTTTTAATGCTTCACATCTTACATATTTATTTTCAGATGTATAGAATCTTTCTTTAAGTTCTGGTATTGGTATTTTTAAGAGTTTTTTATCGGCTAAAATAATCTCAGGTGGTTTATTAAACTTATTAATTATTCTGCTTCTAAAGATTTTAAATCCTATTTTAATTTTTGAGAAAAGGTTATTCTGTTTATTTTCCTCTTTTTTTTCTTCTTTCTTGCTTTTCTTTTTGGGATTATGGTTCTCTTTTTTTAAGTCTGGGAATCCACTATAGACTTTAAAACTTCTAATATTTCTATCATACTCACTTCTCTTTTCTGGGTCTGATAGGGTTTTATAAGCTTTAATGACATCGTGTAGTTTTCTTACTGCTAAAGGATTCTTATTTAAATCAGGATGATATCTCAAAACCATTTTCCGATAAGATTTCTTTATATCATCGATACTAGCTTTATTAGTTATATCTAAAACTTTATAATAGTTAATCGTTGTGTGAGACATAATAAAAGCAAGCTCCTTATTTTGCTTTTTTGCCTTTAAGGTCTATCTTTTCTAATTCAGCATTAAGTTCACCAAGTAAAAAATTTAGGTTATCATTACAATCAGATATTTCTTCTAAATCACCATTCCTTTCACATTCTCTAATAATTTTATCGGCTTGATTGATAGCTTTTTCTATTTCATTTTTCAATTCTTCTTCGATTTTTAATGAACCATCTTTCTTATTTAGAGTATTATTTAATACTTTTCTATTATTTTTTAATAACTCCATTTTTTTCTTGATTGTTATATACTTTAAGTCTTCTTCTTTATTCTTTCTTGCCTCTTTGATGATCTTTTCAATCTCTTCTTCGGATAAAGAAACCTGGTTAGTTATGGTTATTTGATGTTGAGCATTAGTATCTAGGTCTCGTGCTGTTACATTTACTATACCATCTACATCTACCCCAAAAGTAACCTCTATACGAGGTTCTCCCTTTTCAGCATTTCTAATACCACTTAGCTGGAATTTTCCTAATGATATATTTTCGGATGCTCTTGTCCTCTCCCCTTGTAAGACATGGATTTCTACTGATTTCTGCTTATCAGCTACTGTGGTGAATAGTTTGGTTTGAGTTGTGGGTATAGATGTATTTCTATCTATAATTGGAGTAAATATACCACCTTCTATTTCTATTCCCAATGATAATGGTGTTACATCAACCAAGACCACACCTTTTTTATCCCCAGCAATGATGCCTGCTTGTATCGCTGCTCCTAGTGCTACAATTTCATCTGGATTAATGTTTTTTATAATCTTTTCATCACCTAATAGGTCTGATACTTCTCTTTGAACCTTGGGTATTCTGGTGGAACCTCCGACTAGTAAGATTTTATCTATATCATTAATGTCTAATTCAGCATCATCAATAGCTTTTTTAGTTAGATTAATTGTTTCTTCGATATACTCATCAATCAATTCCTCGAAATCTTCTCTTTTAATGGAAATGTTTAGATGTTTAGGTCCGGCTTTATCTGCGGATATGAATGGAATATTGATTTCCACTTGATTTAGTTCGGATAGCTCAATCTTAGCCTTCTCAACTTCCTCTTTCAATTTCTGTATAGCCATTTTATCGTTGGATAAGTCTATACCTTCTTTCTCTTTATACCTGGTCAATATCAATTCGAGAAGAGCATTATCGAAATCATCCCCACCTAACATATTATTCCCACAGGTGGCTTTTACATGAAAGACCCCATCAGCAACTTCTAAGATAGATACATCAAATGTTCCACCACCTAGGTCATAAACCAAAACCACTTGTTCATTTTCTTGAATTAAACCATTGACCAATGAAGCTGCTGTAGGTTCATTAATGATTCTCACTACTTCCAATCCAGCAATCTTCCCTGCATCCTTAGTGGCTTGTCTTTGATTATCGTTAAAATATGCTGGTACGGTAATAACCGCTTTGTTAACAACTTCCCCCAGATATTCTTCAGCATCTTTTTTTAACTCAGATAGGATTTTAGCACTTATCTCTTGTGGAGTATATTTCTTGTTACCAATATTTATTTTGTAATTAGTTCCCATCTTTCTTTTAATAGAACTTATAGTTTTTTCTGAATTAATAATTGCTTGGTTTTTAGCTGCTTTACCGATGAGGACTTCGTTATTTTTAGCGAAAGCTACTACAGATGGTGTAAGTCTATCACCTCTTTTATTAGGAATAACCAAGGGTTCATCATTATCTAGTATAGCAATTACACTATTTGTTGTTCCCAAATCTATACCGATTATTTTTTCCATAAAATAATATCCCTTATC
>CAYUUC010000405.1:0-3121 GCA_964447635.1 uncultured Spirochaetia bacterium
GTGGGATTATAGGTTATTTTTTATTATATGTGATTATATTTATATTTTAATAAACTAATGTAATTTCCATAATCTATAATGCTTTGTAAAAAGCAAACAATGCATTATATTAGAAAAACAGCTATTTAAATAAAAATTTTGGCTAATAAAAGGATTTATATAAATGAGAGTTAATGAAAGAGTAATATGGATTGCTCTAGTTGTATTCCTTGTAACTATCATTGGTGGAATAATATTAATATTCAACACGGATTTAGTTCCCGGTGCGGGGGCACAATCTGATGAATATGACGAACTAATACCAATTTTCAACGAAGCATATCAAAAGATAATGGATAGATTTGTGGATGTGGATAAACTTGATACCCAAGAGCTATTCTATGGTGCTATAAGAGGTATGGTAGAATCACTTGGCGACCCTCACTCCGCTTTTTATGACCCGGAATTCTTTAAAGAGGTTACTGAAGACATTGAAGGGACATTTGCCGGTATCGGGGCATATATAATCAAGAAGGATGACCAAATCGAAATAGTAAAGCCTATCGAAGGTACTCCTGCCGCTCAAGCCGGCATAAGACCCCGAGACATCATCATTGAAATCAATGGTCAATCTACTGAAGGTTTTTCATCAATGAAAGCAGCTAGCTTGATAAAAGGAGAACCAGGGACAGATGTAACCTTAAAGATTAAACGACCGGGTAAAATCGAACCTATAGAAATAACCATTACAAGGGCTATAATCGAAATCCCGGTTGTAAAATACAAGATTCTGGAAAATGATATAGGATATATTAGGCTAATTTCATTCAGTAATACCTCTCCTCAAGCGGTAAGGAATGCTATGACCGATTTAATGTCTAAAGGTATGGAGTATCTTATATTGGATATTAGGGATAATCCTGGTGGAACACTTGATGCTGGTAAAGAAATATCCGATATATTCCTTAAGGAAAGTAAGATAGTCTATACAGTTGGTAGAGAAGAACAGGTGCGACAGACACTCTATGCAGAAGAAGACCAGGATGATTATATTGATATTCCATTAATACTCCTGGTTAATGAGAATTCGGCTTCAGCTTCCGAAATTCTCGCGGGTGCTTTAAAAGACACCCAAAGAGCTTTGCTAGTTGGTAATAAGACTTATGGAAAGGGTAGCGTTCAATCATTTATGCCGTTGAATGAAAGCAATATGGAAAAAATGGTTGGTCTTAAAATAACAATAGCCTATTGGTATACCCCTTCTGGAGAGTTAATCGATGGTCAGGGTATTGAACCTGATATCTTAATTAAGGAAAGCGAAGAAGAATTGATAGATAGATTATTCTATGAAAATAAATTATATGAGGAAAATCTTATTGAGGAATTTCTTAAAGATAATCCGAAATTTACTAAAGAAGATGTTAAGGAATTTAAACAAAAATTGGAGGAAGAATATCATATATTCTTAAGTATAAATAGAATAGGAGAGTTGCTATATAATGAGAAAAATAGATATAATACCGAATTTATTGTAGACACTGAATATGATAAAGCTCTAACCAAAGCTATACAAATTTTTAAAGAAGGGGAGTATGAAGAAAAAGAATTAATCAGTTATGAGTAGATTAGATATATAATATTATGTATCTTTTCTATAAATTAATTATAAATTAAATAATATACATTATTGTATTCTAAGAATCCAGACTAATACAAAACTGAATTAATAAGAGGTAATAAATGACAATAACTGTTGATGAAGCAGCCATAGTCTCTCAAAGGTATCCTGATTTACCATTGATTTATCTTAATCCCATAGAAGCTAAAACTAAATCGGGAAAAGATATCCATATTGTAGCTAATTCTAAATTTAAAGTAGAAGATAAAAGCATTCTTAAGGATGCTGATATTTATGAGATTAATGTATTATATACTGAACCTCTATATAGCAAACTAATATCCATAAACTCCTTGAAATATAGAAAACCATATGGTAAAAAGTCTTTTATAGATATTGATAAGATTTTAAATGAGTATAAAGAGATTAATAAGAAGAGTAAGAGAAAAAGGTATCTTATATCATGTTCTGAACAATACTTCAGAAATAAGTCTGGTAGAATTATTCCTATATTAAGATTCGGTGAGAATATTACATATGACCGATGGCAAGAAGTAAAACCTCGTATTGATAAGAAAAAATCCTTGTACTTCAGGTATTCCGAAAATGGGATTATAGTTTTTGTCGATTTAAGACCGGGAGGGGATGATTATCTCAGAAGGTTCTATAAGAACTCCGACCTGGTAACCTCTCTTGTTGGAAGAAAAAGCACAGATAAAATTGTTATCGCCCCTGACTTCCTGGGAAGTGCCGATGTCATTTCGGTTGATGACCCTCAAAAGCTACTTCCTGAATACTCCAATGGCAACTGGAGATTAATCATCGTTGGTGATACTCTTTCCAAAGATTATGCCGAAGCTTTACAGATGGTTAAATCTTATGATCCTTTTGTTAGGTTCATGATGGCGACAAATTTAGACCTAACCAAAAAAGAAGAATTTATACAACAGGTTAAAAACCAATACACGAAAGATAACTGGGAAATAAAATAGATAGAACATGTATAAACCGTTTTGCTACAAAGCTTTTTACTTTTCTTCCTTCTGTTAGTATTTACTATAGACTCCTTGTAGATGTAGAACTTTAACAAGTAGACCGGTTTCTTCTTTTTCGAGTCTACCTCCTGATAGATTCCATAAGTCCATATCTCTTCTATGAGACAGTAAAACCTAATTTTCCTTGATGGGTATAATTGCGAATACTCCTATAGTAAACATTTTCTATATTTAGATATTCCTTCCTTATTGTGAATTAATTTTGTTATTATATTTTTCTGCTTATATTATCAAATTTAATATCTTCATTCAACAAATAATACCAAAAGTCGTTGATCTTAAGCAATGATATAAGAGACCTTATCCTAGCCTTCTCCTCATTAGGAGAAGGAATTAGCAAAAGATCTGGTAAAAGATGCTTTATAAACAAAACTTCTTCAAGTCCTCCCTATGACATCTTCTGAGAAGATGAGAGGATATTAGGAGGGTCTCTTTGTATTTCTTACAATTATCGAATTTTGGTATAAGA
>CAYUUC010000406.1:0-3114 GCA_964447635.1 uncultured Spirochaetia bacterium
GGGGTCTCTTAATAAAAGATCAGACTTATATCAACAAAAATTTCACAGTAGGATAATTTTTTATCTAGCTTAATCAATCTCAAGGTTTATATCATATGCAGGCATTGTACCAATATAATATACATATCCAACCCCATCATAGTCTGTGTCTTCTTCGGGTAAATCTGCATCACTGCCACTCCATGATGGACCAGAACTACCACCATCATTTTGAAGAATCTTGAAGTATACAGTTGTTTCCGGTTTGAATCTTATCTGGTGTGGTGTATTATTGTAAACACTGGTAGGAAGATACAGCTTTTGAATATCTGAATTTTCGAAGTCATAATTTTGGTCACTATCCAAGTCATGCCCGACAATCACTCTAAAATCATCGGATATGGTTAGGTTTATCATATTGGTGTTCACTAGATTTATATCTGCAGTAATGTCTTGAATGTTAAAACCGTATGAATTGGCAAACTCAGCAGAAACAGTTTGATCACCCGGTGAATCAAACAATACCCAAGGGAACTTTGTTCTGAATGGAACCCAGTTGGAGAAATTGTTACCATCATTACTGAATCTCATCTTATAGGCATATGATATATCACTTAAATCCAGCATGACTTTAGGATTTATAGTTTCATTCGAGTCTTTATTTATTATGAAAGAACCATTAGGATTCTGTGCTGTGTTCACGGTTACATTTAAAGTTTGAGTCGGTAGAGTACCTGCGTTATTGCTAAAGGTAGCTTCTATGATAAATGATTCTGGTCCAGAACCACCATCAGTAGGGAGGAGTATTCTTCTAAAAAGTTCGTAAGGTACGTTATCTATGCTTAGGTCAGGATAACCGACAATGTTAAAGCTCATCGTATCTGCTCCGATGATTTGTGTGTTATCTATGATAACCTGTCTGGTTGGCAGAGTTACCCCGTTTAATGCACTTATGGTACCAGTAGGAGCGGAGGAGTCCAGGTACAACCTTGGTATAAAGGATGTGGAGCCTGACCAGCTTTTATCTATAATTTCAAAATCATCTATACCGGTAGGGACTAGGACTAAAGCTTTTACTCTCCAGTAGTAAACTTCATCTGCTACGAAGTTACTAACATCGATGGCGTCAAAAGTGTAATAGTTACCAGCACCAGAATCTGGCGGTAGGTCAACTTCAGCGGTGTATTGCGGGTCAAAATATGGGTTAGCAGACAATTGTAATCTATATCCAACTTTCCTGCCTACTCCGTCAGGAGTACTTACTCTTGTCCATTTGAATGACCCATCCGGAGGATTCCCCGTGTCTTCAGTGAGTATTTCACCAACAGGATTTACTAACTCTGCGTCGAAACGGTTTACCACCCCATCATTATCATCATCCATAAAGTCTTGAGGCTGGGGTAATTCAACACCTCCACCAAAGAAATCGGATAAATTCTGTAAAATCTCGTTGATGTTAAGATTAGCGAGGTTATCTGCTATAAGATCGCCTATCGATTCATCTATGATAGCACCGTTTTCTTTTATTTGCTGTAGAACATTTTGTAGTAATGATCCGCCTTGTTTGGTAACGGGGTCTGTTCCTGCAAGAATACTATTAGCGAGTAGCATTACACTATTGCTTTCGTTATCTCTTCTAAGATCCATCTTTTCAAAATCTTTAAAATCTTTTATTCCATTTTCAAGGTTAACTAATAGTAGAATCTCTTCTTTAGATTGAACATAAGCTTCATAGAAACTTAATCCTTGATTTTCAATTAACTCATACATTCTTTCGGTTTGTAGGAATGAAAGGGCATTAAGATTTATCTCGATGTTGGCATCTTCGGTAGCAGGTAAGTCTATGCTGAATTCAGATAGACTGTCAGTTTCGGTTTTAAGTTGATCTATGAACTCAGAACCAATTTCTATCCTATTCATATCCTCATCTATTAGTGCTATTGATACGACTGAACCTATGGAATATGGACCTTTCGCGATAAAGCCATTTACATGAGCAGTTCCTGAACCGGAGATCGTTGGTGCGGATGTGTCGAATCCTGAAGAGGAGCTGTATACTATACCTCCACCTCCTGGAAAGTAACCACCATCTTGTGCTTTTGTTCCTTTATCTAGAGCGTATAGGTTAACAATGGCCTTTAATTCTTCCTCTTCTGTAGTCATTTCACCGGTTACTTCGTTATAATATGTTCCTGTTACTGTTACTTCTATGAATGAGCCTACGACTTTACCATTGAATATGGAACATGACATCAGGAATATAAACAAAATTATCATTATTATGTACTTAATATACTTTTTCATTTTTTATCTCCTTAAATCTATGGTTTATCCGTAAATTATAATGATTTACCCCCGCTATTCATTATACGCCTTTAATCTTTATCATGAGGGGTTTACGCTTAATTTATATAACCTACTGTTTTATTTATTCATATCAAAGACATCTCCTAATTATGAATTCTCACTAAAGATGAACAGTATAAAGAGTCTGCCTTTCATATAATTACGAAAAACCACACTTATTAAAATATACATATAAAAAATACCACATTATCAATATATATCTACATTATTAGAGTAATTTAAGGAAATTTATTTATCTTTTTTTTAGTTGAATTTTTAATCCCACTATTTAAATATTTATTAGAGACGGATTTATATAATTTCATAATAGAATTTGATTTTTACTTATTATTCTTTTTATTCATATTTGATATGCTTTTTTTAAGATTATTTTTATAACAATAATATAGAGCAAGGCATTAAACCCGCACTTTTACCCATTCTCCCCTTAATAAGGTGAGTTAGGGGGGATTCTCTCAAACTTTTATCGAAGCATCATTTTTTTGAGTCGGGGGACAAAGTCCCCCGAACCCCCATCAGGCTTATGCCTCTAACCAAACAAAGCCTCACCACCAACACACCGCAAAGCCCATGAAAACTAAGATCTACGCTCCGTTCCTCTACGCTCCGTCTAAGTTTTCAGGTCTTCGCTATCATCAACACAAACAACAGTCACCCCTTCTTTCCCCTTCTGCCCCCTTCAATAATGGGGGTTCGGGGGGGGGGAATTCCCCGCTCCTGCAGGTTGAACTGGTTAAGGGCGACGAGCAACCCGGAAACCTATGCCGC
>CAYUUC010000407.1:0-3070 GCA_964447635.1 uncultured Spirochaetia bacterium
ATACAATATCTCAATATATAAAATAACACTTTACTTTAAATTATATATCAACACGATAAAAAATCAAGTAAGATTTTTTTAATACTAATGATAAATTACCCATAAATATTAATCGGATTTTTATTATTCATAATGTATATTTTAATATTTTTTAAAACACTTATTCAAAAAAACTTCTACTACTATTACACAAAAATATTAACAAGATTTAATCTATAATTAACCAATTAATCTTTGAAACTAATAAACAGAGGATTATTATATAAATGAATCATTTAAAAAGATTTAAGGACAGAAATTTATGAACATTGACGAAAAATATAATAAATTAATAGAGTATCTGAAAACTCTAGGGTCCGTTCTAGTATCATATTCAGGTGGTGTTGATAGCACTTTCCTTACTAAAGTTTGCAGGATGGTTCTCGGCAAAGATAAAGTCCTAGCAATAACTGCTGTTTCTCCGTCAAGGTCAGAACAGGATATCGAAGAAGCTAAACAACTAGCCGAAGAAATTGATGTTAACCATGAACTAATCGAAACTGATGAATTACATGTCAGCGAGTATTGTAGTAATAGATTGGATAAATGCTACCATTGTAAAAGAAAATTGGATGATGTGTTTATCCAAAAACTAAAAGAAAAAAATGCTTATAACTATCTTATTAATGGTACCAATTATGATGATATACAAGAGATAAGACCAGGAACTAAAGCAGATATAGAACATAATGTAGTCTCTCCACTAGTTGAAGCTGAATTAACAAAAAAGGAGATTAGAGAGCTTTCCAGAAAACTAAACCTAAGAACATGGGATAAAGAAGAAAGAACATGTCTCGCAACTAGAATACCTCTCGGAAGTAAAATCACCGAAAAAAAGCTAAAACAAATCGAAGATAGTGAAAAAATATTGAGAAATATGGGATTCGTAAAGTTTAGAGTGAGACATCTAGGAGATACAGCTAGAATAGAAATGATGCCCGAAGACTTTAAACTGATTATTCAAAAAGAAAGACTAAATAGATTAGTGAATGCTATACAACAAATTGGTTTTAAATTCGTATCTCTTGATTTAGAAGGATATAAAAAAGGTAAGATGAATTATTCTTCTATGGAAGAAGATGATTCTTCAGTCAAAAAAGTAAAATGATTATAGTATATAATATATAAGTATGAACTATAACGATATTTTGAAGATACTCAAAGATGTTAGAAACAGGGCTATATCTCCTGAAGATGCATATAAAAGCATAATAGTAGAGAGATACAAAGAATTCGATTCTGTAGTCTTAGATTATGAAAGACCCCTAAGAACCGGTTTCCCCGAAGTCATCTATGGGAAAGATAAATCATATAAGCAAATAATCTCAATCATTGAAACCCTTTATCAAGATAAAAAACCCATCATTATAACCAAATTAAATAATACCCATATAAAAGAAATCAAGAAACTAAAATTTGACCTTTTATATATTAACGAAGAAGTAGGTCTGGTCAGGGCTTTCGTCGTTTATGAAGAAAATAGGATAGGTAAGATTGTAGTAGCTACCGGGGGAACATCTGACAAACAAGTAGCAGAGGAAGCGTCCCTTATAGCTGAATCACTAGGCTCTAAAGTAGACAGAATGTATGATGTAGGTGTAGCCGGGATACATAGACTTTTGACCCGTTTGGATAGGCTCAGAGATGCTAATGTTATAATAGCAATAGCTGGTATGGAAGGTGCGTTACCATCTGTCATAGCTGGATTGGTAACATCACCTGTCATCGCCGTTCCCACATCAGTAGGTTATGGAGCCTCTCTTGGAGGTCTATCCGCACTTCTGACAATGCTTAATTCATGTGCACCAGGGATAAGTGTAGTCAATATCGATAATGGCTTCGGTGCTGCTTATCAAGCTAACTTAATCAATACACTTATAGAAAGGAAAAACAAATAGTAATGAGTTATAAGATGGAAAAAGTAAATAATATAAAAAATATCATATATATCGACTGTTTTGCTGGATGTGCTGGGGATATGCTATTGGGAGCTTTCTTTGATATGGGTTTACCTCTTGATGATTGGAAGGACGAGATATCCAAATTAAATATCAAAGGAATTGACCTCTCCATAAAAGATAAGACTGAAAGCTCCATAAAAGGGACAAAGATTGATATTATCATAAACAATAAACCACAAGAGAATAGAAAATTTATAGATATTAAAAATCTCATCAGCAATTCAAGTTTAAAAGAAACCGTAAAAAATGAATCCATAAGCATATTCAAAACAATAGCAGAAGCAGAAGCAAAGATTCATAGTACTACCATAGACAAAGTACATTTCCATGAAGTAGGAGCGATAGATTCCATAGTTGATATAGTAGGATTTTGTATAGCAAAAGATTTAATGAAAGTAGATGAGATATATACATCTGAATTCAGGTTAGGCACAGGAACCATACATACTGCTCATGGTTTAATGCCAGTACCAGCTCCGGCTACACTGGAGATAATCCGTGGTAAACCTGCAATATCATTGGGCATAGAAGGTGAACTCACAACCCCGACAGGTGCGGGTATCCTTACCAGCCTATCTTCTGGATTCGGGAAGATGTGTGATATGGTTATCCAAGCTGTCGGATATGGTTATGGAACAAATAAACTAAGCGTACCCAATTTCCTACGCATTATCTATGGTAATAGGAGGGGTCTTTGATGAAGGTGATTATGATTATGACAAAGTAGTATTACTGGAAACTAATATTGATGATATGAATCCTGAATACTATGAAGTGGTTATAGAAAAGCTCTATTTATCCGGAGCATTAGATGTTTATATCACACCAATTATAATGAAAAAGTCCCGTCCTGCTAATAAAATTACTGTAATATCAAAATCCAAAGATAAACATAAGTTAATAGATATCCTTCTAAAAGAGACTTCATCACTGGGTATTCGTGAATCATATGTTAATAGAGCCACCCTAAAAAGAGAAACCCTATCCATTGATACAGATTATGGTAAAGTGAAAATTAAGGTTGCTTTTATTGATGAGAAAGTCATTAAAGTCAAACCTGAATATGAAGA
>CAYUUC010000408.1:0-3044 GCA_964447635.1 uncultured Spirochaetia bacterium
AAACATAGACAAGGTTCTTAACTACAAAGGGATAAACGAGAATTGAACAGCCCTGATCTCCATTCAGACTAAACTGATAAGTGCTTTCGTCTTCATCATTGCTTTCGATATATACAGAAGTTGTCTTGCTTCCATCTGATTGAGGGGTATAGCCAATTGTAAAAGTTGTGCTTTCACCTGCAGTAATTGTAGCCTCAGGTTCAGAAGTTACCGAGAAGGAGTCACTATTCGTTCCTTCTATTCTAACGAAAGGCACACCGGTAAGTTCCAATTCACCTTCTACCAAGTTTTTGATTGTAAAATCTATTTCCGCAGTAGTCTGTACTTCCTGTGTTCCGAAGTCGAAGCTACTGCCTGTTTCAATGTCCTGAGATCCTTGTTTGATATTGATCTCCGGTCTGGCTGGTGTACACATTATGAAAAATGTTATAGTAATAATTAAAATTGTGATTATATATTTTCTATTATTTAACAAAATTACCTCCTATCCAATATATTAAATTAAGGGAAAGTTTAAGACCCTTACTAATTCCACTCTTATAAAGAAGAATTAATAAAAACCTTATAATTAACACCCTAATAACTTTATGGTAAACAAGGGACAGATAGTACTATCCCCAATTATTTTGCTTATTATTCTACTTTATCCAGAACATATCCTATACTCTCAAGATCACTGACCATTATAAAGGTATTACCTACAATTTCAACATCATAAACAAATGAATCTCCATCACTAGTTTCAATATTCATCTTTAGTGTTTCAGGATCATAACTCCAAGTACCTGTTGTAGTTACTGTAGAGGAACCGGATTGTTCAACAGTGATTTTGAATGATCCATCTTCATTTAATTCAAAGTCAAACTTAATTAGATCTGTTGTTGATGAACCTTTATATGAATAACTGGATTTTCCCATCCATTCACCTACAAGTGTATCTAAGTTGGTGTTTACAACAGGAGTTATAGCAAATAATGATAGATCATCCTCATCAACACCGAATGTGTAAGTCTGTGTTTCAATATCACCGTCTTCTATCGGTTGAAGTTCACCTGCGGTACTGTCATATTTATTAATGACCGTTAGTATAAACATATTTTCTTCAATTGACCATGTACCATTCTCAAACTCTGTTTCTGTTCCACTAATATCCTCATATGCTTTATATGTTCCATCTTCATTAACCACTAATTTGTAATTTTCATATTCAAAGAAAATTCCTTCCCATGTTCCAATAATCAGTTCTTCCGGCTTAGGGGCACATGAAAAGATGAATAGAAATGTTATTAATATAATTGAAATAAAAGTTAATTTTTTTAAGTTTCATTTTGTGATAATCCTCCTATTTTGTTTTTTGTTGATATACTAATTTCTTGGTGGTAGCAAAGAAGCTACCATCAATGCTTAATATTACTCTGATTTCTACTTTATCCAATACATAACCGAAAGAAATAAAGCTTGCATCACTATTATAAAGGCTTACAGTATTTCCTACAATTTCTACATCAAAATTAATAGAGTCTTCACCATCAGGTTCAATAGTCAATTTTAATGTTTCTTTATCATAATTCCATGTACCTGTAATTGTCTCTTCTCCGCTTGTATCTTTAAAAAGTATCTCAACTAATCCTTCTTCCAGAAAAGTAAATTCATACTCAAGGAAATCGGTAATTGTTGAACCTTTAAAAGTAAAAGATAATCGAGAAGTCCATTCTCCCATTAGAGTTTCAATGTCAGCATTTTCTCCAGGTGTGAGAGCGAATAGTGACATGTCATCTTCATCAATGCCAAAGCTGTATTCCTGTGTTTCAAAGTCTCCATTTTCGATAGGTTGTAATTCGTCTTCTGACTGGTTATAGATATTTTCTACCATAAGTATTAGGGAGTTTTCTTCAATAGACCATGTCCCATTCTGTGCTTCTACTTGGGAACCATCTATTTCCCAGTATGCTTTGTAGCTCTCATCTTCCATCACCTCTAATTTATAGTTCGTGAACTCTAATAATTCACCTTCCCAAGTTCCAATAATCAGCTCTTCCGGCTTGGGAGCACATGAAAAGATGAATAGAAATGTTAATATGATTATTGTAATAAAAGTTAGTTTTTTAAGTTTCATTTTGTGATAATCCTCCTATTAGATTGTTTTTTCTATTACGAGGGTAGGATTATATCCTACCCTTGTATTTAAACTTATTCGACTCCATCAACGGTTGTAATCAAATCATTAAACAAACCGTCAGCAGAATCATAATTAGTCCATGTCGCAGCAGCATCATTAGATACACTTAAGCCTTCACTTGTTGCAATGTAGATCACATTATCATGAGCATAAACATCACCCATAACACTACTTGCGATACCGTCCGTTTCATCATAAGTGTTCCAAGTTGATCCGCCATCAGCTGATATGGAAAAATCGCTTTCAAGACCAACAGCATATATCTTGCTGTAACTGTCTACATATATTGCGTTTATCACATCTCCACCCAAACCATCGGATGAGTCGTAGTTTGTCCAATTTGACCCTCCATCGGATGAGATGCTGATGCCTGCGAAAGAAGCAACATATATCGTTCCGTCTTTCACAAATACATCGTATATCGTATCAGCCGGCAATCCATCTGCTGAGTCGTAGTTTGTCCATGATGAACCTACATCGGTTGATACGCTTAATCCTCCGTTTGTAGCGACATACACATTATCTGTATCATCATCCACATAGACATTGTATGTCAGAACACCTGCTAATCCATCGTCTGTGGTATAGTTTTCACAAGTTTCGCCACCGTTTGCCGAGATGCTTAATCCGGTGTCTGTTGCTGCGTATATAACAAATCCGATGCTGGCATGGACGGAATATACATAATTGCTTATCAATCCATCATCCACGGTGTATTGCTCCCATGATGAACCGCTGTCGTTGGAGATGCTTACACCGCCTTCTGTTGAGGCATATAGGTTCTCACCGTATACATCCATATCTAATACATTGTCATCTGAATAGTGGTTTGTCCATGAATCAGTTACTCCATAGCTATCCGATA
>CAYUUC010000409.1:0-3041 GCA_964447635.1 uncultured Spirochaetia bacterium
CAGATAGAAAGGCAGACCTATCAGTAACCAAAAATCCCTTACTTTATTCTCTCCAAGGAGAAGCGAATATAGAGAAACAGAAAGTCCTAAACGGAATTTTTGCAAGTATTCTTCATTCAAAAGATTTAAGCTATTCTGATAAAGGATTAATGTATCTTATCATGGTTATTCCAGAGAATGATATAAGTATCCCATCTAATTCCCGTATCTTTACTATTAACTTAGATATAATATTAAATGAATTAAAAGAAAAATATAAAGAAGACTTAAATATAATGAGGACTGGTTGGCCAATAGTAAGTGCTGATGAAGAAAAGACAATATTGAATGGTTTTATACCTATGTCCATAATAACACTGGTTGGTATATTATTAATCTTCCTAATTGGATTAAAAAGACTCATATACCCCTTATTATCAATGATACCTCTATTAATCGGAGTTCTGTTAATGTTTGGTATTTATTCAGCCACTATTCAAATGATAAACATAATCACCATTATAAGTCCAGTAATACTCTTTGGTATTGGAATAGATTATGCTATCCATATCGGAGCGAGATATGGAGAAGTTAGAGCTGAATTAGGAAAAGACGCTTCCCAAAGAGAGGTTTTGAAGCGTACATTTAATAGTATCGGAGCAGGATTAACCATCGGAGCAATAACCACCATATGTTCATTCCTGGCTTTGATCAGCTCTTTGATTGTCAGCTTTACTCATCTTGCGGTGATGGCGGCGTCTGGTGTCCTATGTTCATTTTTATCTATGGTATATATCCTACCTATTATCATTACCTGGAGGGAAAGGAAATACGACAAGGTTGATAAAGACTTTTTAAATAGTAAAAAGCTAACAACGCTGGGAAGATTAGTGAATTCTCCTCTGGGAAGCATTATAGCAATTATTATAATCGTTTTTGGTTTATGTTCATTTTTCCTTTTACATAGAATAGAAGTGGAAATAAACAAAGACTCACTATTACCACAACACCTAGAAAGTGTTAAAGCATCCAAAATAATGGGTGAAAAGTTTAATACATCATTCGCACAGAATTTGTTCATCATTGATGGTTATGATAATCTCATTAAATTTGAAAGAGAAGTAAATAAGAAAGACGAAAATAAAAGAGATTTATATCCAACCTTTAACACAGATAATATAATTAATGCCAGAAAATCAATAAGAGAGTTCGAAAAACTTGGGTGGAGAAGGAATATAGAAAATCTAGATGATTATATAAATAATGGTAGTAATAATTCTAATTTCTTCGGTTCATCAAATGAAGATATACTTAAATATCACGAATTCTTCGTTAGAAATTATGTAAATTGGGATGAGGATAGATATCTAGTCATACTAACCCCTTCAGGCTATGTATGGCAAAGAGATTTCTTTAAGAGACATTTAAAAGAAATTAAAGTTTTTGAAAAAAACTATACAGAAAGTATAAAACAAGATAAAAAGGAAAAATTAAATGATTTAGTAAACAAATTAGAAAAAATTAAAGAACAAAAACCAGATTCAGAAAAAGTTGAAAAACTTAACAGTCAAATCCAGGACCTAAAACTAAATATTAATAATATAGAAAAGAATGATGAACCTTTAGTAGAAGGTGCGGGTTTGGTGAAGATATGGGGATTTCTAACCACAAATATGATTAGAGATTTATTCGTATCATCTATTATCGCATTCAGTGTTATATTGTTTATCCTCATAATCTCTACCAGAAGTATAAAAGGAACACTTATATGTGCGTTAAGTTTACTTATTGCTATGGTTTCAACATTGTCAGTTTTAGGCTTATTTAGAATTAAACTAAATTTCGTAAACATCTTGGCATTCCCCATCATAATAGGTTTAGGGATTGATTATTCCGTTCATATATATTATAGATTAATGGAAGAGAAAGGATTGGATATCGTTTTAGTTCTGTCATCAACAGGAAAAGCAGTTCTACTAACCACTTTGACCACATTGATGGCTTTTTCAAGCATTTCATTTTCTTCTCATCCAGGACTTGCATCATTGGGTCAATTAGCAGTTATAGGATTAAGTTTTGCTTTCATAACTAGTATTTTCGTTATTCCATTTTTAGTTAAAATCTTCCATAAGAAATAGATTATATTACCTGGTTAATAATAAAAATGTAAAGGTGGTGTGGTAATGATTAATAGTCGACAGCTTTTTATTATTTTGATTTGTTTGATATTAGTCTTCACTGGATTAATATCATGCTCTATAAACACTGATATCGAATATTATGGTATTTATGGTTTAAATATCGATGATTTTACAAAAGAAAAAGCCATAAACGAAGGTATTGAATATGAAAGTCTAGGTAAAGGCGAGAAAAATAAACTTAGAAATAAATGGGAAGAATTCCTAATTAATAAATATAACCCCTACATGGTTTTCAGAATAAACAAAGATAACAAACTTTTAGGAAAGAAAAGCGATAAGCTATACATAGGTGAATATTATAAGGGTGAAAATGGACATATCACATTCAATATCAATAAAGAAGAAATATCCATTAATATAAAAAATGATAAATTTAATGTTAATTATGGTGATTTAAATTTATTGTACAATAAAGTCAATCGATATTTCGGAGACCCCCATACAAAGGGTATAAAATATGACTTTAGATTTAAACTATTCTCCACACAGCATATCTTAGTCTTATTAGCTACTGCATTAACCATCTTAATAGCTATATTGATATTCAAACAAATAGGAGAAACAGGCAGAACCGCTTTTAGAATAACATGGGCTTCTATTCTGATTATACAAGATATGCTTTTTATGTTATTGAAGATTACTCAAGGAACCTTTGATATTGGTTTTCATCTACCATTCCAGATATCACGATTCGCTATCTATATGTGCTTCTTTATGTTGTTAACCAAAAACTATAAATTATTCGAAATAACTTATTTCTTTGTTATAGGAAGTATACATGCAATCATTACCCCTAACCTCTCCTATTCATTCCCACATCTAGAGTATTTCTTCTTCTTCATTTCTCATGGAGGTTGTTTC
>CAYUUC010000410.1:0-3037 GCA_964447635.1 uncultured Spirochaetia bacterium
GTAACCAATAAATTTTTGTTATTATATTCACTTTCAAATATTTGATTATTATTAGGTAAAGCACTATTAGCGAAAAAATCTAGGCAAAAGAATAAACCTATAATAAAAATAATAAATAAGATTAATATAGGTATCAACTTTTTAATAGGATAATTATATATATTTATATTAGTACTTTTCATTTATTTTCCTTTCTCACGATTTTTAATTAATTCTTTAGCGTGTTGTATAGTAATATCACTTATACTTTCACCTCCAAGCATCCGTGCAATTTCTTTTACTTTTACTTCATAATTTAACTTTTTAACTATACTAATAGTCCTATTATCTTTTACAATTTTTTCTACTAAATAATTATTATCTCCCTTGGATGCAATTTGAGGGGAATGGGTTATACATATAACCATTGTATTTTTGGATATTTCTTTAATTTTATTCCCTACCTTATTTGATGTCTCTCCACCTATTCCTACATCAACTTCATCAAAGATAATTGTACCAATTTTGTCTGCATTTATTAAAATATTTTTTATAGCTAACATAATACGGGATAATTCCCCACCAGAAGCTATTTTTGCTAGAGGTTTTAAATCTTCTCCTATATTCGGACTAATGGTAAACTCTATTCTATCTATACCATTTTCTTCAATCTTAACCCCTCTATCTTTAATTCTTAGGAAACTATCATTATCTTCAATATATCGAAATTCAACTCTGAATTGAGCTTTTTCCATACCAAGATAGGATAATTCATCTACTATCATTTTTTCTAATTCCCTGGCATTTTGAACTCTTTTTTTACTTAATGTTCTTGCTTTTTCGGATATTATTTTTTCTAAATCAGCTAATTCATTCTCCAGGATTTTTATTTCTTCTTCGTTCTTCTCTATATTTTCAATGGTTTTTATACATTCCTCTTTGTATTCAATAATTTCCTTTATATTATTCCCATACTTTTTTTTCAAAAACCTAATAAGGTCTATTCTCTCATTGACTTCGTCTAATCTTTCAGGTGAAAATTCGAGTGAATCTTTATAACTTCGAATATAATCCTTAACAGATTCCAATTTATATAATGCTTCTTTCGTTTCTTCTAATACTCTGGACATATTTATATCATAAGATGATATTTTCTCAAGCTCTCCAATAACAATTTCAGTTGAGGATAATATTGATTTTGAGTCTTCATATATTAGTCTATATGATGTTTCAGTAGAATTAACTAGTTTTTGATGATTGACTAACATTTTTAATTCATCTTCTAATTCCTCTTCTTCACCCTCTTCTAAATTAGCATCATCTATTTCATCTATAGCAAATTGTGCGAGTTCCTTTCTTTTCTCTTTCTCTTTTTCATTTTCGATTAATTCTTCTAGTTTTCCCTTTTTCTTTAAATACTTTTTCCAATACTGTTTGAAATCATTAATTATGGATTCCAATTTTGCATAACTATCTAAAAGGTTAATATGATTAGCTACTTTTAATAAAGAATGATGCTGATGTTGACCAGATATATCAACCAGATATTCCCCAATTTCCCTTAGAGTTGAAACAGTAGTCATAGACATGTTGACATAGGCTTTACTTTTTCCATCTACACTAATTTCCCTTTTTATCAAAAGATTGTCTTCTTCTAAAGGTAATCCTTTATCAATTAATAAATCTTTTAAATCAGGATTATTACTTATGTCAAACATTGCATCAACGATACCTTTATTAAAACCTGCTCTAACTGCACTGGTATCAGCTTTATCACCTAGAACAAGCCCTACAGCACCTAATATTATAGATTTACCAGCACCTGTTTCTCCAGTAAGTATATTTAAACCTTTATCGAATTCTATTTCTAAGTCATCAATTAAGTATAAATTATTAATATGTAATGATGTTAACATATAACTACCTATTAAATGATTCTAATGCCTCATCTACAGATGGATATATATCAAATAAATCAATCAATTCCACTACCTTGAAAATCCTTTTTACAGATTCATTCATATTGGCTAATTTCAACTGACCTTTTAGTTTATTCAATTTTCTTAATGCTGCGATGAATATTCGTAATCCGCTACTACTTAGATATTTAACATTTTCTAAATCAAAAATCAAGAATATATCTCCTGCTTCGATAATATCATTCACTGCAGATTCAACCTCCATAGAAAGATGAACATCGAGTCTTCCTTCTAACTCAATAATTCTAACATCACCTTCCTTTCGGGTATTCATTTTTTCCATTAAATCCTCCTACATTAATTATACACATAAAAAAGATGATATATTCATCTTAATCTTATACTCAAACTAATAATTTCAAATATACTTCTTCATTATCAATACATTCTCTGGCTTTTTATCATTTCTTTTAAAATCGATTTCATCCATAAAGTTATTAATAATGAATAAACCAAAACCACCTAATTTATTACCATTTATATCGAATTTTGGTTTTTCCATAACTTTAATTACCTCAGGAGAGTACTCACCAAAATCTATTATCTTAATTATAATTGAATTATCTTCAATTTTCAATTTACATATAATTACATTATTTTTATTATAACTATCTTTATATGAATACATCATAACATTCGTTACTGCTTCATCAATAACAATCATAATATCTTCAATTATTTCTTCTGAAATCGAATTTTTTTTCAAAAACTTTTCTGTTTCATCAACAATATAAGCTACATTATGAGTTTGTGTATTTGTTTTTATAGTTTTTTCATTAGCTTTATGATGTTGGTTTTGTTGGCTTCCATTATATTTTATTATAAACATTGTTATATCATCTGTCTGTTTTGCATCTCCAACAAAGTTTTTTAATCTATCGATTACTATTTCCCTAAGCTCAGTAACTGATTTATCAGAATTATCCTTAATTATGGATAATAGACTGGTATCCCCAAATTCCTCAAATTCGATATTTACTGCTTCATTAATTCCATCAGTATATAAAAATAAAATATCTCCATCATCTATATCAATCTCTTCTTCACTATATTGTGAGTTTTCAATTACACCCAATGGT
>CAYUUC010000411.1:0-3027 GCA_964447635.1 uncultured Spirochaetia bacterium
AGGCATCGCAAAAGAGTTGGCTGCGATGTAAAAAAATGTGCCGCTCAATATTGTTTTAATATCTATATTGTTAGTAATATCACTTAATTGATTATCATTTATAAGTATAGATAAAAATTTATCTTGTGGGACTCTATATGCTGTTCTATTACCCCATGCAGGAACACCTGCTTCTATTCCATTCTCAATAATCCAAGTAGGGGGGAAAATGGCATATTGATTTGTTGGTTTTACTATGTAAATAAACTTTTTGTTATCATATGGTATTCTTTTACCACCCTTTTTTTTACCAACTTTTGATACTTTAAAATCAAAGTAAGATAGATCAATTCTAGCAGAGTACTGAAATTCATAATTTTCTTCTTCATTATTATCTATAGATACCTTATAATCTGCTTCCCCCGTTACACCACCTTTTCTCAAAAACCAAATATGAGCATCTCCACCAGATTTTTCCACTTTTACTTTACTGTTATATTTTCTTTCTAGTAAATCTGATAACCATTCTATAATTTCCAGTTCAGCTATGGCTTTCTTTTTCATATCTTTTCTATATTCAAGATAACTTCTAGATTTTATATCACTTGATTGAGCATATATCATTTTAGCATCATTTCTATCATTCATATATATATATAAATTCCTTTATTGAAAAGATATAATAATATTTTTAAATAGAAAACAACTTTAACTCTTCATCTAACAACCTATTTTTAGTTATAATTGAGTAATCCGAGTTAATATCATACCCAATACCATTTCTACCTAGTATAGAGCAAGCAATAAGAGTAGTCCCTGACCCCATGAAAGGGTCTAACACTTTCTCACCCTTATAACTAAAAGCTTTTATTAGTTTATAAGGTAGTTCTATTGGAAATGGGGCTATATGTTTCCTATTATCACCACTTTTTTCAGGCTTCATTAGCCATACATCACTATTTTTAATAGATAGCCAAAAATCTTTATCTAATTTAGATTGTTCTTGCTCTTCTTCAGAAACATGTTGATATTTTTTCACACCTTTTTTTTCTGGTTTGTTAAACTCAAGTATAAACTCATGCATATTATTTAATAATATACCACCAGGATATGGATATGTACCAAAATGAGCTTTTACACCATTAGTTTTATGCCAAACAATATCTCTCTTGAAAATAAATCCAATATCTTCACATAAATCAATACTTTTTCCAACAAGGTTTAAAGTTTTAAAAGTACCTTTTATTCTTATGGGGAGATTCATTATATTTAAAAAAAACTTTCTTCCTGGTTGTAATACTCTAAAAACTTCTTTCCATACTTTTCCAATTTCATTATAGCATATTTCTAAATCATGAATATTGCCTAAATCTTGATTTGAGTTATCACTAGAATACATCTTAGTATTAAAATATGGTGGTGAAGTTATAATTAAATTTATGGAATTATCTTCTATTTCCTTCATAGATTGTGAGTTTGATATGATTAATCTTTGATAAGTTTCATTAATTTTAATTATAGAATCTTTTTCTATATTATTAGAGAGTTTGCCATTCTTTTTACTATAAGTATCTTTAATTCTATCAATTTCTTTTATATTAAACCTATACTGTCCACTAGCTGCTTTCTCAAATTTAATTATTTTATTATCAGCTAAATTATGAACTTCTGTAACATTTATTCCTAAATAAGTTGCAACCTCTATAGCTGACAAATAACTTCTATTCTTATAATCTTCCATTATTAATCCTTTAATTTTTTGTATACCTTGTAATTTTCCTAACAATATTCATAAAACTTTATACTTTACTTTTGATTACCCTGTAGAATAAACATTCTCTTATAATCATTTAATTATATTTATTATATACTTAAAAATACTCCAAATTATTCAAATCCCTTTCATACTCCTCATCATCATAGTTTAAGTTAATCCCTTCTTCATTAAGCACTTTCATAAAGTCCATTTTGTTCATTTCACATAACTCGGAAGCTTTGCCGATGCCTATTATTCCTTTTTCATACAATTTTATTGATAAATACTTTACTAAAGCTCTTTTCTTATCACCTTCTGGTAATTGAAGAGCTATTTCTATACTATCAGGTATATTTATTGTTATCATAAAAGATAAAACCTCAGTTTATATTATAATACAAATTTACTATTAATTACTACATATACAAATCTTAAATATTATATTCATTATTTTATTAATAATGTATTTAATTTTCTCATAACAAATCATCTCCATTTACCTTATTAGCTAATTCGTCAATATCTATATCCTTATCTACTTTTATTTTTCTTTCTTTCACTAATTCCTGTAATTCTATAAAGGTTTTTATATCTTCCTCTATTAGCTTACCATCATTAATGGTGTTAGCTAATTCACCAATATCCATATCGTTGTCAAAATCATATTCTAAATTATCATCAATGAATGTTTGGAATTGCTTAAGCTTGTTTAATTCTTCTTCCTTTGATTTATGGTTATTATTGTTATCATTCATATATTTCATTCATGTTGAATTTCCACTTCTTAGTATCTATTTGGATTTTATCAAACTTAACAAAGTGAACTCGAATAATTCCAGGCAAGTCTTTATCTTCAAAATGACATATAACAGCGTCTCTAATATAATCTTTTATGTCTTCACCTTCTTCACATTGTGTAAATATGGAATAACCGACAGCTTCGGCTTCATATCCACCATCAAGAGACTCCTTAACTAAAAATAGTATTTCATTCATTATTAGTATTACTCCAAAAAAAGTTCTATATGTCAAATTTAACAAATATATGCGGATGTTGGTAAAAAAATCATGATTACTATCTACCATTATTGAAATCAACTTGATATACCTTTAAATTCTTTATGAACAATCTTTAATAGATTTTGAATTAACTATAAATATTCTGAATAAAAATTCTAAAGATTACAGTATAATAAAAATATAGAATATTATAATGACTATTTCCTAATAGGAGATTAAAATGAAAATGTCGAAAAAAGAATTGATGGGTTGGGTTAGTATAACCCAAAATT
>CAYUUC010000412.1:0-3013 GCA_964447635.1 uncultured Spirochaetia bacterium
GCATCGCAAAAGAGTTGGCTGCGATGTAAAAAAATGTGCCGCTCAATATTGTTAATGAATACTATTTTTATATTTTTTTTGAATTTATTCATGATAGTGTTCTATTTTATATGTTTATTATTATCAATTAAAGATTGAGTAAAAAATCAAACATATACTTATCATTTTATTTTTTTTTTATTATATTCGGTATTGAGTTTTGATAACATATTGAACTGTGTAAATTGACTGGTTAAAGTTTATTTATTATCAATCTGAGTATAAAGACATTAGGGGAAGTTTTAATACAGAGTGTATTATATTAAGGAGGATTATTGATGGAGATAGATGTAAGAGAAGTCGATAAAGTCGTTATATTAGATATTAATGGAGAAATTGACTTATATAACGCCCCTGAAATTAAATCAAAAATCACAGAATTAACCGAACAAGGTAAAAACGATATTATCATTAACCTAAAAAAGGTTAGTTATATTGATAGTTCCGGTATTGGTGTTTTAATATCCAGTTTATCTAGCCTAAAAAAAGCTGGAGGTTCTTTAAAAATTATAAATGTATATGATTCAGTAAAAAAGGTCTTTGAGTTAACCAAATTAACCAGTTTCTTTGATATTTATGGTTCTGAAGAAGAAGCTATGAAAAGCTATTAATAGAAGGAATCAGGTCGTCTTTATGTGAGTTTTTTTATAAATATATACTTTGAGTTTAAACTATGTTTAAGCCTTTCTTAATTAAATTCCAATTTATTCTTATTATCTTTTCTATTTCGTCTTTTTTATCTTGCAATGACTTAGATTTTATACATAAGAAAGAAATCCATTATGAACATACTATTCAACAGGATATTAATAATTTAACAATAAATACTAAAAATGCTCTGGTCAAAATTGTTATTGGCAATGATAATAAATATTATAATGGTTTTATTTTATCTACTAAAGGACATGTTCTATCTATTATCGAAAATCTAAATAGTAGTGGAAGCATATATGTTATTTATAAAGATAGGATTTTTAAAACTAAAATTTTAAATTATGATGAGAAATCAAATTTAATCCTTCTGAAGATGGTATGTAATTACGATTATGTATTTAATTATTATTTAATAATCAATAATTCACCGGAAAGTTTTAAAAATGGAATGTTATCCCTTTTCTTTGAGAATACTTACAGTGATTGTTTTAATCCTCATATGGTTTACATAAACATAGTTAAAAATGGAATAGGAATGGAATCAAACCTATCACCATATTTTATGATTAATTCTATACACAAATGTAATTTATCTGGTTGTCCCTTAATTACCATGGGTGGGAAGGTAATAGGACTTTCTGTGAAGAATACTAAGGATAAATTCCATCATAATTATAACAATATATATTTTATAAATTATAATGAAATAAATGAATTTTTATTGAATATATTTAATTAATATTATCACTTTTATTAATAAATTCTCTTATTGATGATTTTATTGTAAGTATATAAAATCGCTTCCTGAACCGTCACGACGGAAAATCATACCTCGAGGTGAACATAATATCGAATATGAGCTTGTTGAGTCTGTCGAAATATAACGGCTGTATAATATTTAATATTTTTTAAAACAATTCATTACAAAGCATTTATATATTACCATAATCCTTTTTTAATCTGTTTTCACATTTTGATATACTAATACTTCCTATAAATTTAGACATGTTATTTATAAAGATAGGATTAACACTAAATCTATCAAATCCTAAACCAAGAAGGTATGGTAAGAATTTAAAATCCGTATTTAATTCACCACATAAAGTGGTTGGTATATCATATTTTTTTGAAAACTCATAAATCATCAGCAAGGATTTAACAATTGCTGGATGATAATTATCATAATATAAAGCAACATTCTCATTATTCCTATCTGTAGCCAGTATATATTGAGTTAAATCATTAGTACCTACACTAATAAAATCTATATGATTAACAAAAGTAGGCAATGATAGCAAGGAAGCGGGTGTTTCAACCATTATACCGATTTTTATATTATCCGCAACAGATTCTCCATTTACTAATAAAGAGTGTTTTTCATTTTCTAATATGGCTTTTGCTTCCAATACTTCTTTGATACTGTTTATCATAGGGAACATAATTTTTATATTACCCATTGAACTAACTTTCAGTATTGCTCTTAATTGGTTTACCAACATTTTTTTATTGCTTAGCAACATTCTTATCCCTCTCAATCCTAAGGCGGGATTATCACATTTTTCTTTTTTCATGTAGGATGGTATTTTATCATCACCAATATCAAGAGTTCTAAAAGTTATTTCTTTTAAGTAACCGTTCTTTTCCATAATTTTTTTATATATTTCATATTGTTCTTTTTCGGTAGGTTCCTTTATAGCATTTAGATAGACAAATTCTGTTCTGAATAAACCTATATTATGATTTGAACTTTCTATATATGAAAGGTCATTAATTCCGGATATATTAGCTAATAATTCTATAGATTTCCCATCTTTTGTTTTTACAATATTATCTTTATTTATGGTTACTTTATAATCTATCTTTTTTACTTTTTTAATTTTCGAGTATTTATCTATAGTATCTTCAGAAGGATTTATAATGATTTTACCATTATTACCATCTACTATTATCTTAGTGTTGAAGTTTATCTTTTCCAATAGGTTATATATCCCAGAAACCGCTGGTATAGACATTCCCCTAGCCAGAATTCCTGCATGACTGGAGTAACTGCCATGTTCTGTAACAATACCTGCGATTGATTCTTTATTTAGTGTTGATGTGACTTGAGGAGTAAGTTTATTAGCTACTATTATATATTTCCGCTTGATATCTTCATTCGTTGTATCTTTTATGGTAATCTTTGGCTGTAAATTGGATAAAATCTTATCACCAAGTTCTTCTATATCATTAGCTCTTTCTTTTATGTATATGTTTTTAACATTAGAAAATTTATAAACATAAAAATCGATGACTGTTTTAACCACACTTTCTGCATTCTGCT
>CAYUUC010000413.1:0-3010 GCA_964447635.1 uncultured Spirochaetia bacterium
AAATAATAAAAAATCCTATTCTATTATTAATAATAAACAATTTTATATAAAAATAAGCAAAATGATTTTACTTTTGTTTTCACTGTGTTTAATATTTATTGTTATATTGTATTAGATTTAGTAAACTATCTTTATTAAATTCTAAAAGTTTTATAAACGCTTTACTTAAAAGATAAATAACATAAAAAGGGTATGGATATGAGAGATACAAAAAAAATAAGTATTAAAATTATGCTAGTTATTCTAATTTTAATATTCTCCATGGGAGTAATTGTCCTATGTACTGGAGGACAGGAAGGTGGAGAACCTCCTGTTGCTAAGAATGTAAGGATATCAGGAACTGGTGAAGTAGATGATGAACTAACCGGACAATACACATTCTCAGACCCCGACGAGGGCGACGAAGAAGCAGGTTCAATCTACAGATGGCTTATAAGTGATGATAGAGAAGGAGAATACACTGAAATAACAGGTGCAAACCAAAAGACCTATACTCCAGCAGAAGACCAGCTGGATAAATTCATCAAATTTGAGGTAACGCCTGTATCCAATAATGAACCAACTAATGGTGAACCTGTTCTGAGTGAACCTATTCAGATTATACCTTCTACTGACATCTCAGATAACCATATAACCATGGAAGATGGGTATAAAGTAATCTATGTTGATGACCAAGATGAATTTGACCAAGCTCTACAAACATATAAAGATGAAGAGAAGATTAAGTTTAAACTATCAGAAGGAGAATATGTTATAGATGAAGCATTCAACGATGTAAATACTCACTGGATACAAGGAGAAGATAAAGATAATGTTATCTTAAAAGGTAACCTTAGATACAATAACTCAGAAGATATTAGAGTAACAGACTTAACATTTGAACATATGGAAAATGCTGGCGAACAATACTGCATCGCCTTCGATGACAGCACTAATGTTAATGTAGACAATGTTGAAGTTAATGACGCGGTAGAACATGGTATATACTCGACAGGTTCCGAAGTCAATGTATCAAATAGTGAGTTCAACAATAATGGAGCATCAAACATATATTATGAAGCAGGTAGCAAAGGTACCATATCCAATGTAACCTCAAATGGAGCAGTAACTCTAGACGGTGTATCTGTATCAAATTCCGAAGTCACCGTAGAGAACAGTAAATTCGAAGCTAATAACCAAACCGGTGTATTCTTCTATAATAACTCAAAGGGTAAAATTATAGATTGTGAATCAACCGGTAATGAAGGGTTACATGGTGTAGAAATAAAAAACTCAGAGGTAGATATAGAAGGTGGAATATTCAGTGAGAATGGACAGAATGGTATCCAATATGTTAATAGTTCAGGAACAATCAAAAATGTTACTGCGGAGAATAACCTCTCTTTACAAGGAATACAGCTTCAGAATTCAAATGTAGAGATTATTGAATGTGTAACAAGTGGTAATACCCAAAGCGGAATATATGTATTAAATAATAGTACAGTTAACATATTAAATCTGACCAGTTTTGGAAACCAGATTAATGGACTAAAAGTAGAAAAATCAGAAGTTAACATAACTCAAGAAGGGGAAGGCACCAGAAGAACCGAAGCTCCTGGAAACATCTATGATAACTTCCAATCCGGTATTTCATACAGAGATAATTCATTAGGTACTGTTATCGGTGTAATATCAACAGAGAATAACGCCCTTTATGGAATAGAAGTTAAAAACTCCCAATTAACCATACAGGACTCTCAATTTACATACAATCCTTTAGGCGGGATTAGAATATACAAAAGTTCTAACACAGAAATTATCAATTCAGAATTTAATTTTAATGGAATCGATGATGATGACTTCCAGGGAAATGGTCTGATAATAGAAGAATCCGAGACTAATATTAAGGATTCATTCTCCACCGATAACGAAGGATATGGTTTGGTTACTACAGAATCAAACATAACCTTATCTAACTTCACCATGGAAAATAATGGAGAAGGCGGTGTAGAAAATATCGATGGTTCATCGGATATAACTGTGCTTGAAAATTAATTTAAATTACTGTTCACAATCCTTACCTAATACATATTAAATTTTCCTAAAAAGTTCCTAAGTAAATAGTCATTTTTTACATAAATAATTATATTACATTATAAATCCTATAAATTTCTATACAAAATAATATTTAATCTTTGTATAAAAATGAAAAGTCTTAAAGACAGCTTTATAAATAAGATGTTTAGGAAAAATGTGATGAAAAATAATAAAAAAGTCCTAATTATAGAAGATGAAATAATCATCGCAGAAGATATCCAGATGATTATGGAAGATTTGGGTTATAATCAAACAGAAATCATAATGTATGCTGAAAAAGCATTAGAAAAGATAAACGAATATAATCCTGATTTGATTTTGATGGATATTTTTTTAAAGGGTAAGATGTCCGGTATAGAAGCAGCTAAAGAGATAAGAAATAACTATTCTATACCGATTATTTTTATCACCGCTTATTCTGATACCAAATCCAAAAAAGAAATTAGTGAAACCACCCCTTATGGCTATCTTATCAAACCTATAAAAGAAGAAGAACTAAAAATGACTGTGGAAATAACAGAATACAAATACAAGATAGAAAAAGAACTCCGGGAAAATGAACATAACTTTAAGAAAATAGTTGAACTATCCCCCAATGGAATAATCGTATTTACAGAAGGGAAAATAGTATTTGTCAATAAAAAATGTAAAGAAATAATAAAAGCAGAAACCAAAGAAGAACTTCTCGATAAAGAAATAAACGATATAATCAACATAGAACCTTCTTTATCCAAGCAAATAGATAACCTACTTAATCAGAATACTGTAGAAGTATCTATCAAAAAGCAAACCTTGTTATGTTTGGATAATAACAAGATAGAAAAAGATATATCTTTTAAATATTTTATATATCAGGAAAAACCTTCAATCCTGACTTTTATAAAGGATTAGATACATTAATAATTCAATTTAACAGACCTTTTAAAGATTATTT
>CAYUUC010000414.1:0-3008 GCA_964447635.1 uncultured Spirochaetia bacterium
TACAACATGATATAATATTAATTGTGTTATTAGAGCAAATATATAGAGGATTGACTATAATGAAAGGTCATCCTTATCACAAATAAATTTAGCTTTTTTCAATATTATTTTATATTTAAGGAAAGGGAGAAGGAATTATGTTTAGAAAGATATCTAAAACAATCTTGATTTTGTGTTTATTATTAATTATTACAGCACCAGTTCTAAAGTCAGACACTATCGAAAGAGTGGTGGCTAAAGTTAATGAGGGGATTATCACTTTATCAGAACTGGAAGCATATATTGAAGGATATTTGGACCAGGCTTTCTTTCAGAATACCTATAAGGAAAGGTTAAATATACTTAACGTATTAATTGAATATGAGTTAATTGACCAAATAGCCAAAAAATATAATATTATAACTCTAAACTCAGAAGTGGAACAAAGGTTAGATGCTATTATCCAAATGAATAATCTTGGAAGTAGAGAAAATTTTGAAGAATTATTAATATCTCAAAATTTAGCGGTTTCTTTATATGCCTATAAGAAAGAGATTAAAAAATCTTTGACTCTTGAGAAGTTAGCATATACTATATTAGAGATGGATACAAATGAATTCAATATAGACAAACCAACTTCTGAAGAGATAAGAGAGTTTTATGAAAAAAACATTAACCTTTTTAGTATAAGTGGAGAAAGGAGAATACGACATATAGTTATTTCAGCTGAAGGTGGCTTAAAGGAATATAGAAAAGCAAATAATCTAGCTGAGGAAATCATAGAAAAAATTAATAATGGAGAAGCAACTTTCCAAGAGATGGCTAGTCAGTATTCAGAAGATGAAGAAACAAAGAACCAAGGTGGGGATTTAGGATATTTTACAAAAGATCAATTAAAAATTAAATATGAAGATTATACTGAAGAAGTCTTCTCTGCTGAAATTAATGAATTTAAGGTAATCGTAACAACTGAAGATGTTATCGTGGTTCAAGTTACTGATATAAAAGAAGGAAGGACCAGACCTTTTAGTGAGGTTTTTAATATTATTAGAAGTAGATTATTTTTTGAAAATTTCCAGAAGAAATTTCCTAAATATTTAAAGGAATATAAAGAAAAATCAAGAATCGAAATTTTATTATAAATGGAGTCTAATATTGAACAGTATAGAAGGTAATCTAATATTAGAAAACGAGAAAATTGCATTAATAGCAAGTAGATGGAATAATTTTATAAGTACACATTTGATCGATGGTGCTGAAGATACTTTGAAAAGGCACGGAGCAAGAGATAGTAACATTACATTAATAAGAGTTCCAGGTTCCTTCGAAATACCATCAATATTAAAAAAACTAGTTGGTACTAACAAATATGATGGTATAGTTTGTTTAGGTGTTCTTATTAGAGGGTCTACCCCTCATTTTGATTATATATCTTCAGAGGTAACAAAAGGAATAGCTAATATATCATTAAATGCTGATATACCTATTACATTTGGGGTTTTAACTTGCGATACAATAGAACAAGCTATAGAAAGAGCCGGTTCTAAAGCTGGTAATAAAGGTTCAGAAGCTTCATTAGCATTAATTGAAATGATAAATCTTTATAAACAAATCATTTAAATAAGAGTAAAAATATTATGGGATTGAGGAGAAAAGCCAGGGAAATAGCTGTTCAATCATTATATATGTATGATGTAGCTGATACAAATATGGAAGAGTTATTGACTTATAAATGGGTTGAAAAGAAATACAATTCCAAAGTATTAATCTACTCTACTAAACTAATCCAAGGAGCAATAAATAACATCAGAGAAATTGACTCAGAAATTAAGAAATCTCTAAACAATGATTTATCATATAAAAGGATGGGTATAATAGAGAAAGCAATATTAAGAGTATCGAGTTATGAATTAATCTTCGAGGATATACCAGACTCTATCATATTAAATGAAGCCATAGAAATATCAAAAAGATTTGGCTCTGAATTTACTTATAAATATGTAAATGGGATATTGGACGGTATTAGAAAAAACCGTAAATCTCCTTTATGATATAGTTTATTGTTATCTTATAGTATTAAGTTAATCATTCATTTTGTCTGTTTTATATAAAAACATATCAGTATTGATTGTATGGTTAACAGTATCATTTCAGATTAAACCATTAATCCTGCTATCTGCTTATCTATGATATTTTCCATAATTTTATGTAATTTAAATATTAACTTCATATCATATGATTACTGATTCTTTATCTATGTTTTTTCATCAATAATCATTACATTAATAGTCCTTTCATAATAAGACAATGTTTTTAGTAATTATTCCCATTCTTAAATGGTTAATCTCTTGCTATGATAAAGAAATACAGATAAAAATGGAATTAATCCAAAGAATAATGGGAAAGGTCAATATAGAAAGAAAATATCTACTTAATGTCAATTTTTAAAAGTAGTTACAATAAAAGGATGAAAAGCTTACAAAAAAACTAATTAAGGAGAAAATATAATAATATTAATGGGCGGTGACGGGATCGAACCGCCGACCCCTTGCTTGTAAGGCAAGTGTTCTCCCAGCTGAACTAACCGCCCAAATAGGACTTGATAATAATGTTAATGGGCGGTGACGGGATCGAACCGCCGACCCCTTGCTTGTAAGGCAAGTGTTCTCCCAGCTGAACTAACCGCCCGATGTTTCTTATTCATAATGACTGCAAAATAATATATAAATTAAATGTAACATAGTCAAAAAATTAGCAAATCTTTTTTCAATTCAGTTAAAAACAATTCAAATCTAGCATAAACCAGTTTTTCAGATTCAGATTTAATTGCCTTATCTATTTCATAACACTTGACTAATATATATTCCAGCTTTTTCTTATCTTTAATTTTCATAGCTTCGGAAGAAATTTTATTAAATAACCATTTATTCTTTATACCCATAGTATCCATTATTTCATTCTGATATCTACCCTCTTCTTTTAAAGCAAGGTATTTAACATATTGATAGGTTTTATTATATATACTTCTA
>CAYUUC010000415.1:0-3005 GCA_964447635.1 uncultured Spirochaetia bacterium
GGTCGCTTAGATAAATTCCGCTTCCATTAACATTTGCTATAACCTTTTCTATAGGGTCTGCTCCAACATGACTAATAAGCATTATTGCTATTACAATTAGTATTAATATGGTCATTACTCTTTTCATTCAATCATCTCCATTATTGGGTTTGTTAGTTTTAACACGGATTGTGGAAAAATATATCTAAAATCGGTTAGATTTTATCTCATAATAAAGAATAAAGTATTATTGGATTTATTTCGCTGGTTGTTCTTTCGCTCTCTTATCTGATATGTTTTTTGTAATCAATCCCACCACAATTCCTAATATAACCAATCCAATACATATCCACTGGCTGGTAGTGAGGATGGTTATACCTTGTAATGGGTCATTCCTAACTCTGAAGAACTCAGTTATGAACCTTGCTATGCCATAACCGGCAATGTATGAAGCCATTAAGAAACCATTCCATAATTTTCTTGGTTTAATGATAAACCATAGAACCAGCCATAAGATAACTCCTTGTATTAATGCTTCATAGATTTGGTTCGGATGTCTTGCAACATTTTCATAGACCCCAGGAGTATTGATGCTTCTCCAATAGTATATTTTCCATGGAAGTTCTTCCGGAGCTGGTATACCCTTGAATTCTTGATTAAAGAAGTTACCGAGTCTTCCAAAAGTATAGCCTAATGGGAAAGCGGCCGCAATCATATCACCAACCTTGATAAAACTTATCTTCTTCCTTTTACAATAGAGTAACACAGTAAGGATAACCCCGAAGATACCACCATAGAAAGACATCCCAGCAATACCGGTAAATTCTCCGGTGGATAGATTAAACGGAATAATGATTCTCCAAGGTTTGGATAAGATTAGTTCATGACCGGGTGTATTAATGAATGGGTCAATGAAGAATACATGAGCCAGTCGCGCTCCTAGTATAGCACCAATTATACCCCATATAAATATAAAATCTATATCATCTACTGTTATCTCATTCTTAACCTGGGGGTTCTTTTTAACCTGTAGTCTAAGAAGTATATATGCCGTAACAGCTACGAAGACATACATCAAACCATACCAGTGAATAGGTAAACCCGGTATAGAAGGTTTTAGCCATTCCGGATAATATAAACCGCTCTCGTTTACTGTATAGGTAGCAGTTGCAACATTACTGTCTTCCATACCTTCTTTAACGGCTATTGCCTTTATTGTCTTTTCTGCCCCCTGACCTGATACCGGGATAGGCTTTGTATATATCTCTGAGTCTCTTGTTGGTGTAGAACCATCTTCAGTATAATATATTTTTGCATCTTCAGTTGGTGCTCCAATAGCTACAGTGAAACTTGTTCGATAATTTGCAGATTTATAAACAGCATCTGAATCATCATTTATTATATTATCAAAATCAACACTAGGATTATAAAAGATGGGAGTCTTTACTTGGTTTTCGTCTGCGGTATCATAACACGAGATAAAAGAAGTAAAAACCGCAATAATAAAGATAAACATGAATATGATTAGTTTAGATTTATAAGACATCCTGGTCTCCTTTCAATTATATTTAATTTCATCATAAAACTTTGTCAAAACAATTTAAAGAAAATAATAACAATATAACATTAATAAATAACTAACCAAATAATATTTATTATATAAAATGAAAAATTATCGAAAAAAAGAAATAATAAAAAAATAAGACTTTATCAAGATTAATCACTAAAGAAAGACCTACCGAACAACTTTCTAAGTAGCTTCTTTCTTTTTTCTTTCCTTTTTTGTGATTTTTTAGCTAGTTTTCTAAACTCTTTTACCGGGAAAGGTAAACTATTATCTATTCTATCCTCGACATTATATTTGGGAGATAGGACATTTAAGTCTTTAAGCTTCTCTCCTACTTCTGAAGCTCCCATTGGAGATATGAGACCAGCTTTCATACACTCTATAGCAGCATCGAATGAATTATTACATAGCAAAGCACTTTTATATCTGATGGGGTCTCTCTTCTCTTCTTCTACATTCATTATTAGGATGATTTTTACCCTACCATTATATTGGATATTCATAAGATTAAAAGCTTCAATATCCTTTTCTGTATTATCCCCTATCAATACAAAACTCATATTAGGGAATTTGGTAAATATTTCATGGAGTTTTTTAACTTTATAATTAAAACTATCAAAGAGTTTATCCTTGTCTTCTCCCCTTAGCTTTTTCATGATAATCGGACCAGCTGGGAAGAAATTAGTCTTTAAGAAAGAGTTAATCTTATCAATCAAGTCAAATGGACTGGCAGTCAAATATAAGACGGGGTTCTGATTGGTTTTATTCGGTCCGATATGAAGATTATTAATCAGTATATTCATACCGGGTATGGGTTTCATATCTCTTTCATTAGACATAAAAGTATTAAGTAGAAGTTTTATCTTTTTGGAAACATTGCTCTGTAATATTGTATCATCGATATCACATATGATTCCATAATCCACATCTTCAGGTATTATAATAAGGTCTCCAAAGGTTTCTCTGCTGTTATATCCTTCCTCAACAAGTCTTATACTATATTTATTTGTACCGATAGGTAATTTATTTCCATTACCTAAGACCATTTTTAGTTTATAGTAACCATATTGGTCGGTTTTTACGTTTTCTTTTCTAAAACCAAAGTTAATCTCTAGTTTAGCGTTAGGAACTTTTATTGAGCGTAACCTTCTATAATTTCTGATGAACTTTTTACCCTTGAATTCTCTTATTGAGTAAGATATAAAATCACCCCTATCTAGTATAACCCTACCAGCTATTTTAAATGAGTCCCTTGTTCCAAAACCAATAAAAGGCATAATTTTGGCATTATACTTCCCCCTTTTTCGGAAAAAGCCCATATATATAACAATCCATAAAGAGATTATAATGATTATAATAAATAGTACACTCATATTGTTTTTCTCTTATAAAAATATATATTATTATTTTCACAAATAGTTATATTGTTTAGTTAAGAATCTAATAATATTGCTTATTT
>CAYUUC010000416.1:0-3002 GCA_964447635.1 uncultured Spirochaetia bacterium
AGTTACTCTTGCTATAATAGACAGCGGATTTGTAATAGGCGAGATGAGTATCCTAAATAAAGAACCAAAATCAGCTAATGCTATAACAATAGAAGATACAGAATGCATTGTAATTAACAAAGATAATTTTGATAAAATATTCTCTTTGCATCCAAGGATAGCAAATATTGTATTGAATAAATATTGTATTGACTTATGGAATATGATAAGAAAAGAAGAATTAAGTAGAATCATAGATTTAAAACAAAAAGTTATAGATACATTATATTATGAATATCAGATAAAAGACTTAGATAAAACAGATTTCACAAAATATAAATTTGATCTAAATATTAGGGAACTATTCGCTAAATGTGGGATTATAGATGAAAGTGATAAAAAAGAAGTAATGTCTATTTTATCAAGTAAATTATTAAATATAAGAAATAATGAAATTTATCTTATCTCTAAGTATTATCTAAAAAATCTAAAAGAATCATATAATAAAAATAACATCAAACTAAAATTGACTCAGACATTAACAGAGATTGACTCTAATTTGATAGATTAGAAATGAAAGTGGGGAGTGTTGGATTTGAACCAACGTAGGCATACGCCAACAGATTTACAGTCTGCCCCCTTTAGCCACTCGGGCAACTCCCCATATTATTTAAAGAGCCGATGATGGGACTCGAACCCGCAACCTGCTGATTACAAATCAGCTGCTCTACCAGTTGAGCTACATCGGCAACCTTATATCTAATGAATTGATATGGGGAGTGTTGGATTTGAACCAACGTAGGCATACGCCAACAGATTTACAGTCTGCCCCCTTTAGCCACTCGGGCAACTCCCCATATTATTTAAAGAGCCGATGATGGGACTCGAACCCGCAACCTGCTGATTACAAATCAGCTGCTCTACCAGTTGAGCTACATCGGCGAAAATCTCACTAAGCAATGGAATATATTATAATCATAAAGATATGATATGTCAAATATTCTTTATAATTTATTAAGATTATGAATTCCGTTATAGTTAAACACCATAGATATTATAATTTAACCAAATCATTATTATTAGTGTTAATAAATAATGAGATATATTAATTCTTTATTAGACTAAACTTTTTTTATTATATTTCTTTCCTATTGTTTTATTATAAAAGAGTTTAAATAGAGGTGATTAAACTGTGATTGAAGCATTAGAAAAACTAGAAAAAAGATATCAAGAAATAAGTAAGATTATAAGTAGTGGTGATATAGATTATTCTTCAAAAGAATACCAAGAATTAAATAAAGAATTCAGCTTTCTAAAACCTACCGTAGACTCTTACAAGAAATTACTTCAGATAAAAAAGGAAATTGAAGAATCTGAAGAATTGCTAGAAACAGAAAAAGAAAAAGAACTAAGAGAATTGGCAGAGGAAGAAATAAATCAATTAAAGGAAAAAAAGCAAAAATTAGAAGCTGAACTTAAATATTCTTTAATTCCTCAAGACCCAAATTCTGGTAAAAACATAATTCTTGAGATTAGACCAGGAACTGGTGGTGATGAATCAACATTATTTTGCTATGATTTATTTAGATTATATTCCAGATATGTAGAGAGAAATAATTGGAATATGGATGTTATCACAAAAGAAGAAAATGGCATAGGCGGTCTTAAAGAATTGGTTGTAAACATATCAGGCAATGAATCATATGATAAGTTTAAATATGAAACAGGTGTTCATAGAGTACAGAGAATACCAAAAACTGAATCTGGAGGTAGAATACATACTTCCGCCGTTACTGTTGCAGTATTACCGGAGGCTGATGAAAGTGATATTGATATAAATACAAATGACCTGAAAATTGATACATATAGAGCAGGTGGGGCAGGGGGACAGCACGTTAATACAACTGATAGCGCAATCCGAATTACCCATCTACCAACCGGTCTAGTTGTTACTTGTCAAGATGAAAGGTCTCAGATTAAAAATAAAGCTAAAGCTATGAAAGTACTTAGAGCCAAACTTAAGGAAATGCAAGAGAAAGAACAGCAACAAAAAATCGCTGATGAAAGGAAAAGTCAAGTTGGAACGGGTGATAGGTCTGAAAGAATTAGAACTTATAATTTCCCTCAAAATAGAGTAACTGACCATAGAATTAATTATACATCATATAGTCTGGACAAATTTATGGATGGGGAAATTGATGAGGTTATAGAATTATTAACCAAACACTTCAAAGACGAAGCTCTAAAAATGGTTATAGAAAATAATGAGTAATTATGAGGATTCTTGATATATTAAACTATGCTAAAGGTGAATTATATAATAGTAAAATAGAAACTTATATTTTAGATAGCGAAATATTATTAGGCTACTGCTTAAATGTCAATAAATCATTCCTATATGCAAATTATGATAATATGATATCAGATGAAAAGTTAGATTCTTTTTTGAAATTGATAGAAAGAAGAAAAAGGCATGAACCTATAGCTTATATACTTGGTAAAAAAGAGTTTTATGGCTTGGATTTTATTGTTAATAAAGATGTATTAATACCAAGACCTGAAACAGAACATATGGTGGAATACCTTATTAAAAAACTTCCCTATGATTCTTCTATGCTTGATACTTGTACTGGAAGTGGATGTATACCAATTTCTGTTAAATATCATCGACCTGATATTAGTGTCTGTTTTTCTGATATATCTAAACAAGCTTTGAAAATAGCTCTGAAAAATTATAAAAGACTTATAAAAACTGATAATCCTCAAATAATTAAATCCAATTTATTTAATTCCATTCCTGATACATTACAAATAGATTGTATAACAGCTAATCCTCCTTATATTAAACATGAAGACTTATATAGTCTACCTTTAGACATAATAAGATATGAACCTTTATTAGCATTAGATGGAGGTGAGGATGGTTTATATTTTTATATGAAAATTTTAGATAAAGCACATATTTATCTTAAAGATAGAGGTATTCTGGTTTTGGAAACTGATAATTATTCTTTGGTAAAGAT
>CAYUUC010000417.1:0-3000 GCA_964447635.1 uncultured Spirochaetia bacterium
AAATCTCAAAAAAATTTTTATTTCTAACCGATTAATACTATGGTTTATTTTTTCATCATTTAATCAATACAGGAGAATATTAATATGATTAGACGAATGATGTTCTTATCAGTACTGATTTTGTTCGGTATTTATACTTTCTTCTTTGCTCCTGAAAGTAATATAGATAAGACATGGGTACTAATTAAAGCCATGTTTCTTTTCGATATACAGGATGTAAACCCACTTAATATTGTGATATTTATGAGTCTGGGATTATTTCCTTTTATAATATCGTGTGTATTGCTTATTGATAGGTTAGGACAAAAAGTCCCGGTCCTACCCTTTATTATCGCATCTTTCGCATTAGGTGGTTTTGCATTATTACCGTATTTCATTTTGAGAGAACCAAACCCCCCATCACAGTAAAGAAAAAGCAGGGGTATTAGCAAGATTTGCTGAATCCAAGATTACCGCTATAATATTGGCTTTGCTTTCATTAGCACTGATTATTTTCGGATTAACAATGGGGGATTTTAATGATTATTGGTTTAGTTTTAACAATATTGGTTTTGTCAATATAATGAGTATAGACTTTAAAGTAATCTCCCTGCTATTTTTCTATATTATAAAGGATGATATGAAGAGGAGGAATTGGCATAATACGATGATACAGATAATAGCCCTTATCATACCACTATTAGGTCCATGCATCTATCTTATATCCAGACCTAAGTTGGGGTTTAATTAGTTTTATCCGGGTAATATTTTTTTTGTAATATATCTCCTGCTTTTTTGCTGAATTCTATTTCAGTATCGACCATAAGTTTAAAACCACTACATGGAGAATTTGACTCTAATTCAGGGCATGTCTTACATTTATTATGCTTCTTATGTTTTCTGGTTTGTCTTAGTCCCAAGTAAACCATCAACATAATGATAAATGCTGTTATTTTTATCCAAATATCCGCATATATGATGAGTAATATTGCTACTGCGATAGAATAACCCAGCATTTGTCGGATTATATTTTTTATCCATCGATGAACCTTGATTTTTAGAAAATCAACTAGAAGACCAAATAGAAGGGTAACCATAAGTATTAAGCCTTGAGGATTAGTGTAAATCCATATCAAACCGATCTTAGTAAGATTAATCAATAGAAGATTTGCTATCAAGAATAGAATCAAACCGGAATAGGTATAAATACATCCTTTGCATATATAAATCTTCCCAATATGATATATATGGGATTTATATTTATCACACAAAGGATGATGTGCAAAGAAATATCTATAAGTAAATTTAAAATGCAATAATTTGATATATAGCTTATCAAGAAACTTAATAAGTATAAAAAACTCCTTAGGCGTTCTTTTCGGCTAGGACAGCAGTACCATAGGCAACAACCTCGATGAAGCCTTGTACAGAAGAGCCGGTTTCGAATCTTAATGCAACAACACCATTCCCGCCAATTCTCTTACATTGTTCCATTAATCTATCTAGAGATTGTTGTCGGGTTTCGTTTTGCAGATTGGTGTATGAGCTTGATTCTCCTCCGGTTACATTTTTACATCCTGCCAAACAATCTTGACCTAAATTCTTAGCACGAACAGTTACTCCCCAAACCACACCTTTATATTCTTTAATCGTATATCCGGGGATATCATCAGCTGTGCTTAATAATAACTTATCTACGGGCATATTGTACATCCTTTCTCTTATATTTTATTAAAGATATATATTAATGTTAATAAAAATAAAGAAAGATTTGCATAATGGTATATTTTTTATAGAATTTCTTTTATCTCTTTTGCTTTTATTTGTATAAGAGTTGAACCACAAACTGAACATTGCTTTGCTTCCATTTGTTCCACTTTGTAAATTTCACCGCATTCCTTGCACACATAGATTTTCCTGTTTCTATAAGCGATAACGAAGCTAATCACCGCTGTAATTATAACAGATAGAGGTAACATAAAGTATAAAAGTACTGCTATTAATATTTCCATAGCGTTATACCTCAATATTCAATATAAATTAAATTTACTAACATTATCATAGATAGAGAAATTGTTTTTAAGTTTATAAGTCTTTTTATATATTCTGAGTAAATTCTAGGTTATTTTAGATAATATCAAATAAAAATTATTTCTATAACATATAAAAAAGAGTCTACAATATTTTTATATGCTTTAATTCTTTTTTATTATACTTGTCAATAAAGGTTTTACCGGGTGGTTATAGATAAAATGCGTTCCCGAAAGATTGATTATAAAAATAAGACTGATTATAAAAATGGTAAGAATTCAGATAATAAAAAATGTATAATAATAAGATATGCCATTTATCTATTAATCATATTGATAATATCATTTATAATAAGTTTTTGGATAAGTTCAGATAAGGATGAGGAACCAGAAATTGTTGATGTGAATGATTCATTATCTGAAGAGAATATCAATACCACTTTGCTTGTCAATGAATTTAGCCTACCAAATAATAATGAACAATACACTAATGTTATGTCTTATCATATACTTATATATAATAGTAAAAATATTCAAATTAATACTATCCCAGCATATACCAGATTTAACCAAGAAGACTTTTTTACTAAAAGGATTTTTGATGATTCTCAATATTATGATTTGATAGAAAACTGGAATAAAACCTTACCTGATATTAAAATAGATGAAATACTGGTTGTTTCTGCTGATAAGTTGATAGATGATGCGGATTTCTCTTTTTTCGATTATGATGAAAATAAACTTATTGAAGTAAAACCATTTAATATAGATGGTTATGATTATCTATATGATATTGATATAGATTATGATATCGGGAAAATATATAACCATTTTGTTTATCAAAACCTAATTATGAAAATCATCATTAATAAAGGATTGATTAAAAAACCTGTAATCAGGATTAATGAGAGATTTGGTAATGGTTCTATTTTTGATATATTAAAAAATAATGTGAATATGTCCTATGGTTTAAATCCCGTAATTATAAACA
>CAYUUC010000418.1:0-2985 GCA_964447635.1 uncultured Spirochaetia bacterium
TATTATAAAAACTATTAGAGCTAAACTCATGTTCCTTATCTTTATGTTTTTCTAATTGTCCATCAATTAATACTAAAAGGTCGCATCCTTCTTTAGAATTGGTTAGATTGTATGTTGTTTCTTTTATAGTATATCCTTTTTTTTTCATTACATTTCTTATAATATCAAAGATTTCATTATCATTTTTTGATTTATAAATATTATCCACTATGCATGTATTATCATATATAATGGGAATATACTTTTTGAGCTGGCTTAATATAACTGATAATACATACTCATCAGTATCATCATCAAAATAAAGTTTGAGCATATCGGGTATTAATTCTTTGATGTCATTACTGACAATGGAATTTAATGCTTTGATATAGATATCACCAGCATTATTTAAATCTTGTACTCGAATAATATTTATGATTTCATTTTTGCTTTCATCATCGATTATTTTCCAATTTATTAATACTAATATCTTTTCACATGCTTTTTTTACTGAAGGGCTATCTGTTGTTGTATATAGATTGTAAATTGATTTGAAATCCTCAGGTTGGAATACATCTTCAATATTAATTTCATTATTTAGAATGTCCTTAGATATTTGTTCACTTTTTTTGGTATCTGAACCTAAAAAGTCCTCTTTAGTCTTAGAACTGCAAGAAAGGAAGAGAATTATGGAAAATATTAATAATAAAATAAGGATTCTATCTTTTTTCATTTGGTCACCTCTATCAAAAATTTTATAATAGCTTATTTCAATATACTAATAAATTAAAAAATTGCCTTCTGTGAAATTTCTGGTTTTAAAAGAGACCCTCCTAATATCCTCTTCGTCTCCAAAGGAGACGCCATAGGGAGGACTTAAAGAACTTATCTCTTAACCTCTTCTACTCACACTTTTACTAATTCTTTCCCCTATGAGGGGAAAGGTAGAATGGGGTCTCTTAATAAAAGATCAGACTTATATCAACAAAAATTTCACAGTAGGAAAAATTGATAATAGCATTTAAATTATTAACCTTATCATGGTTGGTAGGTTTGAATATATATTCTTGTAGTGGATTACAGTTTTAATGGTATAGATATTGCTAGCTTATTTTCTTTCCAGATAAGAGGATAAATAGCATCACTTTTTTAGAAAAAATAACCAAAAAGAATTAAAATAAAATTTTCTTCCATACGCTTATTTTACTTAACTTTACTTTCTTTACTCATATTAGAAATAGACTTCCGTAAATTTTATACCACTCAGCGATAAGGAGATTGTTATTAATTAATAGATAAATCTTTTTTGTATTAATTTATTATCAGGTGTATCTTTAAACCATATCCTCAGCTTTTTCAACCAGCGTCCCACTTTGTCTATAATATCGATACCGGTGACTCTTTTCATCATATTTATACTACAGTCATCGGTGGTCTTGTTGAGGAAGAACTGTTTTATGTTTTCGAAAAGGGCTTGCGACACTTCTTTTTCTGTATTGTTTTCCAACCAATTCATCATTTGAGATGAGACCTTAGATAAAGTCTTACTCTTTCTATCATAAAGACTTTCCGCCGAACCGTCCGACATAAGAATGAAGCCGGTCTCTTCTTTGATATAGCCTTTGTAAATCCTTATATGGGTTAATACGTCTATGGAGGTTGTGAAATAGGTTTGGTTCATATACTCACCATTGTCCGGATGGGATAGAACAGATAGGGTTTGGTCTTCCTCTAATTTACCAATGACTCCATCACCCAAATGCCCAGCGATATATTTTCCCTTTCTGAGTGCTACGAAGAGCAAGGTAGAGGATAAATCTTTCAATTCTATACCTAATTCGCAAGACTTTTTAGTAAGTAATCGAATGATATTAGTTGATATAACCTTAGCAATTTCGTATTCGTTTAACTGGTAGAGATTATCGAACATATTCTCGAAAATCCTGCTTGTTACGATTGTAGAGAGTGATGCCCCGATATTGGAATGAGTAGCAGAGCCTGCACCATCAGCTAGCGCTATTAGGCTTATCTTACCATTGTTTGATGAGTATATCTTATCCTGACACGGTTTACCAGAATTGATGTGTTTTTTACCTTTAACTTCGGTACCTGCAATTTTCCATTTTGCCATAGATAGTCCGTTTTCTTATTAAAGTTCACTCCAACCTTTGATACCATCGACATCCAGTTCGATTACATCGCCGGGAGTAGATTGAGAGACTTTGGATACACTTTGGCTTAACCATTCGAAGAATTCACGGAAGTTCAACCCCTTTAGTCTCAATGGGACTCTTTTAGGTGAAAATCTTGCTAGTACATCCATATCAGCATTTTTACCAATGCCGATAGGGAATATTGTTAGCTTATTCTTATTAATGAGTTTTACTGTTTTCTCTACCGCTTTATTGATGTTATCTGTAGGCTTTCCATCGGTCATGAGAACCATCCATGGCTGGTAGTAGTCTACACCGACTTCGGAGTATTCCTGCTTCCTTTGTTCGAGTAGCTCTATCGCCATCTCGACGGCTTTACCCATTGGGGTGGTTCCGTTGGCTTTGATTTTTGGTATGACCTGCCTTTCAATGCTGGCGAAATCGAGTTGCATCTTAGCCTGGGTGGCGAATGTTACGATACATATCTCGGCGGAGTATCTGGCAATTTCATCTTCCATGATGGAGTCGAAGAATAGCTTTACTCCTTCATTCAACTCTTTTATAGGTTCACCGGACATAGACCCGCTAGCATCCAAAACCAAACATACTGGTACCCTTGCTGTTGGGTTTTCAACTAGGTCTTGTTGTCTTATAACTAAATCTGACATAATTGCTCCTGTTGGTTATCATTGTTAATCTTTATTATTATAATACAAATAAAGATAAGATTCTATTCAAATTAATTTCTTTAGTAAGTATAGAATTTATTTAATAAAAATCTTCGGATTTATCAATAAATCATATAGTATTATTTATATATTTAATATACCATGAGAATATTTAGTTGTTATCC
>CAYUUC010000419.1:0-2980 GCA_964447635.1 uncultured Spirochaetia bacterium
TGATACTCCGGGTTATGCTGTTGGAGTATATGTCTCAGGGAATTATGCGTATGTTGCCGATAATACAAGTGGATTGAGGATTATTGATGTGTCTAATCCCGCATCTCCAACAGAGATACTTTATTACGATGATGATACCCTAATTGGTTATTCTGTGTCTGTATTCGTGGACGGCAGTTATGTATATGTAGCCCATGAGCGAGCCGGATTGCTTATCCTCAGCACATATTAGGTGTTGGGAGGAAGTCCCAAGAGACTATGAGCTTTACCCCTTAAAATAAATCTTAGGGATTAAGTCAGAAACCTTAAGTTTAATTTTATTGTGATACCTGTAAGAGGATCTCTTCTCGTATTGTAAAATACCAACAATAATAGCAGGATGTATATTGATTTTATGGGAACAATTGATGATGTCTTCCTGATAGATGTTTTTATGACCATCAAAATAACTTATAATCTCATTCCTTTTCAATAAATCTAAAGCAAAGTCATCGGCTTCTTTTTCAATTTCAGAATAATTAACATTGCTATCCTTTAAATCATCCCAAAAATAATCATCTTGTTCATCGATATGGTTAATAATATGGCCAAGTTCATGAGCTATCACAAACCAAAAATTATCAATTCTATCATATCTGTTTGTATAAACAATTACAGGATTACTTCCTGATAAGAATGAAGCACCGTCAATATAAGTTTTTGATAAATGGCTCAAAACAAAGAAGATAATTCCATTATCATTCATTTCCCGTAAAAAATCTTTTATCCCGTTATCTCTATTAGTATATGTATGTAATGTTTTAATAAGCTCATCAATATTGTTTTTATCATACTTATTAATATTTTTATGAAATCCTTCGGCAATTCTTTTTGACATTTCAACCCATATTTTAGCATGATTTGTATTCTGTTCTTTCTTATTGGACTTTCTGAAATTAACACCTAATTCATTTTCAAAATATGACTTTGTTATATCATTTATATTTAATATAGTTTTTATGCTGTTTATTATATTAGAACCTTCTTTCACCCAACCTTTTTTCTTCAATTCATTTATCGGAAGATTATCAAATATAATAGATTTTGCTTCAACAGCCTGTTCCCTCGCTTCATCGGATACTAATTTTATTCTATAACTAGTTTCAAGGTTCATCCATACTTCGGCAGTAGTTCCGAAAGCCTTACCGATTATGTTTGCCATTTCAGGAGTAATACTTTGCTTACCGTTAATAATATTGCTTATAGTTTTGGGTGTTACACCCAATATTTCTGCGAACTCTTTTTGTGTCCATTTTCTTTTATTCAGTTCTTCTTTTATATGTTCACCAGGAGGAATTAATATAGCCGGTCTAATTTTTTTGTAATTCATAACCAAAAAACCTCCTTTTCAGTTATATACTTTTATAATGCTTTGTAAGTCGAATAATATATACAGTCTTAACTAATCCTTTATCCTTATCAATCCAATCAAATCTTAGTTCCAATCGGTATACTTTATCAACTCTTATCGAATATTTACCATCAGCTTTTGGTTCTAATAACTCCAGATTTAATGAATTCATCTTTCGCAAATCAAATACAGTCTCTGCTGCTTCAATAAAATCAAGTTTCTTGATTGTTTTCTTTTTCATTTCCTTTTGTAGTTTTGAGTATTTACTCTTTTTTCCTTCAAAATACTTCACCAATTCTTCATCTTCGATTTCGATATCCATCAAGATTTCCCTATATCAATCTACATTATTCACAACTTACTATATATATACTAATATATCGGGAGGAAATATTCAATAAATTCTTAACCTGTCAGGTAATTATTTTTTGTTTTTATCTATTTACATTGGATATACAGGGTTATTGATTATTTTATTATAATGACATGCTTATAATCCTAATTCGCTTATTATACGATTAACCTTATCCAGTTCGCCTTTCATACCTATTTTAGTTGCGATGTCTCTTGCCTCGTATATCAATTTAGAACCCTCTGTCTTATCTGAATCATAGATATACTTTCCATATTCATACAATGAAGGAATTAAAGTAGGATAGTATTCAACTTCTTTTGATGTATCTATTGCTAATTTATATAACGAGTCGACTGACCTAATGTTTACATCAGAAATGTTTCCGGAAAGCAAAGACAATAAATGATTGGCATCATCAAAGATACTTAATGCTAAGGCAGATGCCAAGTATGACCTTCCGTTCTCAACATCAACACCTACTTCTTTTATGTTGTCAAAGTGCTTGACAGCATAATCAATTGCCTTATCCGCATCACCTTTTAAAGCATAAGCTGAAGCAAGATATGTATAATCATAACCGAGATTTCCGTTATCTCCCAATTCTTGTCTTATGGATAATGACTTTTTAAGATAATCAATAGCTTTATCAATATCACCAATATTGAAACAAACCTTACCCATATTACTGTATGAATAAGAAGTAAAGTGATGTTTTTCTCCAAAAATGTCAAGACGTATATCGAGTGTTTTCCGTAGAAGTTCCAGTGCTTTATCATAATCACCTTTACTATCATATACCATAGCTAAGTTGTTTTCAAGAGTGGTTACATCGGCATGTCGTTCCCCTAATGCTTCTTTAAAAATTACGATTGCCTTGTTAATGTTTTCTATCGCATCATCAAACTTAGATTGTTTAAGGTAAACGACACCGAGTGTATTATAGTTCTCAGCTATCAAAGTATGATGGCTTCCCAAAACCTCGTGATAAATCTTTAATGCTTTATCCACATACTCAACGGTTTTATCATATTCGCCTTTTCTCCAATAAGTCATTGCGATATTATGGTATACTAATGCTGTATAGGCATTTTTTTCACCTGCGTTTTTCATAAGCATATCTAAAGCAATATCAAATTGGGACATAGACTTTTCAAACTCGCCTTTTTCCCAATATAACATACCCTTGTCGTTTTCAGTTAAAGCCGTTTCAATATGGATATTATCATATATCTTAT
>CAYUUC010000420.1:0-2968 GCA_964447635.1 uncultured Spirochaetia bacterium
CATTAGCAATTTTCATACCGCTCACTACTGGTAAATAATATAAAAATTGCATAAATTAAATAATAACCCGCTACTTATTATAATGATTCTTTTCAAATGCTGGGGAATAGAGTGTAAAAAATAGGATTAGGGTTTATGATGTGGTTTTTGTTGTACTGGTTGGTTCTACGCCGATTTGTTCGAAAACTCTGTTTTGTATGGTATGTTTTACCACATTCCACAGCATATCTTTATCGGGGCATAATGCGAACATACTTAGTGGGACCTGGAAACCTCCCTTATCATGACGCCCCCCTCCATAGAACTTACCTTCGGAGCTTGTTCCGAATAGTTCTTTCAGCCACTTGTCCGGGTCTAAGGTTCGGCTGATAGTCCTTAATGAGCCATCGATGACCTCACCACCGACTATGCCGTATACCACGACGGTTTCGATCCCTTCTCTCTTCAATAGATAGTCCGCAGCCTGAGCGATACCGTCCCTGTCTTCTTCTCTAACATATCCCACACCAGCTATGATGAAGTTACCACTTATCTCCTTGTTCTGAAGAGCCAGCTGTAGTATGTCCATACTCTTAGATGAGATGGACTGTTCGGAGATGATGGTTAAAAGCTCTTTATCTGCGTATGTACTGAGGTATGCTCCAGCAAGGAGGTCTTCCTCCTTCGCCATGAGTAGCCGGTCTGTATCAGACCTTATCCCGTATAGGATGGCGGTAGCGAGTCTGGTATGGTCTTTGTTACTCGTCTCGAACGGGAATGGTCCGTTCTTTATGTATTCTGCGTATATGGTGCATGTTGAGCCGTAATTCTCCCTAATGTCTATGAACTTGGATTTAACGGTACCGGTATTCTTATGATGGTCAATCAGGGCGAGTGTTTCGATATTCTCTTTTATGTTTACCGGCAAATCGTTAGTTGGAGTGTCGTTGAATACAAAGAAGTCGTATTTGCCGAAATCAAAATCCGGTACATATTGGATAAGCTCAATCTCTAGAGTCTTAACCAATGCCTTGTTCTCGGCATGGCTAATCTTATCAAAATAAAGGATATCAGTATCGATGCTATACTGTGATGCGAGGTATTTAAAAGCCATCGACGAGGCAATGCTGTCCGGGTCCGGGTGTCCTTTGATTATGCATAGAACTTGATTTCCGGAGTACTCCTGTAATAGATTGAAGAACTCGATTTTCTTGTCCTTATTTACTTTTACTATACTATCTTTGTTGTAAGGTTTATTGTCGAGCAATTCGAAAGATACATCTTCTTGATTCTGGTCTTTCTTTTCCTTATCATTGGTTGCCTGTTGAGTTAGGTGTTTGTCGGTGTTTTTTGTTTCTGCTTTGTTCATATTTTACCTCACTTTAATAAAGTGACTCTTTCACTAAATTCTAACAATATTTTTCCCTAATGTAAAGTTTTTTTGCACCGCACAAAAAGATGCTAAGTTTAATCTTCTAATTGGTATTGATTAAAGGGGTATAAATTTTTATCCCTCGGTTGAAAAATGCTTATCCGGGGTATTTAAGAAAGAAAGCGTTGTGTATAGGCTGTCTGGCTGTATTCATTGAATGATAATCAATAATAGAAATAGTCATATGTATAATGCTTTGTCTGGGTGAACCGCATATCAGAGCCAATATTATCGGTTAGGATATGTTTGCGGATTTCCTTTCGTTTTCGTCCGTCTTTGTTATATTCATACATATAGGATTCCATTATAACCTTCCGATAGCCTGTTTCCTGGTTTAACTCTATCCTTGTATAGTGAGATGTATCTCCTGCTTCGTTATATTCGTATGTTTCCTCAATATGTGTTGTCTTACCGGTCTCGTTGCTGATATGCTCTCCTAGCCTGTATTCCTTACTGACCTTACTTCCATCGAATACATACTCCACTACTAGGGTGGTTATATTATCCTGATGTTCTCCATATTCCATATTATATGATGTTTCAACAATCTTACTTACCCGATTATCTTTGAAATGCTCTACAGTTTTATGGTTTATCCACTCGGTCGACTCTAGCTGGTATGTAGACACAGAAATGGTTTCGCATGTTACCACGGTTAGTTCCTGTTCCTTATTCCTTGAATATGTGTAATCGCTATATGATACGGTGTTTCTGTCTTCGGAGTGATAATCGGTCATTTGTTCCATTATCCAGCCGTCCCGATTGTAGGATTGGGTAATGGTAGAGGCGTGGGATAGCCCGTTTACCTCTTTCATGATGGTCTTTACATCACCATGGTCGTAGAATTCGTAGTTATAATCCTCGGTGACCTCCCTATCATCTTGATATATACGCACCTCAGACAGCAGGTATTTTGCCTTGTTGTTAAAAGCACCGATAAAGGATGTGGATAATAACATTATTGCGATAATGATTAGCTTTCTCATAAGCATATCTCCATTAAGTTGATATGTAAAATATAGCAAAATGAAATAATAAGATAAAGATTGTTATGCACCCGTTTATCAATAGAGAATTCCATAGACGATTTTGTTGATTATGTTATCGATATCCAGTTCTTTGATGGTATCCGTACAAGCCTTCAGCTTATCCATGCTTTGACCTGATGTGAAAGTTCCTATGGAGATTTTCCCCCTTTCCACTTCATATCCGATTATGTCATCATCCATGATTTTATCAACCAGTTTTGGAAAATCCCGGCAATCTTTTAGAGTCTCGATATCGTCTATCCTCAGGTTTGCGAAGAAGAAGCCCAGGAACAACCCTATGGCAAGGATAATGATAATCGAGACGATGCTTATTCCTTTACGATTTGAACTCATCTTTATCTCCTCAAAAAAAATTATATTTGATATTTTAATTATTATAAAAATATAGAATTTAGTCAAAATGCTTGATATACTAATCTACTTTCAAAATCGAATTATAATAAAGATTACATGATTATACCAATTTCATTTAATTTATGGTAATAAATAAAATTAGGTTTATCTAAAA
>CAYUUC010000421.1:0-2957 GCA_964447635.1 uncultured Spirochaetia bacterium
TATGATAGGTACTCAAATAAAAATGGGAGGAAATATTAGGATATTCTTCACTGGTAAAGATATAAGAAACCAACAGGTTATAAAACTGGGTATATTCAAAGGTCAAGTTATTATATATTATGATGATAGCAAAAAATAGGGGAGGGATATGTGTTTTACAAGTATTAAGATAATGTTTTATGATGATAGTGGATGAGTTGCTTTTATAGTTTAGTAATATAAGGAGGGAGTGTATGTTGAACCTATCCGGTATAAATTTCAAAGGAACTAACTATTACAGACCAGAAGACTTAAAATTCAAAATAAATAAAGATATCAGAGATGCCCTATTAAGAGAAATGGAGGATGAGAAATCTCCATTCTATGTTTGGTTTAATAATTTTTTAGATAGTGAACTAACAACTCCTTTTTCCTTATTCTTGAGAGGTTATAGCTACGAATATAAAAGTAATTATGTAGAAGCGCTGGATTTCTATAATAAAGCCCTGAATATTAAATCTCACCCTAATATTCTATTACACAAAGCAAGGTGTTTCTATAAATCAGATTTGAAAGACTCAGTATTGAATACTTTGAACGAAGCTCTCAAGCACGAACAAACGGGAGAACTTTTCTACGAAAAAGGAAATATACTCTATGAACACGAAAAAGATTATAATAGGGCTTTGGAGTGTTTCAATAATTCCCTTAAATACAATAAAAACGATGTTAGAGTATTAAAAGGTAAAGCGGACTGTTTATACAAACTGGGTAACCACGAAGAAGGCAAGAAACACCTCGATATGTTAAATAAGAATATCCAGCAGGAGAACGACATCAAGCTGTCAGCCTTGATTAAGGGAAAGAAAGTTGATGTTGAAGTACTGGATAAAGACTTGTTTAGGATAGCCAAGAAAGCCGAGTCAGACTACTTCTACATATCCAGATATTTTGGCAATACGGTAGTCTTAGGCATAAAATCATTCTTAAAATCAGATGAGTATACTAATGAGATGTTTAGTAGTGTGGTTGGGGATATCTTTGAATTGAATAAAAAATACAACCCGGAAGAAAATCCTTTCATCAGATTTAGAATAATCAAACCTGCTATATTCTATTGGAATGAATATGATGGCAGGGGTCATATTTTGGAAAAAGGCAAAGCAGAGATAATAGATGAAAGATACGATAGAGAAAAGCTTAAAACCAAAACGCATACTAACTTTGATAAAGATAGGCTTTCTCCTAAACCTAAAGTAGGCATTAAGCATACTATAAGGAAAAACCCCTCTAATAAATCCATATTAAAAGTATTGTTGATTATATTCATTCCTTTATTAATCCTGACTTCTATCATTATATTGACTAATCCATCTTTGTTTAATATCCAACCAGATAATAAAGATGAACTAACCAATCTAAGCAATCCACAGAAGGATAACGAATTATTTAAGGAAGTTATGGATAGTCCAAAGGATATAGTTGAAGAAGAGAATAATGTAATAGATATAAAAGAAGGGGATGATGATAAAACGGACGACGATGAAACTGAAAAAGAGAATAATGTAACAGATATAGAAGAAGGGGATGATGATAAAACGGATGACGATGAAACTGAAACAGTGGATGATGAAAGTGAGACCGCCCATGATGAGGAAAAGATAATCACACCTGAAGGATTTATCATAACAGATATTGGTTCAATAAATGAAGTAAAAACCAAAAACCCACCGGATAAGTGGATGTTACAAACCGGAAATAATAAAATACCTTTATATGAGGAAAAATTTGAAAATGGTTTAAAAGCTATGACCATTTCTGATGAAAAGGAAGAGGAGTATATAATAACTGTATCCAGTAGTGTTTTTAATTATCTGAAGAAAGGTGGTGCTGTAGAAGATGATGATGGATACCTTAAAGCCCAAGCAGTGAAGAAAGACGGAACATTCTTTACTAATAATGAGAATATTGATCATCTAAAAATAGAGAAGGGTAATTTTTCTATGATAGGTACTCAAATAAAAATGGGAGGAAATATTAGGATATTCTTCACTGGTGATGATATAAGAAACCAACAGGTTATAAAACTGGGTATATTCAAAGGTCAGGTTATAATATTCTGTAATGAGGAAGCTATTGTGGTGCATGAGGAGACTTTCGCAGATGAAATTGATGAGATCGATAAGGGGAGAGATGACGAAGGTATAGTTGAGGATGAAAAAACGACAACTAAAGAAGATACCGATAAGTCTAAAGAAAAGATAATCACACCGGAAGGAGTTATCATAACAGATATTGGAGAAACATCTAATAAGAGGATTGATGATATTCCTAATAATTGGGAAATTGAAAAATATGGTGGAAGAACTTTATTAAACTTTGTGGAAATGTTTAAAAAAGGATTAAGAGTTAAACCTAATAGGAATATAGATGAAGATAAGTATATTGTGATAGTATCTAAAACTGTCTTTGATTATCTGAAGAATAATGGAGCTGAAAATATAGGAAATGATTTTCTTAAAGCTCAGGTGGTAAGAGCAGATGGGGCTTTCCTAACTAAGGAAGTGGGGATCGATCATATTAAATTAGGAAAAAGTTTAAAGATTAGATTTTTAAACTCACATATAAGAATGGCACAAAATATTAGAACCTTCTTTACAGGTGAGGATATAGTTGAGCAAAAGGTAATAAAGCTAGGAGTATTCAAAGGTCAGGTTATGATATTTTATGATGGGTGATAAAATATAAACAAAACAGTATAGAGAAATATTAGGAGGGAGTAATAAAGTGAATCTATCTGCAATAAACTTTAAAGGAACTAACTATTATAGACCGGAAGACCTTAAATTTAAACTAGACCCGGAAATACAGGATGCCTTATTAAGAGAGATTGAGGACGAGAAATCCCAATTCTATAAATGGCTTAATAATTTTTTAGATAGTGAACTAACAACTCCTTTTTCCTTATTCTTGAGAGG
>CAYUUC010000422.1:0-2954 GCA_964447635.1 uncultured Spirochaetia bacterium
GAAGAACGCTAAGAAAATGAAAAACCACTTGGAATTATACAAGAAAGTTAAGCATGATGAGGAAAAAATTAATGAACTGTTAGAGGATATGAATATTTCTGAAATTATAGATGAGGAATTTAATAAGATAGACATATCATACTTAAGACCAGGAATGGTTATATCTAAAGATATCTATGAAGATAAGGGGGGCAAGCTTAAAAGTGCTTATGAAATGATTAATGAAAAAGACATAGAAAGTTTTTATGATAGAGGTATAAAAGAAATTTTACTGGAGAACCCATTACATAGCGAACTAAACCCAGGCAACTTCAGAATCGCCCTTGTAGATATGTATAGTGAAACTGAAGAATCCATAAAGGATTGGTTAGAATCATTAGGTTTTATTATAACCACATATGATGAACCTGGAAAAGCACTTGTAAACCTAATTAGAGAAGATTTTGCTGATTTACTTATCATGGATATTAATATGCATAACATGGAAGGAATCAGTTTTTTGGAAAATCTTCGAGCGAATAAACTTGGTAAAAGATTACCCGTTATTATTATAACATCTGTTTCTGATATTGAAAGTGTCAAGAAAGCAATCTCTTTAAAAGCCTTTCATTATATTAAAAAACCAGTTAATAAAGAATTGGTTATTAAAAAGATTGGGCAAATTCTATCATTAACCACATTATTGAAACCTAAGGAAAAAAGAGAACAATCAGAAGAAAATTAATCTATGTGATATATTGGTTAATTATATGATTCTAGCCTTACCAATAACCACAATCCCTTCTTCGGTAGTATGGAAAGTATTCTTATCACTTTCGAAATTATGACCCAATGTATGGTTTTCCTCTACAAAAACTTCCTTGTCTAAAATGGATTTCTTAATTTTTGCTCCTTTATTAATCGTTACATTATTGAATATTATAGAATCTTCTACGATTGCGCCTTTTTCTATAATGACATTATTCCCTAATATACTATTCTTAACACTACCTTTAATCTCACCACCACTTCCTATCGAACAATTAATTATTTCTCCCTGAATATCATTGTTAACAAAAGTGGGGGGATTTTGATGTTGAACAGTTCTAATGGGCCATTCTTCACTATCCAGGTTAATCTTACAATTAGGTTTAAGTATGTTCATGTTTGTCTTATAATAGTGGTCAAGATTGAGGAAGAAGTGCCAGTTATAGCGTTTCTCTTTTTTAGTTTGATAATGATAAGTCATGATTTTCTTCTTTTCTTTAAGCATTTGTGGGATTATGTTTTTGCTGATATTGTGTTCCGATTTTTCATTCTTATTATCTTTTCTTAATTCTTCAATAAGTGTTTTTGTCTTGAATAGATAGACTCCTGCATTAATAATTACATTTCCTTCTTTATCAGTCATTCCTTTCGGCTCTCCGGGTTTCTCGAAGAAGTCGACCAATTTCCCATTAATTTCATCAACATTTATATTCCCGAATTTCCCAGCCCATTCTGGTTCAATATATATTGTAGCCATGGTTAAATCCGCATCTGTTTCGATATGATGGTTGATTATTTTATTATAATCTACTGTTGTGACATGGTCACCATGAATGATAAGGATATAATCCGGATTTGCTGTTTCGATGCTGAATAGGTTCTGATAAATGGCATCAGCAGTCCCTTGATACCATCTTTCTCCTTCCCTCTGTTGTGGAGGATATACATCAATATATTCCCCAATGATATGAGGAAGGAAATTCCAGCCGTCTCTGATATGTTTTTGAAGGGAGTCATACATATATTGTACTATTACATTTATTTTTCGTATATTTGAATTAATAAGATTAGAGAGGGTAAAATCTATTATCCGATATTTACCGAAAACCGGAACAGCCGCCTTACATCTTTGTTCTACCAGGGGGGATAGTTCTGTTCTCTTACCTCCTACAAGTACATTAGCTAATATGTTTTTCATTATCTCTCTCCTACATGTATTCTTTATCTCTTATTAAGGTTTAGATTCGTTAATTATCACATATCAAACAGTTATAGTATAATAAAAATAAACCAGCATTAAAATAGCCCTTTTTTTAATGAATGTAACCTGATTCTAAGATAATGAATATATATAAAAATCATTAAGAAAAATTATTTATTAATAATATTAATAGTATATTAACTTAATTAAACTTAAAAAATAATTATTATTATGTCAAATTGTGGAGATTATTGGATTTATTAATTATTTTTACAAATATGGGGTATTCTAATAGGTTGGGAAAATAATAATGAATTAAATATAAAGGGATATAAATGGATATTAACTTATTTTTTAGCTTCATTGATAATTACAAAGAAAGGATAAACGATTTAATATCAACAATGTCAGTATTTAAGCAAAAAATCAATAATATATATTTAGAATTAGCTAAAATATTACAGGATGATATTGATGATTCATTAAAGAAATCTCATCAGGGTTTTGATAACATTTTAGGTGTGGTGGACAATACCAAATGTAATAATGAACATGAAAATAAATTGGATATTGGTATTATTCAGCTTTTGGAATTGAATCAGAAGAACTTAACGGAGATAACTTCACCAATAAGAGTAAAAAGTGATAAGAGTTCTGAGTCCTTCTCCAAATCTTTGAAGTATTTAACAGAAATAAACCAAATGTTAACCTCTGTAGATGTTGTTCAGGATTTTTCTACTGAAATGGAGGTTTTATCTTATAATTCAATAATTATCGCTTCCAAATCTGGTGTGAAAGGCGAAGGCTTCAGGAGCATTAGTGCTTATATTAATGAATTAAGCAAGGAAACCAACACTAAGTTTCAAGACCTTAAAAACATTAGTCAAAAAGTATTAGATAAATACGATAATTACAATTATATAATCATTAATACTAGGAACCTTAGAATTGAAAAAGGACATAGCATTTATCAAAAATCAAATGACTTCTTTAAGAAAAGTAAAAG
>CAYUUC010000423.1:0-2940 GCA_964447635.1 uncultured Spirochaetia bacterium
GCAATCTTAGTAGTATTAATTGTAATTTTAGTGCTAAATATAATCAATATTTCATCAAATGAAAGTATGAAACAATATGAGTATAGTATTGAATCACCATCAGACCTTTTCTTTGAGTCTGAAATGAATAATTTAGGTGATCAAGGATGGATGGTCGTAGGTTCCAGAAGAGCTTCTGATGGCGATGGAAATTATGTATATGAAATGATTTTGATGAGAGAAAAACAATAAAATATTAAAAAGGAGTAACATATGGCAGTTAAATTAGAATGGGATGGTAAAAGAACATCTTTTTTTTTATAGACCTAAAACATACCATTACAAAAAGTAGAGAAAATAAGTTATGGTAGAGCAACAAGAATTTCAGAAGAAAAAACGAAAGCTATAAATCTTCCATTTAGTGATAATACTAATGATAATTGGAAAAACAAATTGATATGGGGAGATAACAAGACTGCTATGTGTTCCCTTCTTTTGTTGACGATTGCATAGAATATGCTTATTATGTAATAGCATGTACAAAAGGGATTACAATATCAACTAAAATTCTTGGAAAATGTGGATCCTTTATAAAATAGAATATCAATATGATTTCTGGTTTTGTCGAAAATAGCATGATTATAGTTTTATGTGAATTATATATTTATATAAATTGTGAGTAAATATTACTAGTTTTGTCGCAAATACCACATGTTTTTAAGCAAAAAATCATTTTCGACATTTTGGTTAAATAATAGTATAATAAGTGTTTAAGATAATGATACAGTTCTTTTATCCATGTTTGATTTAACTTAGAAGTAATCATGAATAGTATGATGTAACATCAGCATCAATTATACAATATTCATCATCAGATTCAAAGATTTCGGGTTTATCAATACTATGTAAACCGCCTCCAGAAAACTTATAATTCATGTTATGAAACTTTACGGTTTTTTTAAGCGGTTTGTCGTTTATCTTTCCTGTTTTTTTATCAACTGTTATATCCATCTCTTGTAATTCTACCAATAGGGATTGTAGTTCTTTTGTTTCAAATGATATATAATCTGGAATATCATCCTTTAAGACCACCATTGAAACATCAGTCTGCTGTTCCTTTACATCATATTCATTTTGATTGGTGCTTTCACAATACTTTTTTAGAAAGATTCTATCACCGAGATTACTATCGACGGATGATAAAGCATCCACCCTGTAATCCTTTTCCATATTACTTCTGATAGTTATTATCTGTTTGGTTTCATCTAATTGATATATCTTACGGGTAATTTCTATATCATTGATATTGTATCTTATTATTTCATCTGCTTCCTTGTATGATATTATTTTATCGGGAAGATATGGTAAATCTTGTGTCTTATGATGATGTAGCTTTATAGACAGCTCTTTTAGAGAACCATAACCATTTGGAAGTATCTTATACAAATCTATAGACTTATTCCAGCTTTTATTGGTCTTATATTTAAGATTATAATAAGAATTTTTATCAAATTTTTTTTCAATGATAGATTTTGATATTTCATATAATTCTTGGTTGGTGCTGTTCGGGTTTTCATTGATGTATTTTAATAATAAATCATCATATTCGGAGTTGTTAAATCCTATCAATGTCTTGTTATCATCTTGTATAAAATCAACTAATTCACTTATTGAATGATAATCTTGATATGTGTTATCATTCAATAAAACAAAAGTTTCATAGTTGTTGTTGTCAATATTGAAGAAAGCTACTAAAAATAAATTAGGGTATACTTCTATATCATAAATCAATTTAATTCCATTATTAATTTGTTTCATATTATTCTTCACCTCTTGGAACATTAGTTTTAACCCAATTATCAAGCTCATTTTTTGAGAAATAAATCTTCTTTCCAGTAGGTTTGTAATGAGGAATCTCACCATTCATGGTTAGTTTATACAATGTTGATTTACTTAATCCAAGATACTTACAGGCTTTATCCATATCAAACATGACATCTTGTTTTAAGACTTCATTAATCAACATTTTAACATTCTCGATGAACTTTTCTAATAGAATGTCATCTTTATTCTTTTTAGGCATCTATTTGCCCTCCTATTTAATATAATTTTGACAGTTTTAACTATCTAAGGGCAAATATACCTGCAAAAGACTTGTCATTCAGTGGATATGTCTATAGGTACCTACTAAATACTATTTATTAATTTTTCCGATGATTTGATATTTTATTAGTCTTATTTCTTTATTTTCTTTTTGGTAGAGTTTTTATTGTATTTATTGGCTTATTACGATTGTTAGAAAATCTTTCCTACAAAGTGAATAAATTTATAATATTTTGTTGGTAGGTACCTACTAAACGATATATTTAATTTCCAATAACTTCATTTACTATAGTTCTTATGTTTTTTGTGTTATCTTTCGTAACATTTTTCTGGTTCTTTGCCAGATTTTTATTGTTTAAAACCTTTTCTCTAGATAGAAAGTGGTTGGATATTTGGATATACTTGTTTTGATAAAAATCTTGGTCTAAAACTTCTTGATTATCAAGTTCTTGAAACAAAGCCAATAACAAATACAATTTACCTATCCAATTTATACTTTTTAAGTTTTCAGGGAATTCTTTGTCATTATTAGTGAAGCAAAAGTGGTAAGGAAAGATATCCACACTGTCTTCATCTATATATTTATGTTGGTATAATTTATTTGAAAGTATTTGTAATTGCTCTTTTTTTATACCCAATAACAAAATCTTCTCAATATTACGGTTTTTATTCTGGACGATTTTATTATTTTCTTTTATACTATCTAAAGCAGATAGATTTATTCCTTTTATCTCATTATTAATCCATTCTGATAGTGCTTTGATGTGATTAGAGTTCTTTTGTTTTATAAGGTTTCTTTTGGTATATCTATTGAACGACATATATGTATCAGCTATATCATCATACTTGTATCCGCCT
>CAYUUC010000424.1:0-2939 GCA_964447635.1 uncultured Spirochaetia bacterium
ATAAACCGAACCTTTTATATCTTGTTTATCATATTTAGCAAGTATCTTACCCAAAATAATATCCAATTGATGTTCCGTTTTTTCATTCAAAGAATATGAGACATGGTTTATCTTCCATTCATTGGATACAGCTTCTTTGATTAGTTCTTTCTCTCTATCATTAAAAATCTCATAACTTTTACGCATAGAAAAACACCTATAACCGTAATATTTATATTTATCCAAACATCTTAAACATCTCTGGTAGATTAATGATATCTTTAATAGCAACAAGAACAAATAATGTTAATATTAATACCACACCTATCAACTGCACAACTTGAATGACTTTCATACTCAAAGGTTTACCTCTTATCATTTCAATGATGGTCAGTACGATATGACCTCCATCAACAGCTGGAATTGGTAATAGGTTGAAAAAACCAAGAAGAACACTTATCAAGCCCAATAATCTTATATAATCAACTAAGGGTTGAGTAGCTCCAGCTCTACCGATAAGAGTAAATATGCCAATTGGTCCAGCAACATTCTTCATTATATCTGCTTCTCCACTAAACAACTTACCCAGTCCCTTAATGGTAACCCACACCGCATTATAGCTTTCTTCTACTCCTCTTACAATAGCTTCTCCTAAATTCCTTTTCACCAGATTATATTGAGGATTAACGATATTAACGGGATAAACCCCGATTATCTTTCTATCACCCTCTTGGATAGGAGTCATGGTCAGTTCTTTCGTCTCACCATTTCTTAATATCGTTACTTTAACTTCATCTTTATCTTGCTTATTGATAACCTCGCTGATAGTAGAACTAAGATTAATCTCTTTATCGTTTATTTTTAGTATCTTATCACCCTTTTTAATTCCCGCTTTTTCTGCTGGTGAACCTTCAGATACTCTTGCTATATATGGATATTCTGTATCACCAATAGTAAATTCCATCTTATTTTGTTCCAGGTTTTTGAACTTCGGTGTATACTTAACTTGTATCTGCTTTCCATCCCTTATAACTGTTAAGGTAATTTCTTCCTCGAATTTATTCAATAGTGTAGTCATTATCTGTTGAGAATGTGTTACTTCTTTACCATTAATCGCAATAATTTCATCCCCGGATTCTAGCTCTATAACCTCTTCATATTGACTATCTACGACTATGGTATTATTGGCTAATTCTTTTGTCGGTAAAGCAAAAATAATAACAAAGATAATAATGGCAATTAATATATTGGATACGGGTCCTGCGATAATAGCGAGGAGTCTTGCCCATGGCGGTCTTGAATAGAAATCATCAGGTTCTGCATTACTTTGTCCAGTCCCGAAGTCCTCTTGACCTTTAAATTTACAATACCCACCAAAAGGAATAGCACTCAACTTGAAGAGTATACTTTTAATTTTAAACTTTATTATAGCAGGTCCAAATCCGATGGAGAACTGCTCTACACCTATTCCTACGGCTCTACCTACTAACATATGTCCTAGTTCATGAATAAAAACCAGAATACTAAATCCTAATAATGCGTATATTATTGTTAGTATTATATCTAATATTGCTTCCATTTTCTCTCCTATAAAAAAAAGTACTATAGTATATTATAACATTATTTATTAGTTAAGTTTTATTTTTAATTTTAATATTCTCTTTAGTTAAATCTCTCGCCCATTTATCAGTCTTTATTATATCTTTAAAAGTTGGATTTTTGATAATATCATGAGAAACGATGGTTTTATTAATATAATGATAGATATCTATATAATTAATTCCTCTTTTTAAAAATTTTTCAACACATACCTCATTAGCAGCATTTAAGACCGTTGGCAATGAATTTCCTTTTTTTCCTACATCATAAGCTAACTTCAATAAAGGGAATTTTTCATAATCCATCCTCTCAAAACTCAATGATTTTATATTAGCAAGACTAAGACGGGGGTGATCATTATTCATAACCTCTGGATAAGTTAATGCATTCTGTATTGGTAATCTCATATCCGAAATAGATAGTTGTGCATATATTTCACCATCGATTGTTTCAATCATAGAATGTATAGTAGATTCCTTATGGATTATGGTTTCGATTTTGTCAAACTCAAAATTGAATAAATGATGAGCTTCTATAACTTCAAACCCCTTATTCATCATAGTTGAACTATCCACAGTAATTTTTTTTCCCATACTCCAAACCGGATGGTTAAGAGCCTGTTCTAAAGTTACATTCACTAAATCTTTATAAGGTACATCCCTAAAAGGACCACCGGAAGCGGTTATAATCAACTTATTAACTTTATCATTATCCACTTTTCTCATTAGGCTGTGTATAGCACTATGTTCTGAGTCAATAGGTAATATTTGGTTTGTTCTATCTTTAACTTCATTCATGATTAAATCCCCACCTACAACCAGGGATTCCTTATTAGCAATAGCACATACTTTATTATGCTTTATCGCTTCTAGGGTTGGAATAAAGCCTGAGAAACCGACTAAAGCGTTAACCACGATATCTATATTTTTCAGTGTGGATATTTGAATTAGACCATCTTCTCCATAAAGTACTTTGGTTTTATTATCTGTCTTAGTATTATCAATGAATTCTTTATATTTTATATAATCCCCAATGACCAGATATTCAGGTTTAAATTCCTTCCATTGCTGGTATAATAAGTCTATATTAGTATTTGCGGCTAATGCGATAATATTAAATTGTGTTGGAAAATTATTAATGACAGCTAGTGTATTTTTACCTATAGAACCTGTTGAACCTAGGATAGATATATTTTTAGTACTGTTAGACATTATATTACCCGGTAAAACTTTCTATTATTATAATTTTAATAGATTTTATATAAAATATAACCTTTATTAAAAATTTCTACTTGGATATATTTTATTAAAACTTAATTTTTTAATAAAACATGAAATATAAAATAAAAACTATAACTATTT
>CAYUUC010000425.1:0-2932 GCA_964447635.1 uncultured Spirochaetia bacterium
AGGAACTTTGTTTATAAACTTATGTTTACCTTTTCCTAATATTCTCTTTTTTAATGAATCTTTTACATAAATACCTCTAAAGACTTCTCTTTCAAAATTAGATAGAAAACTATTAGTTTTTTGAATTTTATTTAAAATTGAATTAGTAATTTCATTGATTTCTGCAAGAATTAATGAATCTGACTTTATCATAAGCTTTTGATCCACAGGAGGTAAAATTACTAAATGTTTTTCGTTTTTGAAAAGTTTCAATGGTTCAAATTTATTTACAGAAACAATATTAGACTTATTATTATCGTTTTTCAAAGAGAAAATACATGATTCAAGATTAACTTCTTCAAATCCTATACCTACATCTGATAGTAATAATAACTGTCTATTTAATATTTCTTTTCTCGAAAATCTCCATTTATCATAAAAAATGATTGATTTTGGTATAATAAATGAAAAAAAACCATATTTACTTTTAAGTATATCTAAACTCTTAAATATAAAATATTCTGAGCTGTCAACAGATTTATTAATCTCATAATGATATTTAAGATAATTAATGACTTCATTATCAAAATCTGCACCCCATGGCGGATTCCCAATCACACAATCGAAACCGCCGTTTTTCATAATCTCCGAAAACTCGTCCTCCCACTTAAACGCCTTATCTCCGGCGACTTCCGGGTCGTCTATTAGTGAGTTCCCGCACTTGATATTATCATCGAGTGATGTCAGCTTCTTATTTCTCTCTGCGGTTTTCAGCCATAACGACAGCTTGGTAATCTCCACACTTTCGGGATTAAGGTCAACACCATATAGATTGTTCTGCAGTATTGAGTTTACATATCGATAAGTATCGAAAACCTCTATCTGTTCGGACACTTGGTTAAGTATATCAATTACCCGTCGATTCTCTTCCATCAGATAATCGAAAGCCTGAACTAAAAAAGCACCGCTTCCGCATGCTGGGTCGAGTATCTTTATATTCTGCAATGATTTCTGGTACTCTCTGTAGATTTGCTCTTCCTTGTTTTTCCGCTTTCGTGCGTGCTTCTTCTCCGCTTCCTCCATCCTTTCCTCAAGCCACTTCCCGACAGTGTTCTCAACGATATACCCCGTGATATATTCCGGTGTATAATATACACCTTCCTTTTTCCGCTTTGACTTCTTTTTATCGTATTCCTGCCCCTCGAATTCGCTTTTCAATTCCTCAAGATCGGATATCGACTGCTCGAAGATATGCCCTAACACATTGACATTGAGGATTTCATCATTTCCGAAGTCGTATTTGGAAAGCTCTCCGATGTCCTCGAACAAATCATTGGTTATGCTTAAGTTGTTCAGTTCAGCATCATCCTTGAACAACCCGCCGTTATAGCCTTCCTCGATGTTGAATACGGGATTTCCTTTCTCAATTGCGTTGAACAAGTTCTTAACTTTGCTATAAATTGACAGCCCTTTCTTATCGTAGAACTCGTCCTTAACCTCTTTCTCAATCAGCTTCATAAGGACATCAGGAGGCAAGAGCTGTTCCCGACTGTCTTCACAGAACCAGCAAAATATAATCCTATCGAGAAACTTCTGTGTAAGAGACAACAATTTCGCTTTGTCTGATTGATATTCGGTGTTCTTCTCAAGCAAGTTGAAAAATATCTTTTCCCGTAACTGCTTGTATTCTCTGTAGAAGTCTTTTTCGATTTGCTTCTCTTCTTCGGTCTGTATCCTAAGTATCTTTTCGGTGTTGCTTTCGTCCTTGCCGTCAGCCAAAAGGTTATCTTTCGACAAGAGATAGATGAACTTTCTCAACTCGCTTTCGTTGGTCAGTTCTTTCTTTCCGGCATCTTTCTGCTCATCGGGTAAAACGAAAAAGAAACTATCATATCGATTTTGGACACCTCGTTTATATATGCGAATTTCGTTAAGATTGCTTACGATAAGGAACTTGGTTTGTTCCGGCATATTGTGTAGATAAGCAAGACCCTGTTCGACGGGTGTTCTTAAATCCGTTCGTCCACGCTGAGGTTTATCAAGGTCGGCATTAAGTCCTTTTAACTCACCTACTACTTCGATAATAGAGTTTTCCAGCTCTCCCAGTATAAAGTCAGCCTGTCCGACTCCTTTTACATGCTCTTCGTCCTTAAAATTGTATGACTTTCCCTCACTGCCATACATCTTATATCCGAGTATATTTCCGAATACCATCGTATTGAATGCGGATTTAATCGAAGTTTCCTTTTGTTCTTGCTCTTCAAGAATGCTTTCCCGCCAATCTGTGATAAGTTTCTTTTTCTTATTTAAGTCGGGAATGATTGCTTTGCTGATAGTCTTTTCGATAAAACCTGATGAAAACAGAGATACTTTATTCATAATTGACCTTCAGTATAATATTAAAAATGAAACTATTTAATACATTAATTCTATTATAGAATATAATCATTAGGATCAATTGCCATAATAATTCTAACAACTTTCTTTTGAGTTTTCTTACCGGTATCTTGATCCTTTACTGTTTTGACAATCTGAAAATAATAATCTTCCCATTTTGGGGACATAATCTTACTTTTTATTAATTTGGCTATCGTCTTAAAAGTTATTGGTGTAGAACGGGAACCTATATAGCTACCTCTATTGACCTTCTCTTCAGCTGTATCCTTATCTACTTTTTTATCTACTTTGTAAATCTTAAATGTATATCCTCTTTTGTTCATAAAGTATTCAAATGTATCTACGATTTCATCACCAGCCATTTGATCTACTTGACTATTATCTATATAGTCATAAGCATCATTTTTATCTTCTTTAGATTGTATTTCTTGTAAGAATAACTTTCTTAATTCGTCAACATCTTTTCTTAATGTTTTTACTTCTTTTATTAGCTTTTCTAACTTAGAGCATGTTAAATAATTTGCTCATAAATATTATCTAATTATCCATAATTATC
>CAYUUC010000426.1:0-2923 GCA_964447635.1 uncultured Spirochaetia bacterium
TTTGGAATCTCTTGAATTATTTGATTAGGTGGGATTTGGTTATCTAATTCAGTTAAATTTATTTTAAATACTTCCTTATATACTTCCTTTAATGACTCCTTCTTTTCTTTCCTTAATATCATGATATTACTTAAAAGCGTATCAAAAGAATAATTTGATTGTATAATTATCAAAGAATGGAGGTTTTCCCTGTCTATCATTTCACTATAATATTTCATATTTCCTTCATAAGGTATTAAACCTTCTTGATTGTCTTCAGTTAATGATACAGGGATTATGTTTTTATCACTATTATTCAAATAATGCTTGATAAGATATTCAATTGTAATTGAAACTTTATTTAATGTATCATCTTCACCAATATGACTGAATAATCCTACTTTAACATTAAACTCTGTTGAGTCTTTGTTTTCATTATCTTGAGAAAAAACCATACCAGGTAATATAATCATTAATATAACTAATATTATTATAGCTTTATTTTTTAACATAGCAAATAATCCATTATATATGATTAGAACAATTAACTCTATATAGGAGAAATAATCTTAGCTTTGGTTAATTTGTTGCCCTTATCTAATTTAAAATATATATCATTATTCTCATTATTCATAGAATTTTTGATAAATCCCAAAGCTAATGTTTTCGTAAGGTTGGGTGAGTAAGCGGAACTGGTTATATATCCTATTTTTTTCCCATCTTCATTAAACACAGACTGACCAGCTTTGATTAGCTTGTCAGTTTGTGATGAACATAAGAAAATTGATTTTTCTAATTCCTGCTTGCTTTGTTCGAGTAAAGCATCTTTACCTAGGAAATCAGGTTTATCGAATTTTATCCTATTATCCATTTTAACTTCGAATAGATTTGCTGAGTCTAAATCATTCATAACTGTTGGAATACCTTTTTCAATTCTTAATATGGATAAAGCGATAATACCAATGGGCAATAATTGAGATTCCGATTTACTGTTAATCGATTCCACAGTATTAAGCATTTCTTTGTCCGACTCAGATTCCACCATAACTTCGAATGTATATTCCCCATATTTATCGGAACGTGAAATTATGATTTCGTTTTCCTTAAAAGACTCTACGGAAAATTGGTTTACTTTAAGTAATTCAACATTCTCTCCTGCTATTTGAGCAAGGATATTACTTGCTTCTGGTCCAATAAAAGTATAAATGCTAGATTTGTCAGATATATCCATAAACTCACAGTTCATATCTTTTTTTTCTTGATTTAAGATACTTAATACTTCGTCTGACTTATAAAAGGAGCATATCATAAGTATTCCATCTCCGAAGACATATAGCTTTATAAGGTCTATGATATGTCCTTCTTCATTACAGATAGCTGCATTTTCTACACTATAAAATTCGATTTTGGATAGATCCACCGTGGATACTTTGTCTACAAGTCTATTCCGGTCTTCCCCGCTTATGAATATCTGTCTTAAATCTTCCCGATGAGAGAATACAGCTCCCTTTTTAGAAGAGTTATATTCATCAAAAACACTTTTAAACCACGCTGGAAAATAATAATCTAAGATTTTTAAGAATTTAGCATTTTCTTTTTTATAATATCCGATAATTTCATCAATAGCCATCGTGTTCTCCGGAGAATTTATATATAATCATAGATAATATAATAAACTATAAAAAAATATTTTAATTAACAAGGTAAAGATAGCGATATTCTTAGGAGGAAAACCTATTAGCTCATTCCCATAAAGGTTTACAGGTCTCCTGGGAGATTATCAATTTTATAATTGCTTAAATCTTCATCTCCTCTTCTATTAATTTCGATGAGTACCGTATTTTCCATTGTTGGTTCATTATCATCTTCATCTCTTGCTGAGATTCTGACTTTCCTAGCTTCTTCTTTAATTTCAAAGAAAACCTTAGCCTTAACCAGTTTCCTATTGTTTTGGTAAATGGATGCTAATAGTACTGCTTTAGCTTCTTCAGGTTCATCTTCAATTTTGAATGTAAGAGTACGGTATCTTTTGGTTTCTTCTACTTCTGTACCTGTTGCTAGGTATTCTTTATATAAAAAGTCCTTAAAGAATCTGCTATTATCCTCATATCTAATATATTGCACAATATAGTTTCCATCTTTGCTGATAAGTTTTTCTCCATTATTAATCTCTGTGTCTATTTTAACTTTAGGTTTATCTGAATCTTCTCTGGGTTCTTCTGCTTCAGCTTCTACAGTAGAAACAATAAAGGAGCTGTCATGATATGAACCATTATAGTCAGCATAAGGAAGCTCAAAAGCTCTAATCTTCAATCTAGTCCCTTCTTCGATTCTCACTAGACCAAAGTTTTCTTTAGTATAACCATATTGAGAATATACAGGTATTCGAATTCTGAATGCTTCATCAAAATATTTGGTTTTCTCCGGAGTAGAGTCCACGAGGAAATACAATCCCTGTTCTTTTCCCAACTCGACACCATTTAATACCCTTATCTCATCACCATTTATAGTATTATATTCTAAAGCCCTCAATCCATAATCCACACTGAATTTCCTTCTTTTATCCACCACAACATAAATGACAAGGACAGAGTTAATTTGATCTCTTTTTCTTACATATAGATCGATATATTTACTATCTTCACCTCTTGTAAATTTTACATCTTTTTTACTTAATGATAATGGATTATAGCTATCCCCTCCTGAAGAGATAAACTCTTCTATTAGGTCATCGAATTCGCTGTCCATATCATCGCCATCCATATCATCACCGAAAAAATCATCCTGAGATACTAATGAATTATCAGATACAATCATAAGTAAAAAAGTAATTGAGAGGCAAACTAAAAAAAAAAATATGTATTTTACATTAAATTTTATCACTCTTACTCCGCCAATAAATATTTTTTTTTTTCCTATATTTTATCTTTTTTGCAATGAAAAC
>CAYUUC010000427.1:0-2317 GCA_964447635.1 uncultured Spirochaetia bacterium
AAACCCGTTATATATTTCTAATTAATCAAATCTGAACAGCCTTTAAATTAACAAAGATTACTGATATTCTTACTACAATTATATGATAGGCTAAAATGAATAAAATATCATTAAATTATTTACTAATAATTATGAAAAAATTTTTATCTTCATAATTCGTTTTTAGTAAGTCTATATCTAAAATCCATAATAATTAATTATAAAAAAAATCTAAATAACACTAAAAAACTATCAATGTCATTAAAAGTCGGTTTATTAAATATATAAACATAATAAAGAAGGAGTAAGTGTTATGCTAAACAGATTTTTTGAGAAAATAACAGATATTAAAAATTGGATTGATGTTTATAATCAGTTCGTGGACAAGAATCCTAACAAGTTTAAGAATAATTTAAAAAATATTAGTTTCGGAAAAGCCAAAAGAATATTTAAAAAAGTGATAAGAAAAATTAAAAGGAATGAATATGAACCTAAGTCTGTAAAAATAACATTAATTCCCAAACCTAATGGTAAGATGAGAAAGATAGGCAGTGCAAAAGATATAGACAAAGTGTTTTTTAAAGTAATCTCTAATGTTATGTATGATGCCTTTGATAAATACTTGAGTAAGAATTGTTTTTCTTACAGGAAAAGAATGAATGTACATAATGCTATTAGAATAGTAAAAGCCAAAGTGAAAGATTGTAATTATATATTAAAGTATGACATAAAAAACTTTTTTGATGAAATTGACCATGATATATTAATAAGCAAACTAAAAAATATGATTGATGATAATGATTTCATAAGAATAATTAATATTATACTCAAAATTAATAAGAAAGAGGATGGTTTATTAACTTCTAATAAAAAGGGAATTGTTCAAGGATTATCATTAGCAAGTGTATTATCTAATATCTATCTTAGTGATTTTGATAGTTATATTGATTCAATAAGAAAAAAGTTCTACTATGCTGATATCAAATACTTTAGATTTGCTGATGATTTTATTATAGGTTCTAATAATGAGGAAGCGATAAGAGAAATCCAATCTTTAATTGAAGGAACGAATGACAATAAGAATTATTTGGAGGAGAACTTAAGACTATCTCTCAATCAGGAAAAAACTAAAAAAATAACTTTTAATGAGAATAGCCGTTTCTCTTTTTTGGGAATAGATTTCAAAAAGGTAATAAATAGAAAAAATAATATCGCCGAGATAAGTGTGAGTGTTGGTATTGAGGATATAATAACTCGTTTAACAGATAGATTAATATTGCAACCAAAATATATCTCTAAATATATAGTAGAAAAGAACTTTAGGGTATTTAGCGGGATTTTAAAATATTACTGTAATTATATAGACAGTTATAGTTTTAATACTCTTATAGATAAGATTGAGCCTAATATTAAAAGATTATGCACTCAAAGAGAAAGTTTATCAGAAATTAATTTAGATATTCCTTCTTATAAGGTTTTCTTAGATAAGATTAAGGAAAGGATAGGAAATTTATTATTTTATAATGGTATATCTATTAATGACTACTGTGAACAAACTATTAGTTTTATTACTAATAGAGATTTATTTATAGAATATAATTATAACTCTTTTCATAATTTATTTAAAAGATACAATGTGCCTATACCTACAATAATAAATAGATTAGAAAATCTAATCTTACAATTAATTGAAGAAATAAATAGATTAGATACTACTTCCAAAAGGTATGAAAGTAAGGTTAAAAAAATTATATATTATACTACAATTCATTATGAAATCGCAAGTTATTTACTAGAATATAATGAATATTACGACGATAAATGTAAAAGTAATATAGTAGGTCCATTAGGAGTATTTAATTGTGATAAAGTGTCATATGAAGAAAATGCCAGAATATTTATAATGGATAAAATACAATACCTTAAAGATAACTATTTCAATATGAACCTGATTTTAGAACATAAATTTATAAGTTCATTATAGATATAGGATGGTAACATATTTATCACGCAGGAGTTTCAGCTTGTACCCCCATCTCATAAGGAGTTACAAGCTTCCCTGACTTCCGAACACCAAATGTACAACTAAGACAATATACATATATATATGTTATTAAAATAATAATATATATACAGATGAAGAGATGGGAGAAATATCTATAATATTCTCTTTACTTCTTCATTATTGTTTGTTTGAAGTCATAAACATCTTTTAATGGATGAATGATACTGTATTTGAGTATGAATCAGTAATGGTCTGATTCTGTTTGAGTTTCTACTTGATTATATATATCTTATTTAATGTTATATGAAACATGAAACAAGATTTATAAACCAG
>CAYUUC010000427.1:2327-2910 GCA_964447635.1 uncultured Spirochaetia bacterium
GAAAAGAAGGAAAAGAATATTAATTATAAATAAATAATATTCATTCTTTCATTTGTATAAGTATTGTGATTCCTCTGAATTTGATAGAATCGTGTCTTCAAATAGTATATTGGGGATTGTCTTAAATTCACCCCCATCATTTCAACAGAATTAGTAACACGGTACAATTTTTTTCCAAACAATTGTACATTAGTTTTAATATAATAAATTTTTGTCTGATATCAAAATATTTCTTTGGATTATTTTGTAACTAACTATATGCTTTTTAGAAGGTGTATTTGAGAGAGATATGGTATATTATATATATTAAGGAGAAGATTTAAACTATCATAGACTTGAAGAAATAAATTAGTAGGTCAGTTAAGTAGATAGGTTATATAGCATCTCATAGCTCTCTACAATCTTCTTCCAGTATCTTTAACAAGGCGTAATGAATATCACTAACCTGGTAAGTATCTTTAAGATGATACTTCAACTCTTCAATAACATTTAATTTATAAGATGGTAAAGCCTTCCGAATTAGTTCAATAGCACGTTTACTGAATTGTTATGATTAGAGCCTAATTCTATGAATAGAACAAGG
>CAYUUC010000428.1:0-2904 GCA_964447635.1 uncultured Spirochaetia bacterium
GCTATATTTAAATTGTAAATAAACCATTAATTTATAAATTATAAATCATGGTTATTTTTATGGATAAGAATGATTTTATTCTTTTCCTTCAAGAAGGGAAATTAGTCTTCTGGATTTTATTCCTTTTCCATAAAGATGAAAATACTTTAATTCTTTCTCAGGATATTTCCAGCAGTAATAAATACCATCACCTGAATCGAAATCTACAGTCCATAATCCAATAACTTTTAAGTTGAGTTTATACATTTCTTGGGTCCATTTATTGATTATTAAATTGATTCTTCTCTGCAGTCTCTTCTCTTCTCTATTATCTGATTCCAGTAGTTTAATACTAACATTTTCAATTTTATTGTAATATTTCTCTGTAATCTCATAAATTTCTGGTAAGAGTTCCCGGCATTCTTTTAAGCTAAACATTATCGGATATTCTTTTATATTATTTTTACTATTCTTATTTCTCTTATCGAATTCTTCATTCATAATAAACAAAATCCCCAATTATAGATGTAGAATTAATTAATGCATACATCTTAATAAAATACATCATCACTGTCAATTAATAAAAATTTAAATTTAATTTTGATAATGGATATATCTATCTAATATACTATATTTATCACTAAGCCCTTGATTTCTTCGATTTCTGATAGAAGGTTCATCTTATCTTTTTGTAATTCGAGGAAATTATCTGTTAAGAATTTTAACTTTTCGTCAATAACTCTGAGAATTTTCAAATCTATTTTCCTTCCTCTAAGAATTCCCACTTTGAATGTAGACCGGGACGCTTTAGTGAGGAATCTCTTAACAGCATCTTTATATAATCTAAGATTATTTATGGTTGAATCAGAGTATAATGCTTGCCCTGTTTTTTCTATATCGGATAGCAATTCTTCTATGTCTTTATTGGTTTGTTCGGTGATTGTTTCTTGCAGAGTGGTTTGGAATACTGATTTTTCTTGCTCAACAGATTGTCTATTATTCTTTCTATTAAATCTGTTATTGTTAATCTTATTGCTCTTTTGGTTCCTGGTGGGGTCTACGTAAAACATGTACACTCCATTATCTATGATACAATATAAATCGGTTTATAAAGGATATGCTTTATTATGTTTTTATTTATTCTTTATAGATTGGACTTCAAGTTATTAACTAATCCTGATATACAGTATTCTTATTATCAGGTAATGTTTCATTTTCTTTCTTGGCTATAATCAAGCGGGAGTTTTCATCCCTTGCTAGTCTCATCTTATTTAGTTCATCAATATTTATAACCACATCCTCAAACATAGAATTGTCAATTTTACAGTATCCATTGAATCTTACCCCTTCTTCCATAGATAATGATGTGGTTAATAGATTGCCTTTAAGATTCCCGGAAGATAGAACAGAAATCCCTTCAGTAGCGATAATATTCCCTCTTATCTCACCACCGATGATTACTTCTCTTGCGATGATATCACATATACCTATGCCTTTGGCTCCGACTATCACCTTACCATCTGATATTATTCTTCCCTGAAATACACCATCCAGCTTTAGATTACCAATAAGAGAAAACTCACCTTTAAACTCAGAACCTTTTGATATAAAGCTATCAATCATGTTTGATGATGATTTTCTCATATTCTATGATACTCCATATTTTTTAATAAGATACAACAATTTATCCAGTTATTCAAATATTTTATTCAATCTTAGATATGGAGTTGGATTAACATGTTTATTGTTAATCCTTACTTCATAATGTAGGTGGGGACCTTGAGACCGACCAGTAGAACCTAAAAGGCCGATTATCTGACCTTTTACAACACTTTGTCCGGGTTCTACCTTAATCTTAGATAGATGCATGTAAACAGAAGAGAAACCATATTCGTGTTCTATCTTAATATAATTCCCTGCTGAGCTACTATACTTCGCAATCACTACCTTACCGCTGGCTGAAGCTCTGATTTTGGTATACAATGCCTCCTTCATGTCTATTCCGTAGTGATATCTTCTCTTTTTGGTAAAAGGATCATAACGCCATCCAAAGTCTGAAACTATATAGGGTCTTCCTACTACTGGATTGATGGAAGGAATGACATCGAAAATCTTTTTATAATTTTCTAAATAGGTTGCTACAGACTCGATTTCGGGGATTAGCTTTTCTATATTGTATTCTAATTTTAATAGTTCTACAATCTCGTTATATTCCATCGCATCTGATTCTAATACCTTTTTAGCCAGGTATTCCGTATTGAATTGGTTTGTATTAGTATCCAGGTCTTTAGTAATATCACCACTAGCTTCATTAAGCTTAGAAACAGCTTTATTTAGGTGATAATATACTTCATTTAATCTAGGAACGGTTTCCTTAAACTCTTCCAATTCATTCAATACTGTGATATGTTCGTCTATCAGTTGGTCAATCTTATTGTTGGCTTCTACATTTTCGGTTATGGAAAAAATCCCGACTAATATAAGACTGATAAAAATTAGAAGTGAAATAAATATGGATAAAAAGGAAATCTTAAAATGAAATGAACCATTCTCAGAATGAGGTACAAGCATAACAGTCATTTTCTGAGTTATGGTTTTCCATAGCTTTTTAAAGAAGATTTTAATAGAAATTAAAAATCTCCTATAAAAAGGTGTACTACGAACTATATTTTCACTCTCTTTATTGGCAGGACTCACACTATTCTCCCCTTAATTATATTAAGTAATAAACTTAACGAGTCATTGAACTATATTAAATTTATCGTATAAGAAATCGCTTTTTCTTAAAGTATATATTTTATTTTTACTCGTCAAGTTATATTTATCTTAACAATTATATTTAGATTAATTATTATTAATATTCTATTACTTTATAATAGATGTAAAAGCTTATGGTTATTTATAAATAATCATTAACCATTAATT
>CAYUUC010000429.1:0-2891 GCA_964447635.1 uncultured Spirochaetia bacterium
TTATAGAGTTTATGGAGTACCCTTTTAGTACCAAATCTTGTTATCTGACTACCAAAATAATTAGTAGCAACATCTTCCAGATTATGAGCTTCATCAATAATTAGTTTGTGATAAGTTGGTAGTATTGCGTTTTGGGAAAAGCTCCCTTTCTCCTTCCTTATAGCTATATCCGAGCATAATAGATGATGGTTTACTATAAGTAAATCTGCTTTAACTGTGGCTTTCCTGGCTTTGAAAAAAAAGCATTTATTAAAATAACGACATTTAGCTCTTGTACATATATCCGTTTCTACATTGACTTTTTCCCATACATTATTTGATGGAATAAAACCCAATTCATCACGACTTCCTGCTTTAGCTTTATTATTAGCATATTCTACAATATCTTCCAGTATCCCTTGTTCACTTTTTTCAACGAATAGTTCAGCACTTCCACTGATTGTTTTATTTAACTTTTTCAAACATATATAGTTACCAGCACCTTTAACCAAAATTGGAGTAAACTCTAAACCTAATGAGCCCTTCAATAAAGGTATATCTTTATTCATGAGTTGTTGCTGAAGGTTTATTGTGTTAGTTGATATAACCACTTTCTCTTTATTGGTTACAGACCAATAAATAGATGGGATTAAATATGCTATCGATTTTCCTGTACCAGTACCAGCCTCAATTAATGATATCGAGCCTTCATTGAAAGAGTTGACTATATTTTCTAGCATCAACTCTTGTGTTTCTCTTTGTTCATAATTGGGTAATTTTTGGCTAATCGGTCCATCTTTACTTATTAGTTTTACTAATTTAAAAGAATCTAATGGTCGAATAATATTTTCTTCCATGTTCCCAACCACTACATAGCACTCATCTACGGTATTATTTACTATAATAAATCCAATGCCATCATTTGCAAGTTGAGAAGCTATTGTAATATCAGCGTTTGAAGGATTTAGATTACCAGAAGGATGGTTATGAATTACACAATCGCCTTGGTAAGCTTGTTTGAAGATAACCGGGACTGAATGATTATTCCCTCTTGCATAGGTTTTTACTCCATTGATTATGCCATAATCATCAACGGTACCTACGAAGAAAACCTCCTGACCTTTTGTATTCTTTATCTGCTCTTTTATATAGCCAATAACATGAGTTTCGAATATATCTTCAATCATAAATCGTATTCCAAATAAGATTAATTGGTAATATAAGATTAATAACAAAGATTATAAATAAATAGAATTTTATTATACTTTTATATGATAAATACTTTTAAAAAAGGATAATAATTCATAATCCGGGTAAAAAATGAAAAATAAGGAAAAAACAAATATATTGATAGGAATAACCAGTAGCATAGCTGTATATAAAATACTGGAGCTTATAAGTCTTTTGAAAAAGAAAGGTGGTTATAATATAACCATAACCATGAGTGAAAATGCCTCTAAGTTTGTATCACCTATAACATTTACTACAGTTACGGGAAATAAGACTTATATCAACCTTTGGGATAATGATGACTTTATACCCCATATAACACTTTCTGACAAAGCAGATATCTTCTTAATTGCTCCTGCTACATATAATATAATCGGAAAGATAGCATGTGGTATAGCGGATGACCTTATTTCCACGATAGCCAGTGCGATTCATACAAGAAAGATAATAGCTCCTGCTATGAATGTCCATATGTATCAGAATCCCATACTAAAACAGAACTTAATAAAGCTCCAGAAAATGGATTGGGAAATAATACCACCTAATGAGGGAATGCTAGCTTGTAACTATAAGGGGAAAGGTAAATTAGCTACATCGGAAGAGATTATAAGACATATTGAGTATAAAAAGCAAGATGAGCAAAAACCATTATCTGGTAAGAAGATTCTAATAACAGCTGGAGGGACAATAGAACCTATTGACCCAGTAAGATATTTAACCAATCGTTCCAGCGGTAAGATGGGTATAAGTATTGCCCGGAAAGCTGTTGAAATGGGGGGTGATGTTACATTAATTTATGCTAATGTTAGTATAGGATTACCAGATGATACAACAAATATCAAGGCTCTTAGTGCTGTGGAGATGAGAGAAGCTGTGCTTAAATACTACAATGATTGTGATGTTATAATAATGGCTGGTGCAGTTGCGGATTATAGAGTTAAAAATGTGAGTAAGTCTAAAATAAAAAAGGATTCAGGTAGTCTATCACTAGAATTGGAATTGAATCCTGATATTCTTGGAGAATTATCTAATCTGAAGAGAGATGGGAAGATTATAATAGGTTTTGCAGCTGAGACTGAAGACCTTGATAAGAATGCGATGGATAAATTAAAGAGGAAGAAACTGGATATGATAGTAGCTAATGATGTATCTGGTGATGAATCAGGTTTTGAAACTGATTTTAATAAAGTTAAGATTTTTAATAAGAATGGAATAGCGGAAGATTTGCCACTTATGTCTAAGATACAAGTTAGTGAGAGGATTCTTTATAAATTATCCCAAATGTTAAATAAGGGAGATTTATCTTAATGGAAAAGGAAATGTGTATCAAGATTAAGGTGTGTTCTTATGAGATTGATGTATTAGGTCATGCTAATAATGCGGTATATTTCAATTATCATGAACATGCGAGAGTTGAGTATCTCTGAATAGCGGGTATACCTTTTGAATCTTTTCTAGAAGATGGCATATATCATGTGCTTGTTAATATTAATATAAATTATAAACAAGCAGCTTTTCTCAATGACGAACTTAAGATAAAGGGTAAGATTATAAAGACAACCTGGACCAGTGTTACAATGGAAATAAATATATACAAAATTGAGACAAGTTAACTAATTTGTGAATCTGTATCAACTTATGTATTTATAGATTCCAGAAATAATAAATCTACAAATATCCCT
>CAYUUC010000430.1:0-2886 GCA_964447635.1 uncultured Spirochaetia bacterium
ATTCTTCTCATTATATCACCAAAACCGCGTTGATTTTGATATGCTTGTAAAAATTGTCTTTGTTGCATAGTCCATAGATTCATAAACTCAAAGTCTTTAACTATTAAACCGATTTTTGGTTTTTTAGAAAGGATATTACGGATATTATCCTTAATTGTATTTGTAATTAATCCTTTTTTATCTTCTGTAATATTAGTTACATCTGGTATACTGGTTTTTGTATATTGATAATTGAAAGTAATACCATAACCGGTGTATTGTTGTAATCCTTGAAACATAGCAGCAAGCGATTGATTAATATTAATATCATTTCTCTTTGCTTCTTCAAACTTTTTATGATTATCTACGATTATCTCTTCAAAAGAAATTTTTTGGGGATTAATTTTCCTTACTTCTTCAATTGTTGTATTGATTATATTTCTTCCTGGACTTTCTAAATAATCATTTGTTATATATGATTTTATTTGAACTACTTGATCAGCATTTTTTAAAAGTTTTGTCAAAGGCTCTCTTTGTATTAATCTTTCAATCCTCTTAACCAGATCATATTCCATTCTATTAGGGTCTCTAAGGTCGATTTGCATTACTTCTCTTTCAGCTTCATAAGCGATGTTAATACCTGCGATTATTTGTGCTGTTGTAGATTGTAATCTACCCGGTATTTTTACTGTAACAGGTTCTATACCAATATTTCTAGCTTCATTTCTCAGTTCATCATCTTCTTCTCCATTACCGATTTCGATAAAGTTATATATGAAGTTGTTACCACCATATGTTTTGAAATCATCCATTAAATCCTGTAGATTTCTTTTAATGGTTGTACCGCCCATACTAGCCGGAATATCTTCGCTAATATATATTGTAACATTCAATAGGTCTTCCAATGAGTGTAGCATCTCGATGGTTACATCACTAAGTGAATATGCTTGCGACCTGGTTAGGTCAAGCTGTATAGGTATACTATACATTACAATATTAAAAACAAAAATCAATACTAATATTACTATTCCTATTAAATAAAACTTACTTTTTTTATTTAACATTAAATCATCTCCTTTCTATATTTATCTTCTATTTGATATTAGTAAACGTGTTATATAAAGTCCTATCACAATCATACTTATGAAATAGACCACATCTCTTAAATCTATTAATCCACGAGCAAGGTTTCTAGTATGGAAACTAACACTTATGTATTCAATTATTCTAGCTACAAATGGAGGTAAGAATTGAATTAACTCCCTCTGCCCGATAAAGTATAATAATACACAAGCTAATAATCCTATGATTAACGAGATGATCTGGTCTGATGTAACAGCAGAAACTATTATACCAACGGCTATATATACCCCTCCAGCAAGAAGAAGACCTATATAACCTCCTATGACCATACCCCAGTCTAAATTACCTAAAAAACCTAATGTAATCGGGTAAAATATTGTAAATAATAGATTCACACCCAAAAATAAGAATGCTGCTAAAAACTTACCTATAACCAAACTGGTATGAGATATAGGTAAGGTAAAAAGAAGCTCTAAACTCCCCGATTTCCATTCCTCTGAGAAAATCCTCATTGTTATAGCAGGAACTAATATAGCTAGAATTAAAGGTTGCATTTCAAAGAAGACCCTCATGGTTAATTGGTTTTCAATAAAGAATCTATCAAAGAATAAATACCCTGATATAATCAAATATATCCAGATAACAACATAAGCAATAGGTGTTTGGAAATATGCCGCAAATTCTTTTCCTGCTAGAGTCATAGTCGTTTTAAATTGGTTAACATTATGAACTTTATTTGAAGTATTATTTGACATTCTCAGTTACCTCCCTTTTGGTTAAGTGAATAAAGATTTCTTCCAGTGATAATTCTTTCTCTCCAAATTCATAAATAATATAATTCTGTTCTTTACACTTACTGTATAACTTTTCCAGTAAGCCATCCTGTACTTTTGTTTTTATTTTTATTTCCCAGAAGCCATCATTAGGATTAATCTTGATTTCATTTACTTCTGGTATATTCATGAAATTATTTCTTACTAATTCTTCTTCCAGATTTTCATCTTTTAGTTTAATTACAAAAGATTTTTCATTATTAAGGTTCTCTTTTTTAATCTCAGAGACAGTCCCATCTGCTACTAATCTTCCATTATCTATGATAATAGCTCTTTGTGCTGTGGCTTCTGCTTCTGAGAGAATATGTGTTGATAGAATAACGCTTTTCTTCTTACCTAATTCTTTAATAAGGTTTCGTATTTCTATAATTTGATTAGGGTCTAAACCGGTAGTAGGCTCATCTAGGATCAATATTTCCGGGTCGTGTAACATAGCATAAGCCAATCCTACTCTTTGTCTATATCCTTTTGACAGGTTCTTTATCTTTCTACTTATCATGTCTGTGATACCACAAATTTCAGCCATTACTTTTATTCTTTTATCCAAAGTCTCATTTGGTATATTATGGATTTTCCCGGCGAAATTTAAGAAATCATAAACGATAATATCTTCGTAAAGTGGAGTAGATTCCGGTAAATACCCTATCATTTTTCTAACTTTGAGTGGATCTTCTCTTACATCCACATCATTCACTCTTACCGAACCACTTGTAGCTTCTAGATAGCAGGTAATGATTTTCATAGCTGTTGTTTTCCCAGCTCCATTAGGACCTAAAAATGCTAGAACTTCTCCTTTTTCTAGATTAAATGTTATTCCATCTAAAGCTCTTATTGGTCCATAATTTTTTACTAAATCTTTAACCTCAATAGCACTCATTTAACCTCTCCTATTTATTAGTTTTTTTGATATTATCATACAATAATTAATATATAAATTTAAATGTTAATATACATTTAAAGTGATATAATGTATCTCTAAAAATATTTTCTT
>CAYUUC010000431.1:0-2875 GCA_964447635.1 uncultured Spirochaetia bacterium
TTTTTATCGAAAGTTATTGGAATTAAATAAAAATATTATCTATGGAGGTTATGGAATTGTAGATGATAAAGTAATAATATCACATTCCATACCTTATAGTGAGAATCTATCTTATGATAAATTTTCTTATGTATATAGAGCTTTTACATTTAATTTTGTACAAGATTTAAAGAATATATCAAATATAATAAAATAATAATGTAAAAAATTTATAATAAAGGAGAAGACCTTGAATATCTTTAAAAGAATCTGGAATATTATAAAAGCTAACATTAATTGGCTATTAGGAAAAGCAGAAGACCCAATAAAAACATTAGAGCAATTAGTAATTGATATGCGTACCCAACTCCAGGAAGCTAAAATAGCCGTCGCTGGAGCATTAGCTGATGAAAAGAAACTCAAATTACAAATGGAGCAACAGAGAAAAATCGTCCAAAATTGGGAGCAAAAGGCAATTCTAGCTGTAGAAAAAGGCGATGACAATCTTGCTATGCAAGCTCTAGATAGGCAGACTCAAGAAGAAGAAATTCTACAAGGGTATGAAAAAACATGGGAATCCCAAAAAGAAGTTGTGGATAAACTAAGGTCAAATCTGCAAGCTTTGTATAATAAAATACAGGAAGCTCAAAGAAAAAAGAATCTACTCATAGCAAGAGCAAAGAGAGCTGAAGCACAAAAGAGAATTAATCGGATTATGCAACAACTTGATGCATCCGATGCTTTATCTAGATTCCAAGAGATGGAAAGAAAAATCGAAGATATGGAATCAAGAATCGATGCTGAAGTTGAAATTCAGAAGCAGTTATCTGGTGATAAATTAGAAGAAAAATTTAGAGATTTGGAAAAAGAAGGAAAAGTAAAAGATAAACTCCTTGAGCTTAAAAAGAGATTAGGAAAATAGCTATAATCATACCTATCTGTATATTAATTACAACTATACTAAACCTATAATATGTCTAATAATATGTCAAAAAAATATTAGGAATTATTTTATTATATTAGTGTTTACTATGAATATAACTAATCAAAAGGAGATAGCTATGATAAAGAAAAGAGCTATTTTTTATATAGTATTAACTTTACTATCGTTATTTATGGTTTCATCGATCATATCAGCAACCAATCCCTATGAAGAAAAATTACTAGGAGTATGGATAACAGATAAATTGGATTATGCTTTCCTGCTTAAAGAAGATAATATTTGCGATATAATAGACCATGAAACCTATTTCTATGAAGATGATATTGAAGCTGAGGCAACATGGAGTGCTGGATTCAGAGAATTTTATCTAACTGTATATCTGAGTAGTGGAGACAGTGTCAACAAATTCGAATATGAATTTGTTACTCCATATCTGGTTCCAAAATCTGAATATAATGAAGAACAGATTGAGAATATAGTTCAAGAAACCGCTATAGATGGATATTTGGCTACTGGTTTTATTGATTATATCGATTATTATATATTATATTCATCCAAAAAAGATGATGAGATTAGCAATCAGCTTAAAAAGATGGATATTAGTATAGAATCAGAAAAGCAAATAAACAGAGAAGATTTTATTAAATCAAAACTTGTTGAATCTAATGAAGATGATTTCGACCCAACAAAAGAAAATATTTCATTCATGCTTAGAATAGCCAATTCTGGAGAAGAATTAATAGAAAAAAATCAATAAAATACCAATCATATCTCGTCTATCCTAAGGAGAAAACATGAAAAGTAAAATATTATTATTTATTATAATATTAATCATAATTTCATCCTGTATAACCTCAACCAGACCCAATAAAGAAGATTTATTCCCTCCAGAAGCTAATTGGAACTTTGAGTATTATGATAGTTTCGGAGTAAGCCTTAGAGAAGGTAAAAGTGTGGTATCATTTAATGAAGAAGAAAGCACTTTTTCTCTAAAACTGATAGAAGGAGTTTTCGGTAAAAATGCAGAAATCACTGGGAATATTCAAGAGCTAAATCCAATAAACAACTCATATCATTTCAAAGGTAATGGTACATGGTTTGAAGAGGGTAAGTATATTATCGAAGGTGATTTCAATTCTAACTTTGATATGATATATGATGGAGCTGTGGCTTATAATGCGGATATAGAGAGCGATATACAAGACCTATTATCGAAAATGGATAAATATAGAACAGATATAATTGAGTATGAAAATCTTTCAGAAGAAGAGAAGACCAATGTTGATAAACCAGAAAAACCTATTGGAGATGATTATATTCCAGGTTTTTATACTTGGAAAGCAGAATTGATTTATGAAGAACTGAATTTAGAAAATGATTGAGATATTAATACTTAAAATCACCATCTCTAATCTTGCTGAAAACCGTCTTGGCTCCTTTACTTCTTTCATTTGTATTGATCCATTTATAAAAGCGTGATGATTCTACCTTTCCATCTCTCAATCGGAAAAACTGATTTGAATATCCCCTCATCCTTAATATTAAATGCTTAATCCAAAAAATGAAATCTATCTTAAGATTAGTTTCTTTTAGTTTTGGATTTAATTTAGGAGCAATAATTTTAGCATATTCTCCAGCGATTAATCCTATAAGATGGTCCTGTCTAATACCTAATGGTACAATTAAATAAACATTCCCATTTTTTATTGAATACTTACAATTATAGTCTAATGCAATTTAAATGACCTTTTATTCCGAAAATCCTGTTAATAATATTAATTGTATCTCTATAAGATGATTTAATCAAATCTTCATTCAATAAGGAATCTTCATTACATGATGGACATAATATTCTATCATCGTTAAGTATAACCTTTTCTTCCTCAGGTACAGGTTTTCCGCAATTAAAACACTTATCTAAATCCTTCAGACAATCCTTACAAAATGCACCCT
>CAYUUC010000432.1:0-2873 GCA_964447635.1 uncultured Spirochaetia bacterium
GTAATTATCTTCATTTTATAATTTTGATTGTGGGGATTCTCATATATATTAATCGAAATATTATATTCATTATACTGTATTATCCTATCATTAACCTGGTCTATATTAACCGATGAGCTTATCTTTTGTCTAATATCCTTATTCTCTTTTTTCTTTATTATAATATCTTCATAAACCATTTGAACGGTGATGTATTTATCATAATAAATAAAAATCGAGCCCGATTTTTGAGGATTTTGTGAAGCTTTACTCACGTAATCATTTATATGGTTAATGCTTTCCTGTTTTGGATAAGATAAATAGCCGGATACCTCTTTTATTACACCTATTATGATTCTATTCCTTAATGAAAAGTGAAACTTCATTAACTCAACAATCGGCACCTTAAACATATTATCAAAAAACATATATTTATTGATAAAATTAAATACTTCATTATTTATGTATTCATTATCATTTTGAAGTGACTTTAATAACTTGACCGCACTTTTTCGCCAATCAGACTTTATATCGGAAAGTATTGGAAGAATTCTATTTCTGATGGAATTTCTTAGGTAAATATTCTCATAATTTGTTACATCTATCCTAAAATCCTGCCCTATTCTATTCAATGTATCTTCTATGCTCTTTTTAGATACCGATAATAATGGACGGATATATATAATATCATTCATATTCATCCTGGGTAGGGGCTGTATAATCGATTCCAGCGAACCACCTTTAACCAGTCGAATAAATATATTCTCTATACGGTCTTCCAGATTATGAGCTAAACCGATTACATTGTAACCCTCCCCCTGGCATATCTCATTAAAATACATAAACCTGATATCCCTACACTTCGCTTCTAAATTGGTCCTCTGTTCAATTTCAACGGTTGTGGTATAAAAAGGCAAATTCAATCTATTACATAATTCACTAACGAAAAGCTGGTCTTTTTTTGAATCATCCCCTCTTAATGAATAGTTTATATGTGCTACCCCTAACTTATTCTGTTGACCATCCATAATATCATTAAGATATTCAAGCAAGGATAGAAGAAGGAATACACTATCTGAACCACCAGAAACTCCAACCAATACTCTGGATTCACTTTTAAGTAGTAAATCATCCATTTTTTCTTGCTTAATAAAATGAAGGAATGTTTTATAAGTTTTCGTATGCGTTATATTCATTCATTGCTTGGATTATATCATTAGTCTTTATTATTTGTCCGATAGCATCACAACACCTATCTATAACCTTATCGGCAATCACAGCTTCTTTCTTAGAAAACCTGGACAATACATGGGTTCTCGCTTCCATATCCATCTGTTTACCAATGCCGATTCTCATTCTGGGGAAGTTCATAGAATTGCCCAGATTCTCGATTATAGACTTCATCCCATTATGACCACCGGCAGACCCTTTCAAGCGTATTCTAATTCGCCCTAGAGGCAAATCTAAATCATCATAAACCACCATCATGTTTTCCAGTGGAAGCTTATACATATTAACTGCTTGACAGACAGAAGACCCGCTTAGGTTCATATAAGTTTGAGGTTTAAGAAGCATAATCGGTTCTCCATAAAGATGCCCTTTGTAGTATAAACCCTTGAATCCAACATTGTTTATATCTATGTTATGTCTTTTGGAGAATCTATCTAAAACCAAAAAACCAAGGTTATGTCTGGTATTATAATACTTACTTCCTGGATTACCCAGTCCTACAAACAATCTCAACACTATCTAACCAAATAAACTACTCAGTAGCTTCAGTCTTCTCTTCACCTTCACCTTCACCTTCACCTTCTTCCTCGGTTTCGGTGGTAGCTTCAGCTTCCTTAGCTACTCTGGAGGTAACAACGCCAACTATGGTTTGTGTAGGAGGATTGAGTATAGTTACACCATCAGGAACATCGATGTCTCTTACTTTCAGAGAATCTAGGATACCCAAATCGGAAACATCAAGTTCAAAGAAGTGTGGTAAGTCTTTTGGTAAGGTCTTAACCATTACATTACTCACGAACTGCTCAAGTATACCACCCATCTTAGCTCCTTTTGGATTACCGACGATTTTAATTGGTATATGAGTCTTTATTGGTCTGTCCTCAGAGACGATTAGGAAATCGATATGAGATAATTGTTTAGTCCTGGGGTGGATTTGGTAATCTTTAATTAAGACTTGTCTATCCTCTCCATCCTCAAAATTAAGAGTTATTATGGTATGTTCTCCTACTTTAGAGAATGTTTTTATAAATTCGTTTTTTTCCAGACAACCATTAAAATTTTCACCTGGGCCATAAACCACTGCTGGTATTAAACCTTCCCTTCTCAGTCTCCTTGTAGAATTACTGGAATATGGTTCTCTATTTTTTATATTTACTTGAATTTTCCCTTTCATTATTCACTCCTTAAAATGTGTATTAGGTTACTATCCTTTCCATAAGTCTATTAAAATTAAAAGGTTTACTTTTAATCGAATTTGTATTCGTTTTAATTAATAATCTATTGAATCACAGGTAGATTTAAGATTAAGTAGCATCTTATGATTTTTATATATAGATAATAAGAAAACCTTACTAATATATAAAAAAAATGCTCGGAGGAAAAATTTTATAAGATTATTTATAAACATTTCTTAATTGGTTGGTAAAATAAAAATCAAATCTCCATTGTATCATAAGCCTCAAGAACAGCTCCCTGAAGCATATTTCTAAACTCAGAGTTAATAGGATGAGCAATATCTTTGAACTCACCTGAATTAGTCTTTTTTGAAGGCATTGCGACAAATCTTCCACTTTGTCCATCTATAACCTTTAGATTATGAATTACGAAAGAATCATCGAATGTAATTGAAACGTATGCTTTTAACTTTCCACCGTTATTAACTT
>CAYUUC010000433.1:0-2865 GCA_964447635.1 uncultured Spirochaetia bacterium
GAATAAAGAACTTGACACTATGAAATTTAATGAAAAGAGATTTGGAAAATATACTATATCACAAATTAGTAACATAATCAATGAAAAAGATTATAAAATAAATGAACTTGATGAAATAAAAAGGAAATATGAAGATAAATATTCCCATATAAGTGATGAGGATTTATCAAATTATAAATATTGGGGGTTATGGAAAGAAGAGAGAGAAAGTTTAACTAATGAGAATAATCAACAAAAAAAAGAATTACAAGAATATAGTTATAAGGAAGAACAGCTAACAGAAACTCTCCAAATCAAACAATATTATATTGATGAAAATAATTCACTAAAGAAACAATTAGAGGATAAAAAAGCAGAAATAAAAGCATTAGAAGAAGGTCATACTGCTGATTATGATAAGTGTAAAGACTCAATAGAAAAACCGTATATTACTTTCAAAGATGATATTAGCGAAACACAGAAAAAAGAATTATATGAAAGAAATGATGAAGCAAGTTCTATAAATGAAATAGATTGGTTAGACAGAATTATTAAAGGATGTGAAAACTCAAACATTATATATCCAAAAAGATTAATATATGCTTTCCATAACTCACTTAAGTCATCAGATTGGACATCGTTAACCGTATTGGCGGGAACAAGCGGAACAGGAAAATCATTATTGCCTTATGTATACTCATATTATGGCGGACTTGTATTTAATAATACTCCGATACAACCTAACTGGACAGACCAAAGAGACTTACTCGGATATTATGACCTAACAACAAATGATTTTAACGCAACTACTCTGATGAGATTATTAGCTCAGAGCCAAAGAAATGATGACGATAAAGAAGGATTTAACGATGCTCTTCTGCTTGTATTATTAGATGAAATGAATCTCGCTCGACCTGAACAATATTTCAGTGATTTCTTATCATTATTGGAATCCAAAAGAAATAAAAATGAGGGAGAAGATATAAAACTAGAAGTTAATATAGGAACAAGTGATAAATATAAATTAACTTTAGGTGATAATATATTATTCTGTGGAACAATGAACGAAGATGAAAGCGCTCATACTTTATCTGATAAGGTCATCGATAGAAGTAATCTGCTTGTATTCCCTACACCTAAAGAGTTAATAAGTAGAAAAAATAATAAATTAGAGGGGGATAAAGAAAAACTATTACATAAAGCTATCTGGAACGAATGGAAAAAGGTTAATTCATTCGAGAAGAAATGGGATAAAAAAATAAATGATGAAGAAAATGAAGAACAAAAAAAGAAACATGAAGAAATGAAAGACAGGTTTGTAGATAAAATGAAAGAAGTAAAAAATAAAATGCTTGAAATACAAAATGGCATGAAAGAGGTGAATAGAGCTGTAGGTAACAGAATATGGCAATCTACAGAAAACTATATATCAATATACCCTGAAGTAATCGCCGCAGATAACCTTAACGACCTTGATAAGGCATTCGATAAGGCATTCGAAGACCAGTTAGCAATGAAGGTAATGCCCAAACTAAGAGGAATACAAGATAAAAATAAACTAAAAGGTATTAAGAACCTATTAGATCATTTAAAAATATCAGAAGATTTTGAAAGTGCTATGAATAATGAATACGGCTTCCATTTTAATTCAGCAGAATATTTATTTAATGGAGAAAATAATAATGACTGATAAACAATTAAAAGAGTTACAGCATTTTTTAAAAGAACCATTATTAATAAATAATGCTAATGGTCAACCTATAAAGCAATCTTTCAATAAATACATCGAAAGGTTAAAAGAAGTATTATTAAAAAATAATGACGAGTTTAAAGTATTCCCCTTAGACCCATTAGGCGATATTATTAGATTGGTTCAGAAACCTCTTGAAGATATCCTGATTACTCCTAAATATGAATTTAAAAAAGTGTCTTACGAAGAAAAATCGTATAAAGTAAAACAAATAGATAAATTAGGTATATTAAAAACTATAGAGCGAGCACCCGGACGAACTATCAAAGAAAAGATGAAATTTTCAAGGACATTACCTGCTATAGAAAGCATTAAAGATTATGACAGTTATGAGAACCGATTTGTCAAAAAGTTCGTAATTAAGTTTTTTGAATTGTTAGAAAAAAGAATTGATAATTATCAATGGAAAGGTTTATCGAGAGAAATAGAAGTAAAAAGATATAAGAGACTTAAAAAAATATATAATGATTCACCAATAAAGGATTTATCACTAAATAAACCTTTCGAGATTAATAATACATTGCTTTACCATGAGAATTATTCTAAGGTTCTACTTTCAGAAAAGAAATTAAAGTCATTAAAAAAAGACGAGGAGATGGTAGAAAAAGCAAAATACACTCTTCTTGGAAAACTTGTTCTATTTACATTTTTAAGTAAGTTATATAATAATAATTGCTACTGGCTTGAAAAGGTATATACGGACGAGGATATCTCAAAAGATTTTAAAATAGTCATTGATGGTAAACTCAATACAGTAGATATAAATGAGAAAAAAAACAGCATAAAATTATCTTTAAATAAACAAAGCTACAAATTAAAAATTAAAAATAGTGATAATCTAATCGAAGAAATAAATAATTTTACAGAAAAAATAAAAACGGAGATAGTCGGGAATATTTCCGAGCAACTTGACGAACAAAAAAACGAAAAATATGCAGGTGATACAATAGGTTTCGTCCCATATTCTATTAGTCCAGTCTATTCAATCTATAAGAATAGTAATATTATTGCTGATGGGTCTCTACAAAATGAGATTATATATGAAAATAGTAATGTTGAATTATTTCCTTCAAAACCTTTCTTATTAGAAGAGAATGATAATAATAAAATTACCTCATGGTATGATGTATTCAATA
>CAYUUC010000434.1:0-2855 GCA_964447635.1 uncultured Spirochaetia bacterium
ATATAAATCCTATACAGCCTGGACATACACTCGTCATTCCAAAGAAGGAAGTGGATGATGTCTTTGACCTGGATGATGAAACATACAAGGGTTTATGGCTTACCTGTAAGAAGTTAGCACCAGCTATTAAGAAAGCTACCAATGCACAAAGGATTGGGGTTAAAATCGTAGGATTGGAAGTCCCTCATGCTCATATACATCTCATTCCCATAAACTCTTTGCTGGATATTGAACATAAAAACGCCAAAAAAGGAAAAGAAGAAGAACTCAAACAGATTGCTGAAAAAATCAGGAAAGAACTTTAATAGATATCCAGACATAAACTAAATCATATGAAAAAGTTAGATATAAAAACCACATTATTTGTAAAAATCATAATATGTATGATAGTCGTTTTATTAACCTTAATCAAGTGTAATTACGGAAGCGACAATCAAAACGATGATAAAGCCATAAACACTAACCATAAGCAAACTCAAACAGAATCCAGTGCTAACATGTCCAATCATGCTTTAAAGCTTCAGCAAAACTTAACAGAGGTTGCTGACCGGGTAATCCCATCGGTGGTAACCATATCCAGTGATAAGTTGAATATCAATGGTGAAATATACCCTGACTCCGATGACCTTTTCTTAGGAAGTGGTGTCTTGATAACCAATGAAGGACATATCATCACTGCAGGACATCTGGTAAGGGATACAGACCAACTCTATGTTTACTCCAATGATGATACCGAGTATCAAACACAAATACTAGGTAGGGATGATGAATCAGACATAGCCTTACTAAAAATAAGTATCAAAGGTGAGGATGAGTTAAAACCTATATCACTTGGAGATTCCGACCTTGTTAAGCCTGGTGACCTGGTAATGGCTATAGGTAACCCATTTGGGTTGAAAGGTTCAATCACCCTGGGCTTGGTTAGTTCACCACATAGGAAACCCAATTTCCCGGGTTCAATAAGCAATCCCGATCTATACTATATACAGACCGATGCCCTTATAACAAAAGGCAATTCGGGAGGAGCTTTGGTCAACCTTCATGGGGAGGTTATAGGGATTAATGTATCGGTACTTGGCTTTGGGGAAGCCCAATCAGCCGGTATTGGCTTTGCTGTGCCTATTAATTATGCTAAAAGGGTCATCCAAAACATAAACCGAAACAAGAAAACAGTTGAAGTCTATACTGGAATAATAACAGCAGATGATATCACCGGTTTTAACAAACATCATATTATTGGCATAAAGGACAAATACCCTATCATAGTAAGTGTTCACCGAGGGTCTCCCGCTTATGAATCAGGGATTAGGAAAGGTGATGTTCTGATATCCGTTAATGGAGTTGAAATTAGCAATGGAGATGCTTTCCATAACATGATTAGTAACTTCAATCCGGGAGATAAGCTAGTATTGGAGATTGAAAAGGCAGGTGATAGGATATCAAGAAATGTAAAGGTTGCAAAAAAGCCAAATGATAGACCTTATCACACAGACCATTTCCTTGGACTATTGGTAGGAGACAATATTGGTGATTATGTTGGATTTGATATAAATGAAGATGCTAAAGGTATGGTTGTAGTGGGGATGGAAGAGGGCTCCCCTGCGATTAACAGTTCTATCAAAGAAGGTGAAGTCATTACCTCAATAGATTATCATCAGGTTAGCTCCATGAACGACTATAACAATCTAATAAAAAGCCTTGATAGGTCTAAGCCTCTCTACCTTATCACCATTATTACTTATACTCACTCTGTTGAATCTGGTAGCAGGTCAATTTATATCGAGAATAAGTGGTAAAGTTTTATCATTGAAGCCATGTAATTAATCCAGTGTCATGCTTGTGTGGTAGATTGATATGATAGGGTACAACCCGGATTGTATAGCCATAATCGCCTTTCTTTTCAAAATCAACACTACCTTCGTAGATATAAATTCCATCTGATGGATTATCCACAACATTCATAGCTACCCAATTCTTCTCCAACAGTTCATCATGTTCATCCAAAAGACCATAATAAATTTCGACCTGTACATCATCTGTTTTTATATCTCCCAGAGTAACTTTAGCTTGTAGTTTAATGTTGTCACCTATTACCAGGTTCATTTTCTGAGTTTTAGGTCCTGTGTATGGTTCTACCTTAACCTCATTCCACCTTTCCTGTATATATATTCTCCACTTAGCAAGCTCTTTAGCCAATTCATAATTATTCTTACCGAGTTCCATTGCCCTTTCTATACCGTTTATATATAGGTTATCCACATATTCCTTAATCATTCGGTTGGTATTGAAAACGGGATTGACACTCTCCATGGACTCTTTCATCTTTTGTATCCACTTTACAGGAATGCCTTTTTCTTCGTCTATATCATAGTAAAGGGGTATGATTTGGTTCTCCAGTGTATCATATAAGGAGATACTGTCAGCATTATCCTGATGTTCATGACTATCGTATTCCTCTTCCTCTCCAATAGTCCACCCGTTCTCTCCATTGTATCCTTCTATCCACCATCCATCCAGCACACTAAAGTTAATTCCTCCATTGATAGTGACTTTCATCCCACTGGTTCCGCTTGCTTCCAGAGGTCGTCTAGGGTTGTTCATCCATACATCAACCCCCCTGACCAGATATCGAGCGAGTTCCATATCATAATCTTCTATCACAGCTATCCTATCCCATACTTCGTGATTATTCGCAAAGTCATATATGCGTTTAAGCATCTCCTTACCGGGTTGGTCTGCTGGGTGTGCTTTACCAGCGAAGACAAATTGAACCGGTCTCTTGTCATCCTTTATGATTTTCTTTATCCGTTCAAAGTCTCTCAGCATAAGGTCTGCCCGTTTATATGTAGCAAACC
>CAYUUC010000435.1:0-2850 GCA_964447635.1 uncultured Spirochaetia bacterium
CTATAACTTCTTCTCTTTTATATCCGAATATTTCCTCCGCACCGGGACTGAACTCAATAATTTTAGAATCTACTCCATTGCAATCGGTTTGTATAAATGATACATTTTTAGCGGCTTTGAAAACGGTTTTTAGGTTTTCTTCGCTCTCCCGTAAGATTTCTTCCGTTTTCTTAAGATTAGTGATATCCCGAACCCATTCTATAAATAAATTACAGCGTCCATCTTTTTCAATAATAGGCAATACCCTTATTTCATACCATAAGCCTGTAGGTAATTTGACTTCCGAATGCAAACTTTTTTTTGTTTCAAATACATTTTTAGCTAAACAATCAGGGCATATAGAATCATACCCTCGATATGTTAAATAACATTTGGTATTTACATTCTTTTTTTCTTCTTCAATATTAGCAAATCCTCTCCAATTACTAAATATAATATTCATGTCTCTATCATGGATTGAAATCATATCTGGTATGGTTTTTAGTGTATTATTGAACATTAAATCTTTTTCTATTAATGCTAGTTCGGTTTTTTTCTTTTTATCGATATCAATATGTGTACCATACATCCATAATGGTTTTCCATCTTCTGTCCATGTTGTTACTCGTCCGCGGTCAATTACCCATACCCAATTACCATTTTTATGCTTCATGCGAAGTTCACATTCATAATAATCATCCTCTCCATTGAAATGTTTTTGAAGTAAATTGTAAGACTTAATTAAATCATCCGGGTGACAGAATTTTTCCCATGTATCAATTGAAGTAGGTGAAAGTTCTTCCAGAGTATATCCAATAATATTCACCCATTTTTTATTGAATATCGTTTCTCCTGTTTGTACATTCCATTCCCATATACCGGCATTTGTTCCTTTTAAAACAAATTCTAATCTTTGTCTCTCATTCTTTAATCTATTTTCTGCTAATTTTTGTTTTGTTATGTCTCTAAAATGTTCGGCTATAGCTATGATTTCCCCTGTTTTTGGGTCTTTAATCGGATAGCTGCTTAACTCTATGTATTGTATGGGATTATCTTTTGTAGGAGGACCTTTAACAATCTCTGTCTCCCTTTTCCCTGATTTTATACACTTCAATGACGGACAGGGACTACAAGGTTCATTGATGTTTTGATAACAATTATAACATTTTTTTCCTATTAGTGGCATTTTATAAGAATACCACTTTTCCATAACTTTATTCACTCGAATAATATTCAAATCCTTATCCAGAATACTTATTCCATCAGAAGAGCTGTTAAACATAGCATTCAACATTTCATTAGATTCTCTAATAGCTTTTTCTTGTTTATATTTTTCTGTAATATCCCTAAATACAACAACTACACCAGTAATATTGCCATTATTATCATGTATAGGAGCTCCAGAATCGGATATTTGGTATTTTTCACCTGTTTTTGAAATCAATACGGTATTATTAGCTAAACCAACGGTTTTTTTGGTCTTAAGTATTTTTTGAAAGGGATTTTCAACTATATCACCGTTATCTCCATTAACAATATGAAAGATTTCATTTAAAGGCTTGCCTTTTGCTGATTGGCTGTCCCATCCGCATAATTCTTCTGCAACAGGGTTCATTCGAACCACATATCCATTAATATCTGTTGAAATTACAGCATCACCAATAGAGTTTAAGGTTGTTTTAAGCTGTTGTTCACTCTTTTTAGTTGCTTGTTTTTCATCTTCTAATTTCTTAGTAGCATCGAATAATTCATAAGCCATATTTATTGATTCAATAAGGACAAACTCGCTTGAATTCTTAATTACATAACCATATCTTGTTATCTTTTTGACCTTATCTACATATTCTTTCTCTTGATGGCTAGTAAGAAAGACAATAGGAATATTGTGTGTTCTTAAAATTTCCTGTGCTGTTTCTGTTCCATCCATACCATTGCCTAGATTTATATCCATAAGGATTAGGGATATATCGGAATCATTTTCTACCATTTCTATAGCATTTTCACCATTATAAGCAGTTAACACTTCAAAACCATGTTTTTGAATAGTTACCGATTCATCCATGGCTATAATGGTGTCGTCTTCAACTAAAAGAATTTTAGACTTCATAAATTATTTTTATATATTAACCTCATACAATAGAATTATAAAATATAAAATATTAATATATGCATTTTATTAGACTTTATTGGAAATAAAATTATCCTGCTCTACATTCTGCTCTAAAATTATGTAGACCACAGGCTGTTTCCATAATCAAATCCTCAAAATTTTTTTTGTGATTTCTATAAATATCTTTTACTAACCTACAAATCTTTATGCCTCCGATAATATGCTCAACAAAAACTCTTATACTACTAATAGCTCTGTTTACTAATTTATCAATACAGCTTAATTCTTTTCCTTTCGGTTTTTTCTTTGGTTGAAATGTACTTGTATTTTCTGGTTCATAACCTTGAAAACCTGTATCTTTCCATAATTTACTATCTTTCGGAAAAGTATATTCTTCCTCATCACAGATTTTCTTATCATGTTTTTTACCTTCGCAAGTCTTACTCAAATAAATAATCTTTCTATTATTAGCATCTGTAATAACATTATTTTTTACTGTATGACACTTCTTTTTACCACTATAAAAAGTTTTTTGTTTGGTATTGTCTTTTGGTCTTTGAATTTGCCTTTCTGTGCCATCAATCATAAACTCAAGTTCAATATGTTCATCTAAAACCTCTTCTAAGTTTTTTGCATCTCTTTCTGGTAATTGATTTTCATAACCTAATGAGTTATTTAATACCTCACTAAGCTTATATATCCATTCATTAGCCTGACCCTGACTAATATCAAATAGAAACGCTATCACTTCTTGAATTGGA
>CAYUUC010000436.1:0-2850 GCA_964447635.1 uncultured Spirochaetia bacterium
ATAGATGAATTATTAGATAAATTAATTGAACCTCACCATGATTTACATATATACACCAATGAAATAAAGTCTAAATTTGGAAGGATAAGCATAGACCAAGTGAAAACAATCTTCTATCTGCATTCCGACCAAAAACTAGAACAAGTGCAAGACCTACTTCAGAAAATCAGAATGGAGTTTAAAGCGCTAGAAGAGTCCAATATAGAAGATATAAAGAGAGAACAAAGAAATTTGATATCCGGAAACTGGATATTAATATCAATAATAATGATTATATCACTACTCGTTGCATTATTCCTATCCTTCCTGATAACCAAGCCAATAATGAAAACCCGAAACAGACTCTTAGAAATTTCACAAGGAGAAGGCGACCTTACTAAAAAGTTAGAGATACATTCTAAAGATGAAATCGGTATGATGGCTATGTATTTCAACCGGTTTATAGATTACCTAAACAATATGATAATAAGGATAAAACAAAGCATAAATGAGACAAAGAACATAAGTTATGAATTATCCTCTACCTCCGAACAAACCATGACTGCATTAATGGCTATGAGAACATCGATAGAAAAGGTTAATGATGATACATACATCTTGGATAGGAATGCTAATAATACAAAGCTTTCATCACATAAGATTAATGACTTTATTAAAGAACTTGTAAACCTGGTAGATAACCAGACCTCCCTTGTAGATATATCTTCGAAATCTATTGAGGAAATGATGAAATCTATCATAAATATGTCACAAATCTCAGAATCTAAATCAAAAACCGCCCACATACTGCAAAATAATTCAAAGGAAAGCGAAAAAGAGATCCATATCACCTCACAGAAGATGGATAAAGTAGCCGAATCAGCACAAACCATCATAAAGATGATAGACATAATTAATGATATCGCCGACCAGACGAACCTCCTGGCTATGAATGCCTCCATAGAAGCAGCAAGAGCAGGGAAAGCTGGGTTAGGATTCAATATAGTAGCTCAGGAAATCAGACAACTAGCCGAAAATACCAGTTTACATTCCGATGAAATCTCAAATAACCTCGAAAATATTGTGGATTCAATAAGAGAAACTAAGGGCTATATGGACTATATGAGCAAAGTCTTCGTTAACATTATAACTGAAATCTCATCCATAGCAGAAAGTATGGGTGAGGTGAAAGACTCATCAAAAGATATGGAGAACAGAACCAAACAAGTAAATAGGTCTCTGGATGAACTCATAGACATAACTAACCAGGTTAGAAAGTCTTCCAAGGAAACCGATGACAGAATCTCAGAGATCAATTCCTCTGTATCCAATCTAAGTAGTTTATCACAGGAATTAAAGGATAGAATGAACGAGTTGTCCTCCGGAATAAAAGAAATCTTCAAATCAACCGAAAATCTAACCCAATTAGGCATCAAAGGTAATGAGAATGTCACTATTCTTGAACAACTCGTAGATAAGTTCAAAGTTGAACAAAAGGGTGATTTAAAAACAGGTATTACCGAAAAGAATAACTTTTAATAAAATGAGGATTAAACTAAGATGTTAAATAAAATAAAATTTCTATGTACAATTATGCTTACTATACTCATTATGGTTTGGACAAACTGTGGAGAAAGGGAGTTTCCCGTTTATAAAAATAAGCTTTCTCCTCCAGAAAACAACATCATAATACAAGCTTCCGGCGATACAATGCTGGCAAGAGGTCTTAGAAGAACGATAAAGACAAAAGGCTATAAATATCCGTTTCAAGATATAAAACCGACTATAGAAGAAGCAGACCTTATGTTTGTCAATCTGGAGACGGTTATCACAGATAAAGGAAAATTAAGAGACCCCAAAAACCGTATCAATTATGTATCTCCTTCGTATGTGATGGATACGCTTCTATATTCCGGTATAGATGCTGTATCTATTGCAAATAACCATATCTACGATGCCGGTAGTGAAGGGATAAGCGGTGCGATGGAGCTTTTACAGAATACCAACCTGATGTATGGGGGGGCAGGCATGAATGAACAGCAGGCTTCCCAACCTACCCTGGTGGAGATTAAAGGAATAAAGATAGCAATATTGTATTATACTGGAGTAGGCCTATCATTTAAAGCAGGCAGAGACAAAGCAGGATATAACCCAATGGAATACACCAACCGAAACCAATATATAAATCGTTTAAGCAAAGACCTAAAAAGGGTCAGAGAGAACAACCACCTGGTAATCCTATCCATACATTGGGGGAAGAATTTCACCATGGATACCACCCAAGAACAGATAGACTTCGCTCACGATGCTTTGGATATGGGTGTGGATATCTTATTCGGGCATGGGGCACATCACTTTCATGGGATAGAGATTTACAAGGGGAAGCCCATATTATACGATATGGGTGATTTTTTGAATGACTACTCGGTAAGAGATGATTTCGCCAATCTAACCTTTATATTCAAACTTTTTATTAAGGGAAATTCTGTTAACCATATAAAATTAATCCCAACTTCATCGTATAATCGTAAAGTGGTCATAGAAAGTGGAGAAAAAGCAGATAAAGCTTTGGAGATGATGAAGGATTTATCAATGAGATTCGAAACAGAGATGAAGATAGATGAAGATATTGGTTTTATTATGGTTAATGGAAGTTAGTTTATCACAAATTTGTATTAATTCAATAAAATTTTTCTCATTAATATATTAATATTTATTAGATTTTAATTCATACTTACTTTTACACTTGCAATCAAGTTCTTTTTCAACTGCACCCTTAAGGGTGCAGTTGTGACAAGATATTTCCTTTACTAAATCAAAGCCTCTCCTATCAGGCTTACTCCGACATTGGACTTCTTGTTTATGTTTATC
>CAYUUC010000437.1:0-2825 GCA_964447635.1 uncultured Spirochaetia bacterium
CCCATCAAATCCTCAATCCTCTGCATAACTTCGTAGTTATCCGTCACAGATTTGGATGTCTCAGGATTAGTGCTGCTCCATCCGTGAACGAGGTCAGGATAGTGGAAATGAGAATATTGAGTATCAACATTAGGGATGTTTATCTTATCATCCGGAACAAGAGGCATACCACCAATTAAATCAACAGGATATTGACCATTCTCAGATGGGATAAGACAATCAGCGGGATTTCCCGGTCCAGCTCCTAAGAAGTCCTCAGCAAACCATTTTTCCATAAAAGTAAAATTATAGAAAGACGGGGCGCTATAAGTTAAAGCCGTTGTGGCTATGGTAGCTGCTCCAGTTAAATATAGTCCTGTTCCAATATTACCACTTATAAAGCTCATAATAGCAAAATAAGTGGTCGTAATTGATATTGAAGTATCTAAAGTCATAAAATATCCTAAATATCCCGTTATAGTCCAGTAGTTTATTACAAAATCTCCTGCCCATGATGGAAAATTTTCACCTAGAATGTTATTATAGTCTTCATCGTCAAAATCATGGAATAACTCTATAGGATGACTTTCGCCTCCGGATATCGATGCGTAATATACATCAGCAAGGGGTTTGGTAAATGTTACCATAAATCCTCCATCACCAATAGTAGATATGCTTTTATTTAATATCATTAATTTATCTTTTAAACCTTCTGTGGTATCTGTTCCCTTTATAATGTTCAAGATTCTCTCCATCTCAACTTTTTGATAATAATTCTCATCCAAATCACTGTTTAAATCAATAGATACAAATCTATCCCTCAATTTTATCATTTCTTGTACTATCTTTGGATGCGTAGGATTAATTGCCCAATTAGGATCATAAGGTGGTATTTCACCATCAATAATACTTTCCTGCCACCATGGTGGATCCCATGTAACTGGGTCAATAGGTTCAGACGAATATCTGCTTATATTTTCTAATATCTCTTCGGTTGGTTCATATATAGAATAAATAAGATTGTAAGGTATATCATCGCTTAAATCGATACTGAATAAAATCTCGTATATCTCTGAAAAAAGAATGTGTATAAAACCTATTTGTGATAAAGGTATTTTTGCATCGTTCTGTTCTATTTTATTTTCTATCTCTCCCAAAATGTCATTTATATCATTTAATCCATTATGAAATTGATAAAGAATTTGTATATATTCTGGGTCATCATAATTGTTCCATATTTCTATATTTATATTATAGTAATCTTTCATCTTATTTAATAGATTCATACAAGTGTCATAAACAGCACGAGTACTATCATCATTCCATTCTTCGATTTTGGTTCTTAATCTGTTGAAAACATTATCAGTAGGCAAATCTGGCTTTTGGGATTCTGATATATTAGTTTCATATGTAAACAAGTTCATAGGCCACTCACTATATTTTCTTGTTAATTCCATTATACCCATCTCATTATAAAAATCATAATTATCATCAAAATCACCGAATTCATCTATATAATTATCTTTCCAGTCCGTATCTATCTTGGTTAAAGTATCTCTGATTTGTGATATTTTCTGTCCTAAATTAGCTATATCGTTATCACCACCAATATCTGCCATATCAGAAGCAAAATCAGGAGCATTAAATTCACCTTCAGGAATATGATAATAGTATACATATCCCCCTTCTCCATCTGGGACTGCATATACAATATTGGAAACGGTTAAATTTCCACCCATATAATTCTCAAAAAACTTACTATCAGGTGCTAAATCTTCACCTCCTGGTCTAAGTTCTGATCCTTCAACTCCAAAATCTTTGATTGCTGATTCTAGAAAATCCATAACTTTTTCATTAGGAGAAAAAGGATTAAACCCTGATTTAATTGCTAAAATAGAAATAATTTCATTAACTAACATACTTATATTGAAGATTTGTAAAGTATAAATAGCTAAAGCATCATTCCAAAATAAAGCAGGACCAAAAGGTTGTATTCTATTTTCAAGAATACCTTTATGAATATTATTAACTGCAGGTACACCACCATTTAGAAGAGAGGCAATCGTAATTAATCCTCTTACGGTAGGTGATTTATCCCATGCTCTCATGATAGTCTGGTCCCAATTTCCACTAAACTTACCTATAAAATATTCATTACTCCTGAATAGTCTTTGGTCTATAGCATAAGCTGCTGCTCTTCCACCACCCTGACTATGAGCAAGTAATAAAGCCTCAATTTCTTTCCCATCTTCGCCATTAAATAATTGAGGTATATTTTGAATTGTTTCAGTTGTTACTGTTTTTTTATTATTATCTCCATCTTCAAAAACATGTTTTTTAATCACCTGACCTGATATTAAATGATCTCTCATTTCCATAGATTGTGTGGAATTATCAGGATTACTTTCAAAAATATCGATGTCAAAACTGTCAAATCCATTAAAATTTTCATGAGATAATATTCCAAGATGTTTATCCTGGGTATCTTCTTCATCTTCTTCGATACTACCATTTCCATTTTCATCATCACTTATATTTGGTAGATATATTTCATCATAATCAAAGAAAGCGTTATTTCCACTAAAATAACTTTCCCAATCCCAACTCATATCATTATTCCCACCAGATTTACTTCTAATTGTTTTATAATAATCAGCTGTTTTAGCTGAACCATAATCATGAATCATTATAACCACATCATTAATTCCATCATCATCGGTCTGTGCTACTGCTATTAATGGCAGTGTAACAAAAATTATTATTTGTATTATTATTAATATTTTCTTTAACATAATTTGACTTTGTTACGATAGACATAAATCATTTTTCTAATCTTTTAATAGTAG
>CAYUUC010000438.1:0-2812 GCA_964447635.1 uncultured Spirochaetia bacterium
TCTATATATTGTTGAGAATTTTTGGATTTTGGAAAATTTGTATTGGGTAAAAATGTTAGCTATGTTTCATAAATACATATACTGTATGTATTTATATATGTAATATTTATAACCTAAATTTCCAAAGATATTAGGTTTCATAGTAGACTCTTTTTTATTGGTGGGTAAGGGATAACAGCTGAGGTGCCTTCATTTCCACATCCTGGAAAAGAATAGAAAATGTTATTAAATAATGATAATGTATCCTAATTGATACAAGTTAATCTATATTAACCAATGGTTATTATATGATAACTTGTATAATTAACATATTTGTCTGCTATTCAAAAAAGTATTGAATAGTAAGACTTATTTTTATACTTTATCTATATATTAAAATGAGGTGAAAAACCATGAAAAAGCTGAAAAACATATTACTTATTTTAGCTGTTCTGCTGGTATCGTCTTTCATCATCGCTAATGCTCCTGAACCTTTCTACGCATGCGATGGCAGGCAACCGGGGGATGAATGCGAACCATATTCAACCTCAGGATGTAAGGATGTTAAAGGAGAATGTGTCCTACAGGAAGATTGCAACGACAATCCGGATACCGAAATCAATGAGTGTTTGCATTGTGAAAGAATAAAATAGTAATCCTATATACATGACAGATTTATGACAACAACACACATCATAGCCCTATCAATCACTCTGTTCATTGAAGGATTATGCATGCTCATCTTCTCCCTGTGTTTTAAAGACCAGCGTAAGCGATTATGCTTAAACCTGCTGGTGGTAATTGGAGTGAATCTCGTATCCCATACCACATTCTGGTTTACCTTCCCCATGGTCGATTTACCCTACTGGACTAAGCTATACCTATTGGAGGCGGTAGTGTTCATCGTAGAAGGCGTCGCATATACAATCATACTCAAACTCAATATAGTCAAATCGCTAATCCTTAGCTTCATTCTAAACCTGTTGTCTTTACTAGCCGGTCTGTTGGCTTGGGAGATACTCTATTACCGGTGATGGTTTTCCTTACGATGCCAGACTGGGGTATTGGGAGTCGTAGTACCCGCTTTCCTCTTCTATTGTAATTTCTTGAATGCTTCCTTCTTTGAGCAGTTCCTTGAAAATAGGTTCTACAATTTTATAATTCCATCCGAAAAGTCGTGATACTTCTTTCTCGTTGGAGTGTACAACGATGTTCATGTATTTCTTGATGATAATCTTCCGGGCTTCATCAGGCATAATTTGTTGTGAACGGTCGATTTCATCGTAGAATACTCTGGTAACCAGTTCATACTTAGTAGAAGGGATTTTTCCATCTATGTTTTCGGTACCGTAATTGGTTATGATAAGATTTGTTTGCAGACTGCTGATAGCCTGCTGGAATGCGATACCTCCTTTACGTGAGCCCATCTTCAGTTCCTTTCGCAGGCTCTTAGCCGACCATGCTCCCTTAGCCCGTATTAAATCAGCGATGTTCTTAGCCACTTGATTAAGTTCTCCCGTTTGATACAGGCTTACATAGTTGTCCAATTTTGGTGATAGGTTCAAAACAGAATAGAAATATGTCAGCAAGTCCGGCGACAGGAAAGTACCTTTATCCTGGATGAACTTTCCATAGAAGGCTTTGCTCTTTTCTGGTAGTATGTCCTTCATCCGCCATGTCCAGAGGGTCTCTTTATCCCAATGTGTGTCATTGCTCATGGGATGTGGCATTCCGTATACACCTTGGAGCAGGTTTGGTAGTTCTATCTTCTCCATAGGGAAAAGCAGGCAGATACCCATCTTGTTAATAAAATCCACAGCATCATCTTCGCTTTTTATGATTAGGTCTGGGGTTTGTCTGTAGTTTAGCGTCCTGATATCTCTTATCTCTTCTGCCCGGTCTCTTTTCTTTCGTCTTCCTCGTTTCTTTGCCATTTTTTAAGTAAACCTCATTATTTTAATTTTGGATAACAGGGAATTCTTGGCTTAAATGTCGACGTTTACCTGTATTACTTTAAGAATTTTGATGTTAGTGAAGATTTTTTTAATAATCATTTCATTTGGGAATTAATCTCTTTTAAGGAATGGAAAAACATATATTATAGGGAATCGATAATAATAACAGCACCGAATAGAATTTGCTGTTTAATGCTTCTAAGGGTTAATCCCCTTTAATCAAACATTTTGCTACATTTATTGCCAAAGGTCCGAAATAAGCCCAATTTGCTGTTATAAATAAACCATCAACCACTACAGGGCTATACACGTATATCCCACCTGAGGCATCAACAACAGGCTTTACATCAATATATTCCCCTGTTATCTGTTTTCCTCTGATTATATCTGCTTTTGCTAGTACTAAAGGACCATGACACAAACCTGATAAATATAAATTTTGTTCATAAGCTTCCTTTACAAGCTCTATTATATCTATATTATCATCATTTAGCAAATTAGCAGGACTAAAACCACCGGGGAAAAATAAAGCATCATAATCAGATACAATAACATCATTTATTAATATATCTACTGTTAAATGCTCTGTTAATTTTAAATCTATATTAAACGGGTCTGTACCCTCAAAATATCTTCCTAAAACTTCTTTTTCATTACCAGCTATTGTAACTAAAGCACCCCATTCTTCCCAGTAACCTTTAATAAGATTAACTTCTTGGAAGTTAAATCCATCCGCTATAAGTATTAGAATTGATTTTCCTGATAAATCAAAACTTGTACCCTCAGGAACTTCTTCCCACCATATATTTGTATTATATTCGACTGGGTCTGATGTATCATTTGTTGTATTATTTGTATTAGTAGTTGAACATCCTATT
>CAYUUC010000439.1:0-2804 GCA_964447635.1 uncultured Spirochaetia bacterium
TCTCAAACCATGAACAGGTCTGCTATTGAGAGGTTAGAGCTGGAAACCGCCCTCCGTAAAGCATTGGATAGGGATGAGTTTATCTTACACTACCAACCTAAGTATAACCTGAAGACCAACAAGATATGTGGTGTAGAAGCACTTATCCGATGGATGCATCCTGAATTGGGTATTGTGAGCCCAGCTAAGTTCATAGGTATTGCTGAGGAAATAGGTTTCATTACAGATATTGGTGAATGGGTAATGGATACAGCATGTAGACAGATAAAAGAGTTAGAAAGAAAAGGCATAAAAGATATCAATGTAGCAGTAAACCTTTCTAGTAAACAGTTCCACCAAACAGATATTATAGATAAGATACAAAACTCCCTCAATATGTCTAAACTTAAGCCCGACCTGCTGGAGCTGGAAATCACTGAAAGTATAATCATGAGTAATGCTAAATATATCATAACAAAGCTATACGCTCTTAAAGAGAGGAATATCAACCTTTCCATCGATGACTTCGGAACGGGCTACTCATCTTTAAGCTATCTTAAGTACTTCCCTATAGACTCTATAAAGATTGACCGCTCTTTCATAATGGATTGTATCACCGATAAAGACAATGCTGAGATAGCTAAAGCCATCATCGCCCTTTCTCACAGCCTCGGATTGAAAGTGGTAGCAGAAGGGGTGGAAACCAGAGAACAGCTAGACTTCCTCAGGAGTAATGATTGTGATGTTGCTCAAGGCTACTTAATCAGTAAACCCCAACCAATAGAAGAAATGGAAAAGCTGATTCTCAGTGAGGTGAAATTCTAATCTAACCATTCTTATAATCATCAGCTCTTAAACCCAGTAAGAGTTCTTTCTGTTCGGGTCTTAGCTCCTTTTCATTACCCTTGGATATGCCATGATCATTTTGTAATATAATGAAACTACCTTTATGTGTGTATATGTATCCATAGTTCGACCCTCCAATCTGAACTTCTCCACCGGGGCAATGGATGTATCCTCCATTGTTATCCCTCACCAGAACTTTCCCTTTTTCCATTTCTATCAAACCATAGACAGACTTCCTTATATAAAGGCAGGCATTAGGAGCATAAATCGTTCCTTTGAAGTTCTGATGTATGTATATGATACCACCTCCTTCGTAGTGTAAACCACCGTTGACCGATTTAATCCATATGTATCTGTGTTTGCTGTCTATCTTTAGTTGGCTGTAAACAACATCGTATTTGATGTCTGGAAGACCATATAAGCCAAAAGAGCTTGCTCCTTGAGATGGAACCATGTCTTCCGCTTCATCAAGCCTCTTCTTAAGTGGGGCATATTCCTTCTTACCACCAAAAATCCTTACCAGGAACAACCACAGTTTAATCTTTGCTTTCTCAAAAAAACTAAGCTTTTTTTTGTTCGATGAATTTTTCTCTTTATCTTTCATAGTTCAAAAATAAGTCATGTCTTTGGAATAGACAATAATTATAATACGAAAAAGCCTTATGCACTAAAAAAAGCCTTACCTCCCACAAATAATGGAGCTAAGGCTTTTTTATTATGTTAATCAATACTTACTACGATAGGTGACTCTTAAGCACCATCTTCATTTCCGTTATTACCTTCGTTTCCGTCATTGCCTTCGTTGCCTTCATTACCAGCATCGCCTTCATTACCAGCATCGCCTTCGTTACCAGCGTCACCTTCATTACCAGCATCGCCTTCATCATCAGCTGGAGCGTCGTAACCTTCAACTTCACCTTTGATCCATACGTTTTTAAAGTCATAACATCCTGTAGTACAGTTTTCTTTTAGTCTGAATGGTTGATATGGGTCGAACATTCTTGTTTCGCCGGATTGTCTGTCTTCAGCCATAGTTTCAAAGTATAAAGTCCATTTTAGAGAAGGAACATAACCGATTTCATAGAATATATCTACAGATCTCTGCCAATCAGCTTTAGGCATACCTAAGAATAGGAATGAAACTTGGTCATTTTCTGGTTGTTCGATTAAATCATATTTTCTGATGTAGTATTTTCTGTAATCATACATTTCATCAACATAGAAAGCTTGAACATTAGCGAGTACGTCGAGTATTTTGGTTGTGTCTACGCCTTCTTGTAATTCATACCATCTTGCTGTTTTTCTTGCTTTTTTGTATGCTTCTTCCATGAATGTTTTGTCTTCGCCTCTTAGATTATTGAGAATAGCAGCTTCAAATCTGAATGCTTCTATCTGCTGTGGAGCTTCATTGTGTTCATATAATCCTAGTAGGAATTGTTTGTCTTCTTCAGAAACTTTAGCTAAGATATCGTTTTCGAATACTTCTTTTTCGATAACAGAAGGAGCTAATCCTTTGTATGAAGTATAAGCAGCTCCGGTATAATCGACTAAACCGTCGTTGGTTTCTTCATTTCTTTCGTTACCGCCTCTGCATCTAAATTGTGGTTCTCTTCCGCTTGGGAAAGCTTCACCTTGTCGCATGGTTATGGTTTTTCTGTCCTGTCCCCATCCGCTACCAGGTAATAAGTCAGTTATAAGTTTGTAACTAACAGCAATTCTTTCTTCACCTTCGATTTCGGTATAATAGAAATCTGTTATTCCTATTACCAAGCTATATTCGATAGATGTTGAGTCTTCTTCTAATGCTTCATGAACCCAAACATTATTCCATATTTCAAGGTCTTCCTCGAAATACTTATCCCATTTTGTCTCGTGGTCGACGATTGGTCCATCTTCTTCATCATCACCAGCGTCTGTTCCACCGGTACAAAATGCGAATACAGCTAATAAAATAACTAACAATGATATTAAAAGTATGT
>CAYUUC010000440.1:0-2796 GCA_964447635.1 uncultured Spirochaetia bacterium
ATAAGGATGACATGGAAAGCAAATACACAGAAGAAAATCTCATCGAAAAGATAATCGATGGAGAAACAGAACTCTTCGCAAACATCATAAATCACTACCAGAAAAGGATTCTTATCCTCGTCAGAAGGTATATAAAGAGCGAAGACGATGCAGACGATGCGGTACAGGAGATATTCATCAAGGTTTATAATAATCTGGATAAATTCAAATTCAAATCAAACCTCGGGACATGGATTTACAGAATAGCGGTTAATCATTGCCTGGAGATTAAACGGAAGCAGTCCTCCAAGAAGAACCTCTACCTGGTCATGAACTACGAAGAACAGGTGGATACACTAAGAAGCGATATCAAGTCGCCAGAACAAACCATGGAAGATAAGGAACTGGCGAAAAGGATTAACGATATCGCAAACCGGAAGCTTAGCAAGAAGCAAAAAGCTGTGTTCATGCTTAAATACCTGGATGACCTCCCTATAAAGGATATTGCTTATATCCTCGGTATGAAGGAAGGAACGGTCAAAACACATCTGGGTAGGTCTTATCAAAAAATCAGAGAGGAGATAACTAAGGATTACCAATGAAAGAGAAAAACATAATAGATGAAAAAATCAAATCCTCCATAAACCTGATTAGAGAGCAGGAAGGAAGAAACATCGATGAGGGAAGAATGGAGGCGAATAGAGAAGCCATCATGAAAAGTATCAGAACGGTTAGCAAACCTCAGCAGAAGTCAGCAAAGGTATACATGTTCAGATACCTTTCAGCGGCGGCGGTGCTGGCTATAGTGATAGTCCTCTCCCTGCTGGTCTATCTGAACAGACCTGCTGATGAGATAGAGCTGAGCGGGGTTAATGAAACAGAAGAGCTAGCGGTAAGCATAGAGGACTTTGTCTTCGAAGGGTCTAGCTTCTTCAACAGTTCTAGTGAAGATTATGACTTCCTGGAGGGAATTTACCAGATGATTGAAGATGCGATAACATATAAGGAAGACGACGATGTCCTGTTATCATCATTAGATTATGAAGACGAGAAGCTGACTTTTAGTGAGTGGCTGTTTAGTGAAAATGACAGCGATAGAGAAGATGAGGACTATCTAGGCTTTATATTAAACGATTATGAATCATCCTTCTACTTCTCGATGGAGACTAATTAAACCGGTATTATAATACTATAATATACTCCTCCTCCCTAATATCCCCCTGAAAAAGGAGGAGGGGTTTTCTTAGGGGATAAGCAGGGGAAAACTATTTATATTAAGGAGCATAGACCAATGAAAAAACTAAGTATCATATTTTTAATAGTAATGGCAACATTATTACTAATACCTACATTATCTATGGCACAGTTCGGAGACCCACCAGATGATGACCGTCCCAGAGATGGAGCCGGCATCGAGCCGGAGAAAGCTATATTCAGATTTATCATATCACAGAGATGGTGGATGAACGAAAGAGTTGCCGATGAACTGGAACTGACCGAAGACCAGATAACCCAGCTGGAAGAGATATATGTAGAATACAATAAGACCGTAATCCAGCTTAGAGCCGATGTAGAGGAAAAACGCTTCGACTTAGATTATATGCTAAAACAGGAAGACTTTAATATAGACGAGGTTGAAGTAGCCGTCGATGAGTTAATGAAAGCAATGACCGCATTGGAAAAGTACGAGATTATGACCAGGGTAAGGATACTGGATGTACTCACACCGGAACAACGAGAGAAGCTTATAAACATGGTTAGAGAGCTACTCAAAGACAGGTTTAAGAACAGGGAAGGCTAATAAAGATAGGATTAATCTTCTTCTAGACTAAACTAACAGGCTTAACTCCAATCCTATAATGGATAAGAGGTTAAGCCTTTTTCTATGGTTCGGCTTAATCTATCCCTAACCTTCATCTTCACCGGATTGTTGGTTTTCCGGTATATCGCTTTTAGGTTCTGCTAGGTCCGGCTTTTTCCCTCTATGCTTGAATAGGTCTGTGTCCTTAGTAAAGATAATATATATAAGTAGCAAGATGATGCTAACCGTAATGAAGGAATCCGCCATATTGAAAGTATACCATGGAAGCCTTTCTTCTAGTCCGAATACTCCAGCAGGTATTCCTGCATCTATCCAGTCTACTACGCCGGGTTTGAACATTAGCTTCCATTCTCCGAGATAAAGTATGTTTCCGAATACCCTATCGATGAGGTTTCCCATAGCACCCCCTATAATAAGCCCGAGCAGGATTCTGGGGAAGAGCTTCTGTGGCTTTATCCAGTTGTAGAATAGGATGATTACTCCTATGGCGATGATTGTGGTTATGACTAGGATTAACTGCTGGTAATCATCCGGAATACCGAAATCTATACCGAATATCGCCGCATTATTATACACCAAAATTACCCGAAGCCAATTACCGATTAGTTCTATCGGGTTATCTCTCAGCCATGTATAGAGTGATTCAACCTCATAACCGTTGGCGATGGATTGTGCTGTGTTATAATTCATCACTAAAATCTTGCTTATCTGGTCGATAACGATGGCTACTGTGGTAGCTAACCATGGTAATATTTTCTTAAATACGCTTACACTTTGTGGATTATTTTCGTTCATTACAACCACCTATTATTTTATGGATTAATAATCATTCTGTTTATTTCAAATGATGATTTTTATGAATATTGAACCAAAATACAATAATTATAATTTAACTTTTATCAAAGAATTTGGATTATTTTCTTTTTTCGATTTATTTTCTTATTATATATCATAACTGAGCGGTACATTTTTTGCTTATGTGATTTCTTATCTGA
>CAYUUC010000441.1:0-2791 GCA_964447635.1 uncultured Spirochaetia bacterium
AATTATATTTTCCGAATATCACTAATTGTTAAAGAATATCTTTTACAAAAATCTACCCTTATCAAAATTAAAAAACTTGGCTACACTAGATCTTGCGAGAAATAATATAAGCGATATTAGCCCCTTATCAAAATTAAAAAACTTAATAACCCTTAATCTAGAGTTAAATAATATAAAAAACATCGATCCTTTGTCAAACTTAAAGAAACTGACTACACTAGATCTTGGTTGTAATCGACTTACTAATAATCTTAACCCACTTTCAAATTTAAAAAATCTGACAACTCTTTATCTAAGTACTACAATTATAGAAGATGTTAGTGCATTATCGAACTTAAAAAATCTTGAAAAATTGGTTATCGATAGGAACAATTTCACTGATATTACCCCATTATCCAAATTGAGCAAACTAAGATATCTCGACCTTACACTAAATCAAATTAATGACATTACCCCATTATCAGATCTAAGTAACTTAGAACATCTTATACTTAAAAGTACAACTATAAAAGATATAAAACCATTAAAGGAACTAAATAACTTAGATAGTCTTGATATTGAATTTAATGATATTAACCTAAAAAAAGTAAGTGATAATAGACAGGTATTAGAATATCTTTTAGATAAAAACTGTCATATTTATTGGAAAAGAGGAAATATTTATTAATAACTTTTCTATAGAAATTCTTCTATAGTGTAAGATTGTATTAGTCTTATCACTAAAGATTTTCTTACATTTTTTTACATCGATATCTCTGATAGCCATCTCTGGTTTTACCATGTTTGACTATTAATCTACAGTTACAATGTGGACAATGTATTCCATTTTCCCACCTTATTTTTTTTAAATATCTTGATTAATTCATCTTTATTGTTTATAATTTAATTATACATGATTTGTCTCCTCGTTGTGATTTTTTTATTATTAAAGTTAATACGAGGAGACATTTATCAACAACATTTCTACTACAGCGAATTTAAATAAGAAATTGCTGCTAACATCTTCATATAAGATTGGTTTAGATATAATAGACCAGATAAGAGATCGGTTTACTTATATCTTAACGGCTGAGTTTGGAATAAAATATTTATTCAGTGAACAATTCGGAAAGAAAATATCTATAGGGTATGAATACTACAGATATCTTATTGCTAATTTAATGACCATAAATGTTGGATTTTTTTTCAAACTATAATATTACCTTATTCATAAAAAAAGGAAATATTTTATGAAACAGATTGTGACAGACCTATAATCTCATTAAACTAACCTCATAGATTAGAATTTATCCTTCTTCATTACTTTCTTGAACCATCGGAAGAATTTCGGCACGAAATGGGGAGTGAGGAAGTATCCTGCTATACCACCCGCTATTGCCCAGATTATACCACTACCGGGTAAAATACTACCCACTACTAAACCACCTAATAAAGCACCGGTTAGAGTTCCGATTAAATCAAAGAAATTGAATTTCTTTTTCTCTTCCAGATACGAATCTTTATTCCTTCTTATAAGTTTGTTAAATTGGTCTTTGGAGTTTCCATCTTTATATTCGCTCATAAACCTACCGTCCTTTTTCTTATGTATTATAATAAACACCAAAATCACTTATTTATAATATAATGATTTAGTGATTGGATGTTAAGTTAAATCGATTTAAAGGTTAGATTCTACAGAAGGCAAGGTAAAGTAAAATGTAGACCCTTTTCCTAATTCAGAATCTACCCAAATTTCCCCGGAGTGAATTTTCACTATCTTCTTACATATAGCCAGTCCTATACCAGTTCCCTGATATTTATCATCATCGCAAGCCCTTCTAAACATTTGAAAGATGGTATCATGATAAGCGGGGTCTATTCCGATACCATTATCTTGTACAGAGAAGAGCCATTTATCGTTCATTTTTTCGGCAGATATATGTACTTCGGGTGTTTGTTCATCACAGTATTTTATTGCGTTTTCCAATAGGTTTTTTAAGAGTCCGAATAGTAGTTTATTGCTACCTTTTACTCTAGGCATATTGTTAAAATTCACTATTATATTCTTTTCTTCTTTTCTAATAACATTGTCTATTACTCTAAAGACAACATCTTCCATATCCACTACCTCAAATGAAGAGGAGTCTTTATTAATTTTGGTATAAGAGAGTAATTCGGTAACCATATCAGCTGCGGAATGGGCTTTCTTAATTGATTGTTGGATAATATTTTTGCTTTCTTCATCAAGACTGTGTTCAATCTTCATGTCAATCATCCTAAGACCACTTATTATGCTTATTAGAGGGGTTTTTAAATCGTGAGAAACCATATATGCAAAATGTTTCAACTCTTCATTAGTCTGTTCTAGTTTACGAGTATACTCTTTAAGAGATTTTTCTGAACGATATCTCTTCAAGGCACTGGCAATGATATGACCGGTGATATTGAATGCTCTTACTGAACTTTTAGACCATCTTACCTTTTTCTGGGTAGAGTCGAAACCTATATAACCGATAAGCTCATCGTCTACAATAAGTGGTATATTAATAAAAGACTTAATATTTAGCAGGGTCAAAACATCAATCATGGGTTGATTTTCTTTGCAAGGTTTAATATCGGATATATTTACCGTTATAGTTTTACCTTCTTTAAGAGTGTTTAGGAAATCCTGGAAGTCTTTTATATCCACACTGTCAAGGATACCCTTATGAGGGATGACTCCATCTTTACACCATTCATTAGTTAAACGAATCTTTCCTTCATTTTCGTAAATACGAAAGATATAACCTCTTTCCACATTTGTGTATTTAGA
>CAYUUC010000442.1:0-2790 GCA_964447635.1 uncultured Spirochaetia bacterium
TCTTTTCCAGAAAAGAAGAACACATTAGCAATTTTCATACCGCTCACTACTGGTTTATTATACATATTCGGATTTAATTATATGATACAAGTCAACACGATTTATCAATAGATAAATACAAAGTTGGAAAGCAAAATCAATTCATGCTATATACTGAGTATTAATTGAGAGTTTTAGAGTTGTTAATCATCAATCAAGGTAGACATTGCCTGCTGTGTGCTTTTGTCTGTTCTTGAGGACGATGTGCCAGCCGTTTAAGTATATGGTTTGGTGGTCTTTATGCCTTATATGACCCCTTGCATAAAGGTTGAAGATGGAAGAGGAAGTCGTCCATCCTTTTCTAGGGTGGATACGGGGATGTTTCTTCAAAAACTTCTTATACGCCCACTCTAGCATACCAGCTGGTGCGTGTTTATGGTGAAAATAGTTTTCCACTACATCCTCATACACTTCATCGCATATATGACCGTTTAATGAATGGTTTTTGATTACAATTAGATTGCTGGTATAGAGTTTATTATAAGGTATAAAGAACCATTCACCTTGTCTTATGAATGCTTTGTTATGTCTTTTGTTTATGTTTTTTGTCTTAACCTTTGTTATCTTCTGCCGAAAGTTCACAAACCCTGGTTTTAGTGAAGACATAGCTTGGTCTACATTCCTTACATTATCATCCACCCCTACTAAAAAGAAGTGCCTTTCATCTAAACCACAGAGGAACTTTTCATGAGTATTAAGCTTCTTATTTTTTGCCATTAGTAGAAGATGCCGGATGTCTTTTCGTGTTTGTAGAACCTGTAATTCGATATCGTGCTTCTTCATACTTATTGAAAACACCTCTTCGGCTTTTCTATCGACGATGTCCATTCTAAAATCGGTATCAGTGGTGTTATTCTCTTCTATTAAGACTTTAGCCCCGATTTCTTCAAATTTTTTCTGGATATTTTTTTCGGTAACCATATTTTAATCCTTACAATATATATTGTTAATTAGACTATTTATTTTGGTAATTTTAATTGATAATTCTATATTTTTGTATGTCAGGATAATCTTATGAATAGTATTGAACTACCCAGATGATACAATGAGAAACAATGTAAGATTAGTTAAGAAAGGTTATAGGAGTTTCGTATATGGTGTAAGAGTCAATATTAGATGAGCATAGAAGTTACTTATCGATGGAGATGACCCACCAGTCAGCGTTACCATTACCAAGGTTGGCATACCCGGCAATGTAAACCGCATCATCACCTACCACCACCGCTCTGGCACAATCTTTTAAACCAGCAGAACCGTCCAGTATTAAGCCACCGTCCCAACTTTCATTGTAGAAGTCGCCGGTTGTCCGGTCTATCTTGTTAATCAATAGGTCTGCGGGGTGACCATCGTTGTAATTATCATTTATATATCCCACTGAATACACAGCATTACCCGGTTCATCCACCGCAACACCCCATGAGAAGTCATCGTAATCGAAAGTTCCTTCCATCCTTTTCTCCCATACTTCGGAGTTGTCCTCTTTGGATAGGGCAGTGACCAATACATCATAGTAAGGTACCCCCGAACCACCAGGCTCACCAATGATGATGCCTGTTACATATACATTTTCCGAGTCTATGTCTACAGCATGTCCGAAGGATGCTTTCGGTTTATCAAAGGTCTTGCTCCATATCTCAGCACCCTGGTTTGATGCATCCAGCTTCTTAACCACTGTATCTATCGGCTTTCCGGTGAATCCGTAACCTGCAACGTAAAGTGAATTGTCGGATTCATCATATTGGATACCGTAGGCTCTGTCGTTAAGGTTTCCTCCACCAGCATCGAAGAACTGTTCCCAGATTTCGGAGTGGTCTGAAGATGATATTGCCTTTATCCACCAATCATCATAAGTATTTTCGTCGGTTTTTTGATAGCCTGCGAGGTAGATGATACTATTAACCGGGTCAACAGTAACGGCATAAGCTACGCCGTCCTCATTGTTTCCGCTGTCGTAGTCTGCTTCCCATATCAGGTCACCGTTTGCTTTGTCCAGCTTCTTGATGGACATATCTGCACCACTTCCGGATGGTTTAGGTGCGGCAAAGATAGCCCCAACCACATAGACCCCGGTTGAGTCATGTGTAATCGCATATGTTGTATCTGGACCGAGTTCCACCCCGTCGAAGTATTCTGTCCATATCTCGCTTCCGTCGCCGGCATCGAGTTTCATTGTTTTCCAACCCAGGTTGTTTACTCCGCTTACATAACGGTATCCGGTGATGTATACGGCATTGTCTGCTGGGTCATAATCGATACCGTATGCGATGTCTTCATTGCCCGTATCGTCGTACTCTTCCGACCAAAGGACAGTGGGTTCGCCATCGTTTCCTCCATCGCCACCGTCTCCGCTGTCTCCGCTATCGCCGGAATCGTCTGTTGGTTTACATGTTAAGGCTGTGATGCTTATTACAAAGCATAGTATTGTTAGAATTGTAATTACAACTTTTTTTATCAAAATATGTAACCTCATTTTTATTATATTATGTAAGATTAGGATTAATTTTATTTGTAAAAAACTAATAAATAAAAGATAAAAAACAAATTTTAAATAGGAAATTTAAATTATTCATTGTTATAATATATTTATTACTGAATATCATTGATGTTTAGCTGAGTCTAATTGTCTTTTGGTAGATCATTTAGGCTATACTCAATGATTGATTATTTCACTAACTTTATCTTTCTATATAAGATTCATTATCTACCAAAGAGGTTGGATTATTCTACGATAGAGAAAGATAAAACTGATTT
>CAYUUC010000443.1:0-2788 GCA_964447635.1 uncultured Spirochaetia bacterium
CATCCGTGAGCCAATCCATCATAGTGGAAACAGGCGACAGCACAAAGCCATCGCCTCATCCCATACTATATCCTTATTCCCTGTCTAACACATTGAAAGCGTGAATACCCCCAGCTCCATTTATATAGATTACTCCATCATCAAGAAGAGGCATACCAGCAGAACCGTCATAAACCCAAGAAGGACCAACTCCCCAATTTCCTGTATTAGGTTCGAGGATATATTCGCCTGTCTCAGCATCAAGTGCTGTCAATCCGTAATACATCACATAGAATACTCCATCATGATAAACTGATCCGCTGTCTAAAGTAAACTCAGCATATCGATTCCATATTCTTTTTCCTGTATTCAAATCAAAAGCTTCTAACCAATCAGGATGAAATAGTATGTTATCAACTGCTGACATACCATTATTACCACATGATTCAATGAAAGTCCTCAACACTTCTCCTGTTTCTAAATCAAGTTCCTTTGTATAGCACTGAACCTGAACATACATCTTACCATTATGGATTATTGGATTGTAATTGCTAATACCGTTCAATTCTCCGAAGGAAGTCTTCCACTTCTCTTCTTCATTCAAAAGGTCGTAGGCGATGACGCCGGACCTATCATCATTGTTAGGTGTTGATGTTGGTTTATAATAAGGAATATAAATATTATTATCCTGATATATTATTCTAGAATTATTACTACCATTAAAGTTATAATAATTTTCTAAATTGTAGGTATTAGTATTTATTGATATTAAAGTTGATCGATAGTTAATATCCTTTACAATATAGAATATCTTATCATATACAATAACTGGTATATTATCTACTGAATTCCCTTGATAATCAGAATAAACTCTTTCATAAATTAAATTACCGTCTAAGTTTAATACTGTTAAATTTATTGGTCCATAATCACTAATATTAAAGATTTTATCATTAATAATAATAGGTGTCCTTTGAAAAACATACTCACTCTTATATGACCATTTTATTACACCAGATTTCTTATCAATCCCCAGCATGTATTTAGACCTTTCACATACAAGTAAATCATCATGTATAGCACAATCATCACCAAAAGCATATTCATATTGTTGATATTGCGGGTCTTTTTCAAAATCCAGTGACCATAAAAGTAAATCCTTGGGGTTTTTATCTGGTGAACAACTTCCACAATTAATAAAAAACATCATACTTATTAAGAAAATTAACATTAATCTAATTTTCGTTATCATTCATCATCTCCTTCTCCAATACCAATTGTTCTCTCATCATCCATATAATCTCTATAATCTCCCATCAATTCGACTATTTGTCTTAGAACACTTTTATGATCGGTAATAGACAATGTTGTTTCCGGGTCTCTGGTGCTCCATCCGTGAGCCAATCCATCATAGTGGAAACAGGCGACAGCACAAAGCCATCGCCTCATCCCATACTATATCCTTATTCCCTGTCTAACACATTGAAAGCGTGAATACCCCCAGCTCCATTTATATAGATTACTCCATCATCAAGAAGAGGCATACCAGCAGAACCGTCATAAACCCAAGAAGGACCAACTCCCCAATTTCCTGTATTAGGTTCGAGGATATATTCGCCTGTCTCAGCATCAAGTGCTGTCAATCCGTAATACATCACATAGAATACTCCATCATGATAAACTGATCCGCTGTCTAAAGTAAACTCAGCATATCGATTCCATATTCTTTTTCCTGTATTCAAATCAAAAGCTTCTAACCAATCAGGATGAAATAGTATGTTATCAACTGCTGACATACCATTATTACCACATGATTCAATGAAAGTCCTCAACACTTCTCCTGTTTCTAAATCAAGTTCCTTTGTATAGCACTGAACCTGAACATACATCTTACCATTATGGATTATTGGATTGTAATTGCTAATACCGTTCAATTCTCCGAAGGAAGTCTTCCACTTCTCTTCTTCATTCAAAAGGTCGTAGGCGATGACGCCGGACCTATCATCATTGTTAGGTGTTGATGTTGGTTTATAATAAGGAATATAAATATTATTATCCTGATATATTATTCTAGAATTATTACTACCATTAAAGTTATAATAATTTTCTAAATTGTAGGTATTAGTATTTATTGATATTAAAGTTGATCGATAGTTAATATCCTTTACAATATAGAATATCTTATCATATACAATAACTGGTATATTATCTACTGAATTCCCTTGATAATCAGAATAAACTCTTTCATAAATTAAATTACCGTCTAAGTTTAATACTGTTAAATTTATTGGTCCATAATCACTAATATTAAAGATTTTATCATTAATAATAATAGGTGTCCTTTGAAAAACATACTCACTCTTATATGACCATTTTATTACACCAGATTTCTTATCAATCCCCAGCATGTATTTAGACCTTTCACATACAAGTAAATCATCATGTATAGCACAATCATCACCAAAAGCATATTCATATTGTTGATATTGCGGGTCTTTTTCAAAATCCAGTGACCATAAAAGTAAATCCTTGGGGTTTTTATCTGGTGAACAACTTCCACAATTAATAAAAAACATCATACTTATTAAGAAAATTAACATTAATCTAATTTTCGTTATCATTCATCATCTCCTTCTCCAATACCAATTGTTCTCTCATCATCCATATAATCTCTATAATCTCCCATCAATTCGACTATTTGTCTTAGAACACTTTTATGATCGGTAATAGACAATGTTGTTTCCGGGTCTCTGGTGCTCCATCCGTGAGCCAATCCATCATAGTGGAAACAGGCGACAGCACAAAGCCA
>CAYUUC010000444.1:0-2788 GCA_964447635.1 uncultured Spirochaetia bacterium
CATAGGGGAGAGGATGAGTAAAAGTTGAGGCAGGAAAAGACTTAATGTCTTTAAGTCCCCATATCAGGGGGATTTAGGGGGTCTCTTCTTCCTGACAAAATGGAGATGAGCGAATCGCTAATATATTTGTAAATCTACTTACTCTATATATTTTTATAATACATATTATGAATAATGACAATAATCTAATTTAAAGAGGTACTATTTTATGGAAAACGATATTAATCAATCGGAAAATGGTCTTAAAAAAATTGATGTAATAGATTTTAAAAATAATAAAAAACAATTAATAAGTTCATACATATATAGAGGAATAGGAATAGTGGTTTTTGGTGCTATATTTTTCTTAATTACAATATTAATTCATCCTAATTTATCTATTACTCTTGAAAGTTTTATAGGTTTATCAATACCTAAAATATCCAGTATAATTAGTATAATATTAATTATTCTGGATGTTATATTTGTTTTATACTTACATGAATTAATTCATGCTCTGGTATTTTTTATAAGTAACGGGCAAAAACCAAAAATAGGAATCAGGGGATTTATAATTTTTGCTGCAGCTCCTGAAAAATTAGTAAAACATAATGCAATGATAATTAATGCTCTTTCTCCATTTATTACTATATCTGTAATAGGTATAATACTTATTAGCGTTCTACCTACAGGAGTTATACCATGGATATTTATACCAACTGTTATAAATGCTGCTGCTTCAGGTGGTGATTTTATGATTACTGCATGGATTATAAAACATAAGAGTAACACAGTCTACCAGGATGATGGCGATATAATAACTGCTTACTCAACTAATAAATAAGCATCTTGAACAAATCTAAGGAACTGCTAAATTTAACATGAGTAGAAGCAAGGTTTGTTGATTTGGATACTTCTCTAACAGCTTTCTTAATTAACTCATATAATTTATCATCAGATTGATTTATCTCCATATATTGAACCTCTTTCAAATGTTAAATCTTACTATATATCTTAAATTTAACACTGATTTACGAAATGTGGAAATATTTTTTGAGGGATGGGGTGGTTAGTTTGTATCCTTAAAGAAATATGTTACTCGTTTCTTATTGAACAAGGGGTTGCAACCCCTTGTTCCCACAAAAATATTCTGTCTGCCACCGACCTCTCGGTTAGCTATACCGAAAGAATAATAACTCAAACCACCTATACAAAAAACATAATATCTCCTAAAAGAGAGACTAACATTATTATCTCCTAGAATAGTGTTTATTCACATTTTCCCGGTTTCCAATACTTATTATAGATAGTCCAAACTTCATCATCATCAAAATCATTATCACTTTTTATGTCTTTCCATGTATTCATATCTAATTCTCCATGCCCATACCCGTACCACTCACCATGATAAGCAAAGTCCGGAGTACCCGCACCAGAGCCATTTTCTAAATAACTATAATGAGTAATGTTACCATTACTATCAGTTACTTCTTCATATCCACATTGTTGATTATGTATACCGATTGGTTGTGTTCCTCTTAATAGTAGGTCAGCTCCTGGATGATAACCGAAAAATCGCCAAGTATTAGCATCAATTTCTTTTTCAAAGTTATTTGGGTGGTGTCATAAAATCATTTGTTTTTTGTAGCTTTTTTTACTATATTTTGATTCATGGAAAATAAAAAAAGACCTTTATCAGATTTTTGTTGTTTAAATGAAGAATGTACTGAATACGGTAAAAGAGATGCCGGAAATCTAAGAATAGACCAGTATTATGGTAAAAATAAGAATATTAGACTTCTTATATGTAAAGTTTGTAAAAAACCATTTTCTGAAAGGAAAAACACACCACTTTTCAGATCAAAATTAGATGAAGAAAAAGCTATTAGTGTTATTCAGCATTTAGGAGAAGGAATTGGAATAAGAAAAACAGGGCGATTAATGAATGTTTCTAAGGATACTGTTTTAAGGTATGCTAAAATTACCGGAGAACACTCAAAAAGTATTCATGATGAATTAGTAAAAGATTTGGAAGTATCAGAAATGGAAATAGATGAGAAGTGGAATTTTGTGGGGAAAAAAAGACAAAAACATTAATGACTCTATTGATGATAGGAGTCGAGTTGGTTCGATATGGGATCATACAGCTATTGACAGTGGTAGTCGTTTAGTTTTATCTACTGTAATTGGTAAAAGGACAGAAGCTGAAACAATGGAATTATTGGAAGACGTTTCTCACCGATGTAATAGAAAAGACCCTTCACATAGTTCCGGTTTTGCACCTAATAAGATTAGGACGGATGACTATTCCGCCTACAAAAAGGCAATAATAAAAACATATGGGTATGAAGTTATTTCGGATGATCCCGCAGAAAATGGAACATACTTTGAACCTTATGGAACTGTCTACACAGCAATAAAAAAAACAAGAAAGAATGGTCGTATTGTCGATATTGAGAGAGAAATAAAAATAGGGCTTGAATATATTAACTACAAAGGATTAGATAAAAATGAATATTTAGATAATGCTTTTACCAATGTAGTTGAAAGATATAATGGTACTGACAGAAATTTAAATTCCCGTAAACATAGAAAGACTTACGGTTTCTCAAAAAATGATTTATATCACAAATCTTCAAGCTGGTTATCAATAACCTATTATAATTTTGCTTGGGATCATCGTAGTCTTCGAGTGAGAATTGATAATGCTTTTAACAAATACTCACATAGAAGTCCTGCTATGGCAGCTGGTATAACTACTCATATTTGGAGCATAGAAGAACTTATTACATACCAAGTTATAAAATGG
>CAYUUC010000445.1:0-2787 GCA_964447635.1 uncultured Spirochaetia bacterium
TAGCAGTGTATATAATAAACCTACTATAGATGACTATAAATCCTATTTTTTAGCTGGATATACTTCATTGATTAATAATGAGTTATCATATAAAAAAGAGTTATGGGAATTATTTTGTAATGATATGAATAAATATAACCTTTCTGATAGACATTCTGAGTATTATGGTCTTTCCTTTTTTCCGGATGAGTCAAATATGGATAGATTCTTTTATACAGTAGCTATTAAGATTGATACAATTGATTCAATACTAGATAATCCTTTTCAATTAAATATTTTACCTAAAGGATCACACTTAAAAACTCAACATAATGGTAGTTACAATGAAATTAAATATTTATTGAGTTTTCTTTATCATACATGGAAATATAAATTCAGTAAAAGGAAATATCTTCCATATGTTATAGAAAGATTTAATACAGAGGTACCTTTAGAAGTCTTGGAAGGTAAAGAGTGTATGATTGATCTATATATCCCGATTAAAGTTTTAGTTTAGGTTTGGGTATTACGTATGAATTTAGCCATTTTTTTATCAACATTATGTATATGGTTTATAAGCCATTCACCGACCTTGGATTGAAGTTTAAATGTGAAAGATAATTCATTCCTTTTTTTTATTAGTTCCTTAAAATCTTTAACAAAATTATCATGAATATTCTTATGCTTTTCATATTCCGGATATTGATGCTTAATCATTACCTCTTCCTCAGTTTTGAAATGAGTAATAACATAGTCACTAAGGAACTTAATTGTTTCATCGACTTTAACTTTAGGTTCGCCATTTTTAACTGCTTCTAATAAGGAGTTAACAGTTTCGATTAATTGTTTATGTTGTTGGTCTACTTTATCTATGCCTGTCGCTAAATTATTGGACCATTTAAAAGGCATTCTAACCTCCATTATAAAAATATGTGATTTAAATAGAAAGCAGTTTTAGTATTTCATCAGCTAAATCTGCTTCCTTATAAACATTTTTAATAACTTTCTTTGTTATCTTATTTTTACTAATCTTTACTTTAGATGGGGTATCATATTCTATTATCCTTCCTTCATCAATTATTCCCAATATAGAAGCCACAGAATTAGCAAAAATCATATCACTGGTTACTGATATCACAGTACCACCTAATATTATAAACTTTCTCACCATTTTTATTATCTTTTCACTTGTTTCTATATCGATATTTGATGACGGTTCATCAAGATATAAAATCTTAGGATTAAGTAGAAAAGCCCTTGCTAATCCGATGAATTTTTTCTGACCATATGATAATTTGCCTGGAAATCTATTAATTATATTTTCCAAGCTAAATTCTTTAACTATATCATCTATCATGGTTTTAATCTGGTTTCTATTGTATTTACCATAATATCTTAATGGCATAGCCAGATTATCGTATACATCGAGATTATTAATCAATCCTCCATCTTGAAAGACGAATGCTATATACATATTGATGAATCTCAATCTATCTTTGTGGTACATATTAGATAAATTCTTTCCATATATAGTTACTAAACCATGGTTAGGGTCTGTTAATCCAGCCATTAGTTTAAGTAAAGTGGATTTGCCGGAACCACTAATCCCTAATATTACCACACAGCTTTGTAATGGAACAGAGATGCTAATATCGGATATGATTTTTTCGTTTTCTATAATGAAATCTACATTATCCATAGTGATTATCTTTTCTATATGTTTATCTTCCAGAGTGGTTTTTATATCTTTTTCGTATGGGTAATTCAACTGAATATCGACTACTTCATTAGCAGAGGATAGTTTGTCTAACACTTTTAATGCGGTATCTTTGGTTAATGATTTTTCTTTTTTATCCATTTAAAAAAATACCTTCTTATTCTATTCAATTTCGCTGAGTAGTATTCTAAATTTATGTAGAAAATCCATAGATTTTACTTGGATGCTTTCACCATCGAAATCGATTGCTCCTGTTTTGGAGATATGTTTTATGATATTTTCTATTTCTTTATAATCTAGGTTAGCTTGTATCTTTTCCGTTCCTATGATATCTTTTATTTGTAATTTCTTTTCGGGTTTATCTTCCAACTTAGATAATATGTCTTCTATGATGATGAGTTTCCTTTGTGATTGAGCGATTTCTTCAAGGTCTTCATTATTTCTTATTACGTAATTAGATAATCTTTCCATTAGTTTTATAGAGAACTCAGCATTGTATCTAATCATAGCAAAGAATGTATTTTTATCAAGCACTAATATCTTACAATCTTCTGTTACATAAGCACTAGCGCTTCTTTTCGCATTCCCTCTTAATAGAGCCATTTCGCCAAGAATTTCCCCTTCGGATACGGTGGTTAAGATTTTTTCATAGGTTAGATTTCCGGATTTTATTTGTTTGGATATTTTTATTTTACCTGATATGACAACATAGACCACCTTAGCATCTTCATTCTCTTTGAATAGTATCTCTCCTTTTTTCAATTCTTTTCCATATTTTACGAAAAGGTCTCCTAACAGGTCTTCGCTTATTATCATAGCTATCCTACTGTATATTATATAAAAATTATTATACTAAAAGTATATTAAAAATGTGATAAAAAGATAATATTAATTTTATTTAATGGAAATAAATTGTTAGCTAATATTATCTATTTCATTTAGTATAGTTTTTAGTTGTTTGATAGTTTCTTTTTTTAGTTTTTCTAATTCTTTTTTTATTTCTTCTGAGGATAGGCTTTCAGGATTTTCAGTAATAGATAGTTTTTCTTGGTTTATCAAGATGTCCTCCCAATATTGCTTTTATATACTCA
>CAYUUC010000446.1:0-2785 GCA_964447635.1 uncultured Spirochaetia bacterium
CTCCCTGTGTCGCACATCCGGGTATCGCAGGGACTTCAGCCCAATATCCGCCTTCTTCGGCTTTATGTATAACAGCGATTAATTTCATCTCATCACCTCCGCTCACATTAAATATAACACCACAACCCAATCATCACCTAATCACCGGCTGACATCTCCTCTATCCGCTTCTTATACTCATACTTAGGCGTCTTCTCATACAATGCCCGATACATCTCCATCGCCTTATCCCGATGCGACGCATCATTGGTGAGCTTCCATATCTCGTAGTGGATTTCAGCAACATTTATGTCATCATCGGCATATTCGGTAAGCATTGCTTCCATAGATTGAAGAGCGGATTGCTTGTCTTCTGTTACATATGTGAGTTTGTGTTTGAGGAGAGTAGCAGAGAATATTATTTCATTCGTCCCTATTTCCTTAGCAATTAATAAAGACTTATTATTTAGTTCCTTAGATTTATCATATTGCCTCATAAAATATAATATTTTAGATTTATCATTGAGATGATAAATCAAACCTTTTTTAAAGCCAATTTCTTTATCTAATTTTATTGCTTTATTATAGTAGTTGATAGCATTTTTATAATCATTTCTTAATCGGTAAGTATCTCCTATATTACCTAATGAAGTTGAATAACTTCTTTTATCTTTCAACTTTTCGCATATTTCGATTTGTTGATTATAATATTCTAATGCTTTTTCAAAATCTCCAAGTTCTGATAAAATGAGACCTAAATTGCCTACTGCAGACGAATAACTACTCATTTCCTCTGTTTTTAAATCAATTTCCATTTTTTCTATAAATAATTTTTTAGCTTTATTATAATCACCTATTGAACGATATAATAATCCTAAGTTTCCTAATGTAGTAGAATAACTACTAATATCTTTATTTTTTTTATATATTTCCAAAACTTCTTGATAACATTCTAATGACTTTTTTAAATTACCCATTTCATGATATACAATACCCATATTACTAACTGCATAAGAATAGCCTAAGATATTATCAATTTTTTCACATATGTTTTTCTGATATTTATAACATTCTAATGCTTTAATATAATTTCCAATTTTTATGTATATATTTCCTTTATTTCCTATAGCAGCAGCATAACCACCAATATCACCCATTTCGTTATATAGTTCCTGTTGTTTTTCTAATAACATTATAGCTTTATCATCGTAATGTTTCTCATTAAATATATTTGCAATTTTACCTAAAGAACTTATACACCCTTCTTTATATCCAATATCATTATATATTTGTTGTTCTTCTTTGAAATAATATATTGCTTTATCATAATCTCCTTTATTACCAAAAATATTTCCTATATTACCAATTGAAATTGCATAACATAACTTATTATTAATTTTAATACAAATATCTTTAGCTTTCTCAAATATTGATTTAGCCTTTTTATATTTTCCCATTCTGAGATATAAAACACCAATATTTATAAGTGAATTGCTAAACCCGATATCATCTTTATTATTATAACATAACTGTTTTCCTTCTTCAAAATATTCCATTGCTTTATCAATATTACCATTAGAAGAATATATTGTGCCTAAATTATTAATAACTTTTCTATATAAATCTCTATTATTAATAATATCAGAAATATTTTTAGCTTCATTATACAGATTTTTGCCTATTTCAATATCCCCCTTAGATATTAATATATTACCCAATAATAATTTTAATTTACCTTCTTTTAATTTATAACCTAACTCAATTGCTATTTTTAATCCCTTTTCTATCTCTTGAATTGCGTTATTCCATTTTCCAATAAATTTTAAAATCTTCGCCTTCTTCAAAATCACATCCACAACCTTCTCTTTATCCTCTTCCAGCTCCATCAATCTGTCATACATCTCAATAGCTTCCTCATTGCGATACTCCTCCTTAAAGTAATCCCCCGCCTTCTCCAGATACACCTTAGCCTTATCGATAATCTCCGCTTTCTCGTAGTGATAAGCAAGGTCAGCATAATGCGTCGGGTCGTCCTTGTGCAGTCGCTCGATGGTCTCCGCTGCCACTCTGTGTAGGTTTCTCAACCTGTTTCTCAGTTGCATATCATAGGCGGTTTGGACTAATAGAGCATGCTTGAAGATGTATTTCAACTCGGTGAACTCGTTCCACAGGCTTTCCCTGTTTCCGTCGGCAAGCAGTTCCTCCACCTTTTCGCTTTTCAGTATGGTAGATATAGCCATCGTATCAAAATCGTCTTTGCTGATGGTCTTATACATCTCGATTAACTCGTTAAGTGTCTTCAGCATCTCAATCAGAAGTGTGATGTCAAACTCACGACCCAAAACGGATGCTATCTGCACCAGCTCCTTGAGTTCCGCTGACAGTCTGTCGATGCGTGCTACCAGTATTGAGTTGATGCCTCGTGGTATGCCTTCCGTCTTGGCTTTCAGGTGATACAGATTGTCATCAAGCTCTATGAATGTGTTCTCCATCAGGTAAAGGCAGAATTGCTCCACATAGAACGGATTGCTCTGCGTCCTGTCGATGATGAAGGATAGAAGACCGTTTGAAGCATTGTAACCGAGCCATGACTTTATGATGGCTTCCACCGATTCGCTTCCCAGCTCCTTAAGCTCAATCTCAACGGGTGCTATGCCATCATCAAGCGTCAATACAGGTTTGGATGCGTCGTCGTTGTATCGGCTTGTGGCAATGACGATGAATGGGTAATCTGCCACATTCCTTGCCAGTATTTGGATCACCTTCTTGCTGTCCTCGTCAATCCAGTGTATGTCCTCAATCTGAA
>CAYUUC010000447.1:0-2774 GCA_964447635.1 uncultured Spirochaetia bacterium
ATAACTCTTTTCACTACCATACTTATCCATAGTCTTATTCCAGAACTTCTGCACCGTATCTTCTATTTCTTCATCTACATCTTTATGACCTTCTCTTGTATCGGGAGATGAAATAACTACTTCCGTTGTTACTAATCCAATTTCATCAAATATCTTTTTGAATCTTATAGCCGCCATTTTAGAAGCGGTGGCTAATTGACCTTTAAAAGGTGTATCTTGCCAATTGTTGCTGTAATGTTCGCTTATGTCATAGGCTATCATATATATTTTCTGTTCTGTTGTATTAAGTTTATCTATTCTTGAAAACTTCTTCTTTAAGTCTTTAATTTGTTCGTCTGATAATGATTTACATGTTCTTTCAAACCATGTATCTATTGATTTTTTGTTTACATCCTGGATTACATGCCTTCCCTCATAATACAAAGGAACAACTGCTTTATCTTTTACTGCTTGGTCTATTGTATACTTATCAATGTAACCGCCGAACTTATCAGCTGTATTCTTATCCTTTTTTAGTAATGGTGTTCCTGTAAAACCGACATAACAGGCATCAGGCAATACTCTATTCATAAGTGTATTGGTTGAGCCGTATTGACTTCTATGGCTTTCATCAACCAGTACAAATATATCTTTGCTGTTAATACTGTCTATTGAATATTTCTTGATGTTTTTATCTGAAAATGATGACCTGAATTTATCTACTACAGTTGTTATTATACTTGCTTTGTTATTTATTAATAATTTTAATAAATCTCCCCCCGATTTAGCCTGTTCGACTTCTTTACCCGTATTTTTGAAGGTGTCCCTTAATTGCTTATCAAGGCTTATTCTATCTGTAACTAATATCACTCTCGGATTTTTTATATCTTTATCTAATTCAAGCGATTTTACTATCATAACCATAGTCAAGGATTTACCGCTTCCTTGAGTATGCCAAATAACGCCTCCTTGTCTTGATCCGTTATCATTATATTTCTTTACTCTTTCAAGTGTTTTTTTCACGGCGTAATACTGCTGATATCTTGCTACTTTCTTTTCACCGCCATCAAATATGATGTATTTATATATTAGTTCCATCATCCTATCTATTTTACATAATGAATATAATCCTCTGTCCTGTTCTGTTATGAATCGTGGTTGCTTCTCATAGTCATCAAAGTATTTTCTGACATATTTGTATCTGTTAGAGAAGAGTTTATCTTTATTTTCTTTTGTCAAAGGTGTATTTATAAGATCATTGATACTATCATCTACGATTCTGTTCTCTTTCCAAAATGACCAAAACTCTTTTGGTGTTCCAGTAGTCGCATATTTTATTTCATTCTTTGATGTTGCTATTAGAATTTGGGTGAATGTGAATAGTTTAGGAATACCATCACCAAGAGTATTATAATCTCTCGTTTTTTGATTCCTTATATGCTGTGATATTGCTTCATTGATGGGGTCTTTTATGTCGGGTCTTTTACATTCAATTACTACAAAAGGTATTCCATTAACAAAAAGAACTATGTCGGGTCTTCTTGTAGATCTCCCGTTCTCTGTTTCTACTTCAAATTCTTCCGTTACATGATATACATTATTTTCTATGTTGTCCCAATCAATATAATATAGGCTATGGCTTTTATTATCACCTTCTATATTCTGCTTCATTCCAACAGGAACAGAAATCAAATCATATATCTTTTCATTGGTTCTTACAAGCCCGTCAAAAACAACATCTTTAAGTTTCTTTATCGATGATTCTATGTTTGAATCACTAAAATCGTATTCATTACCTTTGTAGTTAATCCTATTCTTTTTCAGTTGGTCTCTTAATATGGTTTCTAATATCACATTTGCTTTATTATGGTTTCTTGCTTTTAATGCCTCATCAGGTGTAAGGTATTGGTATCCCATATTTATAAGCATCTGTAATGCGGGGATTTGTGATATATGATCTTCTAAGAATGATGGTGTGCGGTTCATTTACTGACTCCTGTTATTAGTAAGAATTTTCATCTTTAAAATTTTTTATTATCAATGATAAATCTGTATTTTTTAGACATAAACAACCTCTTGAAGTATTCTGTTTTTAATAGCTTTTTTTAATGATGATTTCATTACTAAATCAACCTTATGATGTAGTATAGCTTCTAATTTGTCTTTTATGTCTAAAAAATCAAATAAACTCATCTGATTATGATAGGACTCAATAAAATCAATGAGAATATCAATATCGCTTTCATCATTGGGGGTACCATTAACATAAGAACCGAATAAGCCAAGTTCTTTTATTCCGTATTCTTTTTCTAATTCGCTTTTGTGTTGATTGATAAGTTGTATTATTGTTTCTTTTGATAAGTCTTCCATTTTATTAACTCCTGTTTATAGATATTAATAATCATATTTTATTATTTAATATTCCTTTAAGCACTCATAAATAAAGGAACTTGCTATTTCTATAAAATCAACTTGTTTTAATCTATCACTATCTAAACCATATTTAGGATGGTCTTTATTATATAACTCTTCTTTCAAATATTTTGCAAAGTTAGTTATTTCCTTATCTATTTTACTTCCTATTGGTTTTTTATCCAATTTATAATAGGTAATATAATCGTGAGCAACTTCATAACCCACCATATTATCTTTAAAAAACTCTGCTACTAATTTTGTTTCAGGATTTAGCCATTTATCATCCAACTAATCACCTCCTAAACCTTAACCCTGACCTTACCCGTGAGTAATTTCTGCATCAGTCCTTTCTTCTGCTTCTTCAATTCGTCAAGCTTTTT
>CAYUUC010000448.1:0-2754 GCA_964447635.1 uncultured Spirochaetia bacterium
ATTGAACTAGAGATGCAAAATGACGAACTTAAGCGAAATCAAACTGAGCTGGAGATTTCCCGAAACATGTATTCCGATTTATATGATTTTGCACCCATCGGCTATTTTACACTAAATGTAAACGGAATTATAATAAAAACCAATATAGCCGGGGCAAACCTTATCGGTAGAGAAAAATCAAAAATCACTAATCAGCCTTTCACAAAATTCATTGAACCTCACTATCATTCTACATTTTATAAGCATTTAAATGCTGTTTTGTACAGTAGTAAAAAGGAAAGATGCGAAATTAAAATGGTAAGAGAAAACGGTGAAGAAGTATATGTTCAAATGGAAAGCTTATCTAATGATAAGAGCAATGATGGTAAGCATAAATACATTCAAACAGCAACCATAGACATAACCGAAAGAAAGCGATATGAAGCTGAGATAAAGAAAAGCCAACAAAGATATAAAGCGGTTATACAAGACCAAACAGAACTTATATGCAGATTTAAACCCAGCCGGACTATTACTTTTGTAAATGATGCTTATTGTCGATTTTTCAATATAAATAAAGACAGAGCCATAGGAGAAAATTTAGAAGAATTCTTATCCAGTAAAAAGACTGAAAGTAATATACCATTAATAACAGAAGAAATAAAGAACCTGAGCTGTGATAAACCATTTATAGAAGTAGAACATCATATAAACCTTGAAAATAACATTAAATGGGTACGATGGATTATACGTTCTATATGCGACCAGGATGGAAATATCATGGAATACCAAGCAGTAGGAAGGGATATCACCGAACAAAAGGAAGCTGAAGCTAAACTTAACCAAACATTGAAAGACCTAGAAAACTCCAATAAGGAGCTGGAAAAATTCGCCCAAATCGTATCCCATGACCTTAGAAGCCCTCTTAATACTGTTATAAGTTACATAAACATCATCGAAAGAAAATATAAAGACCTTATGGACCAAAAAGGTAATGAATTAACAGGTAAGTTGAGAGAACGGATAAACGGTATGCAAGTACTTATAAGCGACATACTAAATTATTCCCAGGTAAACAGGGAAGAAACCTTATTCAAGATTATCGATATTGAAGAAGTATTAGAAGAAGCGATGGAAAACCTTAAATCAAATATTAGGGAGAATAAAGCAAAAATTACACATGATACACTTCCTAAGATAAGAGGCAGTAAAACCCAATTGATAAGTGTTTTCCAAAACCTAATCGATAATTCAATAAAGTATTGTGGGAATAAGACACCCAATATCCACATAACAGCAAAAGAGAGGGATAATGATTGGTTGTTTTCCTTTATTGATAATGGCATGGGTATTGATTCTGAATTTAGTCAGAAAATATTTCTAATCTTTCATAGGGAAGAAAATAAGTCGGATTCTCCAGGATATGGTATAGGATTAGCCTATTGTAAGAAAATCATAGAAAGGCATAGTGGCGAGATTTGGTTTGAATCAGAGGTTGGAAAAGGCTCAACTTTTTATTTCACTATTAAGAAATAGATAATCTGGTTTTGGATATATCTATTAAAAAGAGTTTTATTAATTAATTTTCCTCTTTATTTAAATGGAAAGTAATTAAGAATATAAATAAAATAATTTAGGGGTAAGAATGATGAAAAAAAGGTTAATAATAATGATAATGGTTCTGTTTATACTTTTAGGAGGCGTATCCATATCATATGCCCAGATTTCAATAGGACTTACTGGGGGATGGAATTTCCCCTTATCTTTTATTAGAACTGATTTCTATGGAAGCGGGTCTGGGATAACTGTTGAGAATGACCTGTTAGACCCGGAAAGAGCCTTTTATGTAGGGAGTTACCTGTATTTCACCGGTGCTTTCCATTATATGCTGAATGAGAATGCCGGTGTAGGGATCAATGCGGGTTACACAATGTCCAGATGGTTAGCTGACGATGAGAATAACATACCTGAAACCGACCCGCCAGCAGTGATTCATATCTATGGGGATTTCTTATTTGAACTGCCCTTAGGTTCAATCATATTAGGTTTCCATGCCGGTGCTGGAACGAGTTTCTTCATGTATGAGAGGAATATCATCCTGGTTGGTCTAGTTGATTACGGTGGAATAGGATTTGGATTTAAGGGGGGAGTGAATGTTATAGTTCCTCTATCTGAAGGAATCCAAGCTGGGATAAATGTAGATGCTCATTATTTCATGCAAAAAACTCATGTATCGATAAATGGTGGAGACCCGGAGGAAAATCAGACTTCATCAGCTAATGGATTTTTCATTCCGATAAGTCTATATATTGGATTTAGATTATAATCTATATTAAATTGGACTTGAGCTTTAATGGTAAAAAGTTCAGAATTTTTCTGTCTTTCCAATTTTAAAAAGCTTACCAATCTAATTTTAGCTATTATAGGACTTTTATTAATAAATAACATGTTTAGCTATTCAAATTTTCATAAATAATCCAATAAAATGTAAATGTGGTTTTATTCCCTAGTTTTATTTTGTTATCTTATCTATATTATTATTATTCAACATTGGAGATAGCTATAAATGCGGACTATACAATCAGAAGAGATAATAGGAAAGATAATCAACCATAATAATGTATACTATAAAGATGCAGAAATAGTCGGTGATTTAGATTTTACCAATATACAGGATATAGCCCAGGAAGTGAAAGGAAGAACCAGAGCATATATAAATTCGGCTATTTCTTTCGAAAACTGTATATTCAAAGGAGAGGTAAGGGCTTCTAGAAC
>CAYUUC010000449.1:0-2742 GCA_964447635.1 uncultured Spirochaetia bacterium
GGAACATTTATTAAAGAATATAAGAGTGAACTTTTAATAAAACCTAGAGGAATATCTTTATCAAAAGACCGTAACAAACTAATAATTACTGATGAAGAAAATGGTATACTATTCCTTAATATAAATACTGGAAAAATGGATAAAGTAGGAAACTTAAAAGACATTCATGGTCGGTTCTTATCTATAATTGAGACTTATGATGGTAGATTATTAGGAGTTAACGAATCGATTACAGCTATATATGCTTTTATTGATGAAATAATAAAATCTTCAGGTCTTATAGTGGATGTAGTAAGGAGTTCTATTAGATATATAGAAGATAATACCTCTGTTTCCCACTTAATCAATGTAGTAGATAAACTGGGTAGACCTATAGTAGATTTATCTTTAGATGATATTATAGTAACAGAACAAGGTATAGAATTGGGAACCCCAGATTCTCTGGAAAATTTCCCAACAGTAGAAGAAAGTGGCATGGCTATAATAATTGTTAATGAATTATCAAATGAGATGAAAGATAAACAGAACGATATAAGGTTATTCTTGGAAAATCTAGTTAGTGAACTTGGACCTAAAGACTCATTACAGATAATAAACATCAATAAAAACATAGTCAGGAAAAATAAGTTCGAGTCACAACCTATTGAAGTTATCTATTTGTTCAATGAAGATGAATATGTCAATATAAAAGAGGTTAATATTGGTAAAGGATTGATATTTGGAATAGGTAAAGCATTGAGTGTTTATAATAAGAATTCTGCTGTAATCTTTCTAAGCTCCGGAAAAACTCCAGAAGATTCCTTTGGAGATGTTACTGCAGGAGAAATCTTTAACTATTCCCTAGCTAATAACATTCCAATCTACACTATAGTTTTTGGTGAAGATTCAGAAAATGACTTCTTATCAAGATTAGCTTCGGAAAGCGATGGTATACTTATCAACTATTATAAATCACCAATGATAAATAAGGTTGTTGATATAATAAAAGAAAAAGAAAATCACTATTATATAATATCCTACGACTCAATAATTGGAAATTCCAATGAATTTAGATATAAAGAAGCCGTCATAGAAATTACAACTAATGGTATGACAGGTTCTGCTAAAGTAGGGTACTTTGATAGATTTAGTTATTAATAATTATAATATAAACTAACTTCTATAGGAGAGTTTAAATGAGAAATGGTAAAGCGAATCTCTCTAACTTAATATACTTAAAATATATCACAATAACAGTATTGTTTATTTTTATCATATTCTTTAGTACTTCATCTATTGGTTCTCAACAGACCTCGGATACAGAAACAGCCATAACCTTATCTGAAAAAGCTGAACAAGAGATGGAAAGAGAGAACTATATCGAAGCTATTACTCTGTTTAAAGATGCTATAAGTTTGAATACTAATTATGTTCCAGCTAGAGTAGGACTAGCTAAAGCATACTATTATTTAGAGAATTATGAACGAGCAGAGATTGAGATAGAGGAAGCTAGACAGATAGATAGAAACTCTATTATAGTTCTGGTTTGGGCTGCCAAGATTAATATTAAACTAAATAATTATACTAAAGCAAAAAATGACCTGGATAATGCTTTTGATTTGAATGCTAGAAACTTTAATATCCTTATGACTTATGGTGAATACTACAGAGACTTAGGTAGATATTCCGAATCCATCAGATATTATAACTTAGCAGCAAGAACAGAAGAAGAAGCAGTAGAACCGTTAATAGAAATTGGAAATACTTATATGATACTTAATAGAAGCGAAAAAGCATATGAAGCATACATGGAAGCTCTGGAAAGAAATCCAAGAGATGCAGAAGCTAATTTTTATCTAGCTAAGTTTTTCTATGAATACAAAGATTATAATAAAGCCCTGGAATATGTCGAGAATTCAGTCATCATTGAACCATACACCAGTAAATACCTAGAACTTAATTATTTACTATTATTTGAAAAGGGAGAATGGGAACAATCTGAGAATCTACTAAAACAGTTAGTCAATTTTAGTAATCCTAGACCAAAATACTATAATGATTTAGGTGTAGCATTAAGTAAACAAGGAAAGTATACTGAAAGTGTAGAGTTCTTAAAACAGGGATTAAAAAAGTATAAAGGAGATGAAGTCCTTAGATGGAGAACCGAAACCGAAGCAACAGAAGGTCTAAAAATTAAGAATGAAGAGAGGAAAGAGCTTGCTGAATATAGATTTGAAATGGGTAAATATTATAAAAATAAAAATATCATTGACAAAGCTCTATTCATGCTGGAAAAAGCTATAAATATTAATCCGGAAAAACCTGAGTATAGATATTATAAAGCGTTAATATATAAAGACTTAGGATATGATGAAAGGTATTATAATGATATCTTTTTTATTAATAATTTGCCAGATATTAAAAAAGACAATGTCATATTTAGAAACCTAGATAATGATTTGGAATACTATGAACGAAAAAAACAAGACTCGCTATCTAATAAAGTAGATATTAATAATCAATATGAACAGGAACCTCCGTTTTCTTATCCACGTCCTAAAATTGTTGTATCTAATGTAGAATTGGAAAATGAATCTCAAAGCTATTTCGAAGCTAACGAAGCATTCCAAGGTATGCTATATTGGGCATTAAATATTAATGATAGAATAGATGTGCCTTCATTAGAAGATAGAAAAATAAGGAATGAAACTGACTATTTAACACAAATAGGAGCAGATTTTGTTGTAAAAGCCCGTATAAAAG
>CAYUUC010000450.1:0-2738 GCA_964447635.1 uncultured Spirochaetia bacterium
AAACTTAAAATGACATCAGTAATAACTTCATTAGTATAATAGTCATCCTGTCTTAAGAATGGATTGATTTTATTTGCTACATTATAAGGATTATTATATATTTTAAAATTAAGAGAGGATTTTAAAATACTATTATATGTATTTTTATTTATAATTGATCTTACTATAATATCTATCTTCCCATCTAACAAAACTTTCTCAGCATTTATGGTGGTTAAAAAGCTGATAGATGAATTAAACTCATATGTCTTTTTGGATAAAGCATCGAATAATACATCGAATACATCTAGAAAATTAGTAACAGATAATGCCTCTAATACCATATTCTTATCATCTATGCTAGATTGAGGATTATTATATACATCATACAAAAAACCATAAGAAGACCTACTACCTATAAATGATAAGCAATAAGCATAGAATAATGTCTTATTATTATTAAAAAACCCATTAACTTGATTTACATATTCTGATAATTTTACAGAATAATGATAGTAATTAAGATGATATAATGCTGTAGCACATGATGCTCTTATCTGGTTATTATTTGTCTTTGTATATATGTCAATAATAAATGGAATTATATTAATATTTTCATGTTTGGCTAGAGAAATAATACCATACTTTATGATATTAGGATTGGTCTCGGAGTTAATCTTATCTATTATTATATCTGATATTTGTTGATTTTTATATCTTCCCAGAATCTTTATAGCTTCAATTCTAACATCCTCAGATGAACTATCCAACATGGATACAAATAGATTTGTATGATTCTTACCATCTATTTTACTTATGCTGTACATAGCTCTTATAATTACTTTACTATCTATAGCATCTCTACTTAATACATTGATAAGACTATCCAGTTCTTCATCTCCACCAATCACACCTAATGAATAAGCACATGCCTCTTTTACTAATATGCTATCATCATTATTCATAGCATGGATCAATTCATCTGTAGCTATCTTCGACTGAACTCTACCCAATTGATAAGCTGCTTCTGCTCTTCTTTTTCGGTTATCATTATGTTTTAATATATCAATATATAATCTTTCTGTGGTTAAAGGTATGTATGGTTTTTCTTGTGCTTTAACAACTATAGGAAAGACAATGATTAATATAATGCCAATGATTATTGTATTATATACAAATTTCAAACTTCAGAATCCTTAAAAATCTAAATGATATTAATAAATTATTACTCAATTATTACTAGGATAATAAATACTGTTCAAATATCAAAGAATTAATAAGTTAGCCTACCAATATCATCTTCAATCTTATCTAATATTGAATTATCTGATATCATCTCCCTAATTTTCTCCATATCCTCGAATAATATCCTATCCTCACTCAAGTGGGGGACAACTTTCCTAATAATATCCCGAACCTTACCTGCTGTCTTGCTTGCCTTATCTAAATCCCGTAATTCCAATGCTTGAATGGCTATCATTAATTCTATGGCTAATATCTTTTCTACATTCCCCGCAATCTCAAGCGCTTTTCTAGAAGCTATGGGAGCCATAGAGCAATGGTCTTCCTGGTTACCTGATACGGGTATTGAATCCACTGTTGATGGAAATGCCAAGCCTTTATTCTCCGAAACAATGGATGCTGATGTGTATTGAGCAATCATATAACCGGACTCTAAACCGGGTTTATTAGCTAAGAAACCATTTAAGTCATTAATAGAAGGATTAAGTAATCTTTCTACTCTCCTTTCTGAGATATTCCCTACTTCTGATAATGCTATCTTTAAGCAATCCCCTGCAATACCAACATGCTGTGCATGGAAGTTACCTCCGGATAATACTTTATCATCAAAAACCAGAGGATTATCGGTGACACTGTTCATCTCAGTTTCAAGAATGCTTTTAATATAATACAAAGCATCACGAGATGCGCCATGAACTTGTGGAACACATCTAAAAGAATAAGCATCCTGTACTCTTCCCCCTTGAGAATATGTTCTTATTAACATGCTATCCTTTATTAAAATCCTTATGTTTGATGCTGTGTTTATCTGACCTTTATGCCCCCTAATCTTATGTATATCTTCGTCAAAAGCATCCGGAGTTCCTCTATTGGCTTCTATTGATAAAGAAGCGGATATATCAGCAATCTTTAGCAGGTTTTCAGCTTTTGTGTAAGCTTTAAGCAAAATGGATAAACTGATTTGTGTACCATTAATTAAAGCAAGTCCTTCTTTTCCTTTTAAGGTAAGTGGTTTGATATTGTGCTTCTTAAGGATATCTATGGTAGGGACTTTTTGATTATTATCCCATACATATCCCTCTCCTAGTAAAGCTAAACTAATATGAGCCAATGGAGCTAGATCACCACTTGCTCCAAGAGAACCCTGACATGGAACCACAGGTATAATATTATGATTTATAAAATCTATAAGAGTTTCCACAGTTTTAAGTCTGATTCCGCTATAGCCCTTTGCTAATGAATTAACTCTAAGAATCATAGCCAGTTTGACTATATCTGATGATAAACAGTCTCCTATTCCACAACAATGACTACGAATTAAATTGGTTTGAAGTTGTTCAATTTGTTCTGGTGGTATTGTACTTTCAGAGAATCTACCAAAACCTGTATTTACTCCGTAAACCACATCACCCTTTTTTATTATCTTCTCAATTCGTTCTCTGCTTTTCTTTATAGACTCGATTGATTTTTCAGAAAGAGAAATGGTAACATTTTTATAATTAGAAAAAAACAATCTG
>CAYUUC010000451.1:0-2737 GCA_964447635.1 uncultured Spirochaetia bacterium
GATTTTTAGATAAACCTAATTTTATTTATTACCATAAATTAAATGAAATTGGTATTACCAAAGAACTAAAGAAATTGTGATTATACCAAAATTCGATGATATTAATTAAGCAATTAAAAAGAATCCCCCTACATCCCCTCGTCTTCTGCTAAGGCGCAATTAAGGGGGACTTGGAGATGAATTGCACAAACTTTTACTATTTCTTATGCCTTAACCAGGGAGAAGATAGAAGAGGTATTCTCCCAATATTGCCTAAAAATAACGGATATTGGGATTAGATATTGACAAGATAAATTTTGCTATGTAGTTTGTTAGTTAGTCTATTATGATTAAGGTATATTGACATTAGCGGAAACGTGGGCATTATTCAAAATGCCCATCTCACTAATGAAAAATAAAACTTATACTGCCCGTCTAACAGCCGCCATTCCAAACAATGCACTAATCAAAGCATTGAATAGCAAGAACAGCCTGTCTATAATCTGAATGCCGGTTAGATTCGGGATTATTGCTACATCATCGAATAGTATCAGAGCATCCACTATAAGCACCGTAGCGAATCCTACCGCTACTGCTACCGCAAATGACCTCAAACCTTTGGAACCGGAGAATAACAATACAAACAGTATCGGTATCAACGCACTATGGAATAACGGTGTCATCACACCAAACAAGATGTTGTCGAAGTGAGGTAATGAGGATGACAACAGAGCTGTAAGAGTATTGCTGGCGAATAGAGCGGGTATGATGAAACCGACAGTCGAAATCACAATACCAATGAAGAACGGCAGGAATGATAGCTCGTAAACCCTGCTAAGCGAGTTCATACGGTTATACCACATAAAGAACACTATCATAGCAATAATCGCTGCAGCTATATAGATGAATAGAGTTGTGGTAGACATGTTCAGCTCTCCACCGTCCCCGGTTGATATGCCTTTAGCCTTATAGACTGCTTCTTTAGCGTCGACCTTACCAGCCCCGAATTCATTCTTGTTGTCGCCATCAACTTTGTGTGCCGACTTATACAGTATATCGATAATCTTGTCAGCATCCTTAACGCCGGCGGAATGAATAAGAGCGGCAACTCCTGCTACATGAGGTGATGCCATAGATGTACCCTGGAACCATTCATAACCGGTGAGAGTTTCCTGAAGTATCTTACCTTTGTGTCCTTTGCCTGCTCTATCGCTTCCTCCCGGTGCTGATATCCTGACACCATCGCCATAGTTTGAGTAGAAAGCCCTCTTACCGTCTGGTCCGTATGATGCTACAGAGACCACTCCTTTATAATAAGCCGGGTAGCTGGCTTTGTTGCGGTTCTCGTTACCTGCTGCTGCTACAACGACCACGCCTTTCTTCTGTGCATACTTGACAGCATCTTCCATAACCTGGTTCCTTCCGCCACCGCCAAGGCTCATGTTAATCACATTAGCACCGTGGTCGGCGGACCATTTGATGGCTTCTGCTATGTCTGCCAGGTTACCGAAACCGTTCTTGTTCAACACTTTAAGCGGCATTATTCTGGCTTCCGGAGCGACACCGGCGACGCCTTTTCCGTTGTTGGTGGTTTGAGCGATAGTCCCGGCAACATGTGTGCCGTGTCCGTGGTCATCGGTAGCGTCTTTGTTGTTCTTAACGAAGTTGTATCCTTCGACAAAACGGCTTTGTTCCAGGTCTTCTCCCTTCGATGATACACCCGTATCGATAACGGCAACCACTGCGCCTTTACCCTTAGTCTTAGTCCAGGCTAAACCCGTGTTGATATCCTCGAAGTTCCATTGTTCCTTATACATGGGGTCGTTTGGTATCCATGGCTTTTCCTTAGATATGCCTATGCCGGTATTTGAGTTGGTGGAAGATGCACCCCCGCTTTCCTTGCCGAACTGCTCCGGGATTGAGTATAAGTATGAAGGTTGTGCGTATTCGATGATGGATTCATCGGTAAGTTTATTGAGCATACGGATTAATTCGAATGAATCCTGGTTGTTGGTGTTCCTGAATATGAAGAGCTTATCCTTATCGGAGTAAGAGGAATTCAGCCTTAGATTGATGTTGTATTCCTCTTCGATAGCCTTGATTTGCTCTTCGGTAACATTATCCTCGAAGTTAACCAGTAGGTCTTCGTATATGTATACATTGTATTCCTGATTTTCCTTACCGCTTATGCTATCGATGAAATCGGTCAATAAATTGCTTAGATTGAATTGATGGTTGATTTCTTTTATTTCTTCCACGGATAGCTTATCGTTGAACATGACTATTAAATCGTCGATATGGTCTTCTCTTATGTTGGTTTTCCTTAAATCATCGTATGAGATGAGTTTAATAGAACGGTCTATATAATAGCCCATGTTCTTCGCCTTCTCGGAAAAGAATAGGGAGTATATCCCAAATAATATTGCTATTATTACGAAAAAGATTAGTAGTTTTTTCATGACATTTCCTTTTTTATTCATAAAGATTACCCTCTTTAAAAAGTTTATCTCTTATTACAAAGATAACCAAAATCGGTTAAAAAGCAACAAAAATTAAACCTAAATCATATTATCATCTATTAATAACACCTGATAGAATGTTTTTTATTTTGAAAAGGGATTTAATACGAATAATTAATATTATCTTCAGTATTGATTTTTAGATAAACATAATTTTATTTATTAACATAAATTAAATGAAATTGCAGTAGTGAGCGGTATGAAAATTGCTAATGTGTTCTTCTTTTCTGGAAAAGAAG
>CAYUUC010000452.1:0-2736 GCA_964447635.1 uncultured Spirochaetia bacterium
AGATAATTATGGATAATTAGATAATATTTATGAGCAAATTATTTAACATGCTCTATAATTACTTTACAGTATTTATAATAAAAACTGAATAAATTATTTTATTATATATACTTGATTATTAATACAAAATTTGACTATTATTTAATATGACTTTTTTTTAAAAAAAATTCTCAAAAACAATTTTAAATGAGGTGATATTACATGAAAAAAATAACTAAAACAATTTTACTAATAAGTATTTTAATAATAATAATGGGTATGTTTTTTAGTTGTGGTCCAAAGACAGCGTCTCTAATGTTCTTATACGATGATTCTGCTTATACTTCAGTTACAGCTAATGGAGAGGAAGTTGCGGATGAATCAGAGATAATCGTCGAAATAGGAAGCGAAGTAGAACTAGAAGTGACAACCGCTACGGGTTTCACATTTATTGGATGGTATATTAATCCTAACTTTGATGATGTAGGAACAGGAGAATCTATAGCCTTAGATAATCCATTTACATATATTGTAGAAGAAGATGTTTTTGTCCTACCTAAATCAAATTTTAATAGATAGAACTTTCTATATTAATCTATAGTCCTCTCATATTTTAGTTTATAACCACCAATAAAGAAAAATATATTAAAATGGGAATACAATACCTTTCTCTTTCAATAAAAAGATAGATTTAGCTTTTAGTCTATAAATCATAGCTGGTCTCATCTTCCCTTCCCTTCTATATTCACCTGTTTCTTCTAAAATATCCAGGGAAAGTATTTTTTTACGAAAGTTTCTTTTATCCAAAGTTCTTTCTAGAATAATTTCATAAACATTCTGTAACTCAGAGAGGGTAAAAGTGTCGGATAATAATTTAAAGGGTAATGTGGAATATTCACTCTTTGTCCTTACCCTATCCAAAGCGTACTCTAATATTTGGTTATGGTCAAAAGCAAGCATTTCAATTTCATCCTTAGGGAACCATTTTACCTCCTCAGCATCAGAACCAGCTCTTGCTTTCTGTAAGGTTTCAAAAGGAGCTAGAGATAAATATGCTACAGTAATAACCCGGGTTCGGGGGTCTCTATTAGGTTCTCCAAAAGTATATAATTGCTCTAGATATAAATCATCAAGATTGGTTTCCTCATATAGTTCTCTTCTAGCAGCATCATCCAAAGATTCATCGATATTTATAAAGCCACCAGGAATAGCCCACATATCCTTATAAGGTTCATTCTTTCTTTTTACCAATAATACATTTAACCTGTCTTTAATGATAGTAAAGAGAATAATATCTACAGTTACAGATGGTTTTTTATACTTTTCTGTACTTTGTGAATTTTCCATTAATCCAATTTCCTAATATTTATTTTGACATTTTCTTTTTAATTTTTTTCTGCTCATCAATTAATTTATCAGATATAATTACGGGATATTCACCAGCATTCATAATCTTTTTTATCTTTTCTGGTAATTTTTCTATATTAGTTAAAGACTTTTTTCTCATATCTTTTAAAGATGGAGATTCATAAACTAATTTCCCACTTTTAAATATATTTTTTAGCAATTTAACACCATCATATTTTTCATTATAATGTGATACAATATCTTTTTCAAAAAAACCATCTTTCTCAATTCTATATAATTCTTTTTTTGCTGGATAAGTTTGCTTTTCACTGCTAAATTTACTTTTTGGTTTTTTTTCATTGTCCTCGATAATCTCCATTAACTTATATACACCAGACATCGCAGGATCATCTTTACTAGTAATCAATTCTGTTCCTACTCCAAATGCATCAAACGGAGCATTATTATCCAGTAGACCTTTAATTTTATACTCATTTAAATCCCCACTTCCAACAATATTCGCATCATTATAACCGCTATCATCTAAAAGTTTCCTAGCTTGTTTACTCAATTTTAGTAAATCACCTGAATCCAGTCTTATCCCTTTCATCTTTTTATTTATGCTAATAGCATTTTTTATCCCTTCTATAGTATCGTATGTATCCACTAAATGAATAGCATTATCCGGGAAAATCTCCCAATACTTATCGAAAGCTCCTTTTTCATCATCAAAACTCATTACATATGAGTGTGCAACAGTACCTGATGTCATTATATCATATTCCATACCAGCTTTCACATTAGATGTCCCATCAACCCCACCGATATAAGCTGCTCTAGCACCAAGTACCGCCGCATAGGGGCTATGAGCTCGTCTTGCTCCAAACTCCAATACCAGTTTATCTCCAGCAGCATATTTTATGCGGGAAGCTTTAGTTGCTATCATAGATTGAAAATTAATTATGGATAATAGGTATGTTTCGATTAATTGAGCCTGTATTAATGGACCAGTAACCTGGATTATAGGTTCATTCGGGAAAAATACCTCTCCCTCTTCTAAAGCTCTAACATCACATTCAAAATGAAAATTAGCTAAATAATCAAAAAATTTTTTATCCACATTCTTAAATGTTTTATGACCTTTTAGATACGAGATATCATCTTTATTAAATTGTAAATTTTGAATATATTCTATAAATTGTTGAAGACCTGCAAAAATCATATAAGAACGATTCTTAGGCATCCTCCTGAAAAACATTTCAAAAGTAGCTTCTGTATCTATTTTATTTTTATGATATACTGCCATCATGGTTAGTTGATAAAAATCTGTTATCATAGAATGATTAGATATTTCAAACATATTAATTCCTCTATAAATATTGTAAAAAAAACATTATATAATATAATGCG
>CAYUUC010000453.1:0-2731 GCA_964447635.1 uncultured Spirochaetia bacterium
AATGTTTCTAATAGAGGGATAACAAATCTTTCTCTTGTAATTTTTGTTGATGTTTCATTATCAGCAAGTCTTCTCATACTTCTTTGGAATGAATCCCAAAATGATAAGACATCAGACCAACTTGCGGATATTTCATCTGTAATATTTCCTTTTATTCCAAAATCAACTGGTTTTTGTCCTTTGGCTTCACCTTTATAAATTTCTGCCAATAAATCATATGATAATAAAGACCCTTCAGATTTTATATTAACAAGTTTCATATTTTCTCCAAACGAATTTGAATATTAACCCTAGGCTCTTCTCCATTTTATAGGAAAGAAGAGACCCCCTAAATCTCTTATAGTAGGACTTGAAGAGATTAACTCTTTTTCTACCTAAACATTTACCCATCCGATGCCCTATCAGTAGAGAGATATAGAGGTCACTTCAAAGTTAGATAAGTTATTTCTTAACAATTCCTAAAAAATATGGAACTACCTTAATATTATTTTGAATAAGGGTTTGTAGGTTTTGTGCTTACGATTGCGTCATCGAAATAAATCGTGGCTGAACCTTCCACTTCACCACCTGCAACATGGTCTGTATAGTTTCCTATTCCCCATGTCGAATTTTCGGCTAAAATCGTTTGTACATTATCGACCTGTAATATCTTAGTACTGTTTTGCCAGATGGTTATCTTTCCTTGGTTATCGGTAGATTGTTTATAAAATGCTTCTATATGAATCCATTCTTTTGCCGGAATATACAGTATTTTATCATCTTGTAAATATGTGCTTGGTGTATTGTACTTTGAGCGAAGATAAAAATACATCATATCTTCATCTTCATCATAACTTATGTTTAGTGTCCATATTGGTTGACTTTCACCATCAGAATCATTTGACTTGAATTGGAACACATTCCACCATCCACCATCACCGGGGTCCCAGGGTTCATATTTGTTTGGATTGTATTTATAAGGAAAATACATCCATACGCTATAATATGCACTATCCGGGAAATATTCCCCATCATCATCCCATGGTTTATCTGTCCATCTCATATATCTTACTGCTCGATTTCCGTTTTCCGAACGGTAGGCATTGGTTATTTCTGCATATGCTGAATACTTACCTGAATGCGACACACTATCGCTAACATCAGCAGTTACGTCATCATCACCTGTTAAGAATATACCACCACCTGGCCATTCAAATCCTTCATCAGTCCATTCGTTCAAGTTTCTTTCTTCCAATTCAGACTTCCATAATATCGAGTCTAATACATCTTGTGGTAGTGTATCGATCCAGCTATCTTTGGAGATACCGCAACTAATAATGAATATAAACATTATAAACACTAATAAGATTAATGTTATTTTGTTCATAAATTTCTCTTTATTGTATTATTATCTATAATGCTTCGAGAAAAACTCCCATATAGCATCGCTTGTGGAAATTTTTCTTTCTCTCATGTGTATATTAATTAGGTATAAGAAATCATAAGGATAAATTTATATTATATTTTCCTTATAAAAAATTTAATTAAACTGTTAATAAAAGTAATAGATAAAGGTGAAGTAGTAAAACTTCTAAGAAATATTATTCATCTGGATGATATAAAATTTCCTAAATGTTGTACTAGAATGATTAAAAGGAAAAGTAGTCTTGGTATTTTTTGATGGGGAAAGATAGAAAGAGCAAAATGATGTATCAAAATTATTAGAGTTATATGTTTTACATTCTAAGTATAAATTTCTATTGTATTTATTCATAAATTCTAAATCAGGATATCCAGTGGATTGTCTTGTTCTCGATTTTGTTAAAAAGGTATCCGCACTATACCCAATTTGAATAAGAGATTCTTTCACATAATTTTCAACATCATTGCCAACTTCATGTGCTCTTGTTATAATTATGTGGTTTCTATTAGTCTCTTTCAGAAATAAATCTGCTACTTTTATAAGATTTTGAAGTAGTTCTATATTCTCTTTTTTATCCTTATCAAATGATATTATGCTATAACCTGTTAAACTTTCTATTACTAATATTAAATATATATTAATTATAATATTAATAATTTAATTTAATTATATTAACTTGACTTTTTATGTTCATCCATATTAATTCTTCCTAAATAGTACTATTCTATTAGTATTTGTCCCACTCTTGTTATTGTTCACTCCCCAGATATTGGATGTTTTAGTAAATTCCTGAAGATTTATAATTAAACCTTCACATTCAAATCCTGCATTAATTCCTAATGGGACAACATATTCATCAAGTTTTATTTTCCCATTTCTTACTTCTCCCACTTCAAAAGCTATCCATCCTCCTATCCTGGTAATTCTATATAACTCTTGAAATACTGTACCCATTACATTAGACCAATTTTCAATATTTTTTGACATAGTTATTTTTCTGGATATTTCCTTATCATCTATAGAATTAAACCAACATCTTAACCAGTTATCTTTAGAATATTGAACTATATTAAGAAAGGGTGGTGATGTAACTGTTAATTGAACAGCTTTATCTGGTATATTGTCTGTATATCTAGAATCTGTATTAAGAAATAATCCATTATAATAAGCCCTTTTAAGTTTTTCTATATCACCATCAGTAATATTTCTTATTAAACTTTTACTTTTTTTTAGAATGATACATTTAACATCTTTATATTCTGGAGTTTGGTTCCTCTTCATATTTATTTTTATTTGACTTTCCGGTGTTACAGCTTGATTAGGAGGTAA
>CAYUUC010000454.1:0-2731 GCA_964447635.1 uncultured Spirochaetia bacterium
GTTTTCATTTCACATACTCCTTTATTATTTTATTAAATGACCGGACCGGCTAAAGTCCGGTCTAAAAATCAATTTAATTTATCAATATATTTGAAATACAGATACCTTACCATATAATCATATGGATCCATATTCCATGCCTTTTCAAGGCAATATCTTGCTGTTTTATAATCACCAATAATATAGGCTATAACGCCTCTGTATGCCCATGCCCAACTATCAAGCCAGTTTACCTCTATGGCTTCATCTAAAGCATCCAGAGCTTTATAATACTGTCCTTCTTTAACTAGCCGTTCTCCCTTTCTAACTAATATCTCTGATTTTTCCTTATCAAGATATCTTTCGATGGCTACTTTCTTGGTATCAGGGTTTTGGTTCGTCTGGCCATTTAATTCATCCTCATAATCACTTAGATAGTTGTTTTTCAACAAATCTTCAAACAACTCATTTGTATAGCCTACAATTTGAGGTTCTATTTCAGCAAAGTTTTTATAAACTCTTAGCTCTCTTAAAGTTTTTGAGAAAGCCAGAGAAAATAAAGATCCTTTGTAGGCTAAAAACGCTCTCTCATCAGGCGAAGAACTTTTTATAATGGTAGTCCCCCTGTTACCAGTGAACAGATCAAGGATATATTTTTTGGTAGAGTGTTCCAAAGGCTTTTGGATTTCTCTATAATACTGGCTGATTAATTTAGGTTCCGGAAGTGATGAGGTATCTGTATTCTCATCACCCAACGATAAAATCATCGCTGAACTATAAGATAAGGATTTCGATGATTTCATTTGACTCATGTTTATCTTAATCTTAATAGAGCAGCTATCAATTAATAAGGTATTATTAGCGGCTCCCTTTGATTCTACTTTTTCTTTTATCGTATAAAATTTGACAGCTTTACCATCAGCTCCAATAATGAAGTCGATATTTTTTCCATAGTAATTTTCATAATAGCCACCATGAGCCACTATGTATAAAACAAAAGCCGTTTGTTCATTTAACCATAATTTATTTATAGTTTTCAATAGATTATCTGCTGTAGCTCTTCTTCCGGATAGCTCTGTTATATTAACATCAACTTCGTTGCCTTTTAACCCCTCAAAAAGGTTTATTATAGTATCTCCGCTAATTTCAGCCTGTCTGCTGATTAAGTTATAATCCGGATTACTATAATCACTTACAACAAATACAAGTGCTTCTATGCGATCGATGTTTTGATATCCATCGAATCCCTGAGCAAAAACCGTATTTACTGTAAAAATGGATAATAATATAGCTAATACCATTACTATAGTTATGTTAAACTTTCTCATAATATGTTCTCCTTGTTATCTTTATTAATAGTTTTACAAGGCTGCCTTCTATCTATAAACATCAAGAAGGCAGCTAAAATTGTTAGAAGGATCCATTTGAATCCTTCTAATTAAGTTTAGTCCCAATCGACAAAATCATCTTCTGAAACATCATCAGCAGATGTATTGCCCGTATCAGGATTATCGCTGTTTTCGTCGCTGTTGTCCTTGGTTGTGGTATCATCATTGACTTCTGGTATCTGAATTTCGTCTTCATCTATTTGGTTCTCATTGAAAACCCCTTGAGCGAGGTATAATCTGAATTTCTTTTCTATTCGGCTCTCTAATTTATCAACAACATCACCCCAACTATAAACCGGCTCCTGACCGGTTAGAACATCTATTAGTGAAGTAGAAGCGATACCGCCACTATTAAGCAACCATGAAAGCTGTCCCAAAGTACTGCTGGAAAAGTCGAACACCCCTTTATATCCACTAAAAAGCCTTCGTAGATTATCATAATTGATGTTTAATGACCAAACATCGTTTTTCTCTACATCTTCATCACTGGCATCAACATAACCCATACTACCCAAAGAAGAAGAGATGTGAGCGCAGGATTCGTTGAATATTATTGTTTGTCTTGCATCTTTACTTTCTATCACATTATCTACCTGAGATTTCCATACACAGCTTCCATCTGCCATCTTGTAATATCTACCGCGGGATTGAGAGGCTCCTCCGTGTCCTATAAATGTAAAGAAGATATCATCCTTGTCACGACGGGGATTGATCCGGTCAAGAGCATTCTTGAGAGTATTAGAAGTTAAACTTCTACCTTCCACCACAATAATATGAACATCATCATAGATATTCATACTTTCCATAGAGGATAGCATTTCAACGAACTGATCTTTGCTGTTAGTCGCTCCCTGTGCAATCACATTTTCGCGGTTGTTTGAATATCCGTTTCCAATAGCTAATAAGGCATACAAGTCTCGAGCATAAGCGGATACTACCATCAGAACCAAGACCATAGATATGGTCAATAACTTGACTATCCTAAACATAGGATTTGTCCTCCTTATTAAATTTTTAATGAACTAAAACAGAGTTAATCTGTTCTATAAGCAAACGATTGATTTTAATTTTCATTCGCTTACATTGATATATATGGAGGCAATGAATCAAAAAGCGGGATTATTTTTACTGATTTTGTTTACTTATGTATTTTAATTTGTTGTGAAGCAATATTAGAAAAGAAAAAACATGGATTAATAAATAATTTATTAATAATAATGACAATTTACTCTCAATATGCTTATTTATTAAAAAGCCCCTTATTCTAATCCAAGAACAAGAGGCTAAACAATATTTTCGGAGGTATTATTTTATTTAATAGAACAGTCTATATTTTGTGGAATAATATCTTTGATATATAGAGT
>CAYUUC010000455.1:0-2726 GCA_964447635.1 uncultured Spirochaetia bacterium
AGGTATATCATCTTTCGTAGCTTTTCTAAGGTTCGATTTAGGGTTTCTCTTCTTCTTTGGTTTTATAGAGTATACATTATAAGCACCGATTTTTATGTAATTAGGCATAAAAACCCGCTTTTTTTCCAACATCTTTTGAGCATAGAAGTTATCTTCCAGTATTGTGGTTATGAATAGGGGGATGGATTTATTTTCGTAGACCTTTTTTAAGTATTGGTACCCTTTATGAAGCAATGGGTATTTCCTTGAGTATTCAGGTAGTCCTCTCAATCCGAAGAGATAGCCGGTTTTCTTAGGTTCCCCATTAATAAATAGTTCATTCACCGAACAAGCACCAAAGCCGATAGTCTTATCCATCTTTGTGTCTTTACATACGATGATATCGACATCATCGCCTTCACTCTTCAGCGAACTAAAGGCATCGGGTCTTCTGGTATACATTAAAGCGAGGTTGCCTTTAAAGCTCAATCTTTCGATAATCGAGAGTATATCTTCTCCATCGTTCTCATCAGCAATTTGGAAGATAAAGCGTTTGTTGGTTGGACTTGGGTTATTGGTCTTATTTTGGTAACTCATCTAAGTTCTTTCCTAATGGTAGTGTCATTTTACCGTTCACTTCTTTTTTGAGGTTAAAATTTTGAGTTAAAAACAAATAGTACATTAATGGGTCAAAATTCCTTTGCAATAGTTTGAAACTTCGTCTGAATATTGATGAATTCTTATAAAATTCTTCCCTAGCATACACACATAAATCGGATAACTGTTCTGGAGTAAGGTTCTTCGGTGTATATGGTATGTCCCCGTATTTATAATCAACATTAAGCCACCATTTTGGATCGATAAGCCGGTCTTCTTTTAACAAACGGTCATATAAGCGAGTTCCCGGGAATGGCAATAGATGGTTGAATGCGACGAAGAAGAAGTCCTGCCGTAAAGCAAATTCCAATGTTTTCTCGAATGTTTCCTCTGTATCATAATCAAAGCCGAAAAGGAAGGTAGCATATAGGCTGATTCCTTCATCATGTATCTTTTTGACCATATTATCTATTTCTTTTACATCAGTCCATTGTTTATTCATCTGCTTTAGGTTTTGTTCATCCAGTGATTCAAAACCGATAAGCAATACCTCGCATCCGCTCTTCTTCATCCAGTAAAGTAGTTCTTTATTCTTCGCCAGGTTAATCGAACCCTGACCCGACCATCTAACCTTTAGTGGAGTTAATCTTTTGAAAAACTCGATTGCATAAGATTGGTCAGCTACTATATTATCATCTACGAAGAAGTAGAACATCTTGTTTGTGTTTTCGATGTCCCTAAGTATCAAATCGATGTTTCTTGGATAGTATCGTGCTTTATAGCTTTTGGTTATAGAACAGAACTCGCAATTGAAGCAGCAGCCCCTCCCCGTTTCTATCAAACCTAACGGTGTATACTTCTTCCCTTTAAATATGCTTCGGTCTGGCAGTTTATTCGAATATGATGAGTCCCCCTAGTAGTACTTTTTCAGTTGTCCATTTTTGAAGTCTTCTATACATTCAATCCAGGTGTTCTCAGCATTGCCGATGAAGACAGAATCTGCATGTTCCGCCACCTCTTCCGGCATGAGGGTACTGTGATAGCCACCCATTACTACGGGTATGTCCCTTTCCCTGAAGTTTCTGGCGATTTGGTATGCTCTTTGTGCGGTATAAGTCTCGAAAGTAATAGCCACCAGGTCGGTTTTGGTATCATAATCGATTAATTCCAATCTATCATCGTAGAATTCAGTTTCGATGTCCTCCGGGGTTATTGCTTTCAAAGTAGCGATGGTCAACGGTTCCATCTTTTTCCATGTTTTTATGTATTTCTGGTTTTCCTTTTTTCCTATAGCTGCTAGAATAAATGTTATTTTCAATATCCAACCTCAAATATTAATTTCTGTTACTATGCTAAACTGAAATATCATTTAGCTATTTGTTTATCTAATAAAATTTTACACTTATGTATAGATTAATATAACAAAATATATATTTATGATAGAATAAATAATCTCTCTTATATCAAATGTTGTAGATAAATATAAAACTGTTCCCTGAACACTCACAAGTGGAAAATCGTGCTTAGAAGGGAACATGCGAAACATGTCTTTTCGACTACTGGTTGAAGTTCTTCTAGAAGAGCTCCACGATTGTCTATAATAATCTATAGTTTTTTTCAATAACATTTCACTAAACAGCGTAGTCTTATCACTAAAGGTTTTATTACATTTTTTATATCTATATCTCTGATAGCCATCTTTGGTTTTACCATGTATGACTATCAATCTACAGTTACAATGTGGACAATGTATTCCTTTTTCCATTCTTATTTTTTTTAAATATCTTGATTAATTCATCTTTATTGTTTAAAATATAATTATACATGATTTGTCTCTTTGTTGTGATTTTTTTTATTATTTAAGTTAATTCGAGGAGACATTTATCAACAACATCTACTAACAGTGAAGTTTTATTATTGTTTTACGATAGGTCGGCTTTCATCCCTCGACTTTAGTCGTGGGATGAAAATCCTTTCACAGAAGGCTCGCTGACTAAATTGCTATAGCAATTTTTTCTTTTTTTATAATATAAATGAATAAAAATCTATTTTATTCGTTATATTATATATAGATATTGAGTGTAATGCTCAAATTTAAAAATCAACTATTTAATAGTTGGGGTTGGGGCATCAACCTTCGGAGTAGACCT
>CAYUUC010000456.1:0-2721 GCA_964447635.1 uncultured Spirochaetia bacterium
TTTTATTAAATTTAATGTATATTATTAGTAATAATGATAAAGATAATTTATATAATTATATAAAATTTAGGAGGGAAAATGTCAACAAGGAGAGCATTTAGAGCCGGTACATTCTATCCAGATAATAAAAAAGAAGTCGAAAACCAATTAGGTAATATCTTAGCTGATGTGGAGAATACAATATCCACTAATGCAAAATACGGAGGAATAGTTCCTCATGCGGGATGGGTTTTCTCAGGTTCTACTGCTATGAAAGTATATTATGCTATTAAGAACAACTATGGTGATGATATAGATACATTCATCATCTTTGGGGCTGTTCATGTACCGGGGGTTAATCATGCTTCATTATATCCATCTGGATTTTGGCAAACACCTCTGGGAGAAGTCCCTGTCGATGAAGATTTAGCTAAGATTATATTAAAGAATACATCTATACAAAGGAATGAATCGGCACATAGTATGGAACATTCCATCGAAGTACAAATTCCGATAATTAAATACCTCTTTCCGAATTCTAAAATTCTTCCAATAATGACTCCACCAAAAGATAAGATGAAAAATATCGGAATGGATATCGGAAAAATAATCAAATCATCTGATAATAATATAATGATAATTGGTAGTACTGACCTAACTCATTACGGACCACGATTTGGTATGACTCAAGGTGGGCTTGGGAAAGAAGGTTTAGAATGGATGAAAAAGAATGACCGAAGGATAATTGAGATTATGGTTAATATGAATCTCGATAAAATAATATCAGAAACACAAAAGAACCGTAATGCTTGTGGAGGAGGAGCAATATTAGCATCACTTTCTGCTTTTAAGGAATTAGGAATCGAGAAAGGCATGGTTTTAGGATATACTACGAGTTATGATGAGAGACCTTTTGGAGAGCCTTCTGATGCTGTAGGTTACGCAGGGATTGTTTATTAATAAGCTATGAGTGAGTTTTTAACTCCATTTCACATAATACATCGGTTTTATTATTCCATGCTTTTTCATAATTGGAATCGATTTGGATAGCATTCTCAAAGCATTTTATAGCTTTGTAATACTCTTTCATTCTGTATAGAACCATACCCTTAGCATTCCATGCTATTTTGTTATCCGGTTTAAGATTAACAAGGCGGTTTAATAGGAATAATGCATATTTATGACGATTCATATCAGACATAATTAAAGCTTTATAATATATTGCTTCAGACAAATCTGGTGATAATTCAATGGCTTTATCTAAGTAAACAATAGCTTCACCATAATCACCGATATAATATAGAGCTTCTCCTTTCTTACACCAGGTCAGATGATTATTTGGTTCTATTGATAATGCTTTGGTATACAGGTTTATGGCTTGGTTATATTTTCCAGCTAACATTAATGATTTACCCATTTCAAGGTAGATTTGATGGTTATCAGATTCCAATTCGGTTAATCTTTTAAAAACAGAGTATGCTTGAGCATATTGTCCCGTTCTGGTAAGTGCTTTTCCTTTATAAAACAGTGCTTTTTTGTATTCAGGTTGTATTTTTAGCGCTTCATCGAAAAAGTAGTTGGCTTCTCCGTATCTTTTTAGTTTATATATTGATATTCCTCTATCAGTCCATGCTTGGTAGAATTTGATATTATCAGATAATGCTTTATCATAGTATTTAAGGGATTTTTCATATTTACCGGATAATCTTAATCTAGTAGCTATAGCATAAGGTGAAAGGTCGATGCTTTTTAGAGTTTGGGAGATTTTTTGGACAATCTTCTTTGATTCATAGTAAAAGGCCCTACCAAAAGATGGATTAAGGGTCATGGCTTTATTGATACATAGGTCTGCTTCCTGGTAATTGCCTAAGAAGAGTTGTGCCAATCCTTGCTGATAGATTGCTTTTGGTGATGCTTGTTTGGTTGATATTACTTTGTATAGATAGTTTAATGCTCGTTCATATTCACCAATTTTTATTAGAATTACAGCCTTATTATAATAAGCTGATATGAAATCATTATTAAGCAGTAAAACTTTATCAAAGCATTTTATTGCTTCTGGATAATCCTTAATCTTAACTAAGGAGAGACCCTTATTATACCAAGCACTGAGATGTTGTACATCGATAGAGATGGCTTCATCATAATTTTCGATAGCATTCTTTATGTGATTTATTTCATCATAAGCATTACCAATATTATTATATGCTTCTTTATGGTTTGGATCAATCTCTAAAGTCTTTTTGTACTGCTGGATTGCTTTTTTATACTGGTTTTTATAGAAAAATGAATTTCCTAGATTATAATATGCTTCTTTAATATTTGGATTAATTTTAATGACCCGGTTAAATTGGTTTATAGCTTTATCATTTTGTCTTGTTTCGTTATATATAATCCCTTTAATTAAGATATGCTCAATAGAATCATTATATAAGTTTAAAGAATAATCAAGTTGTTGTTTAGCTTTATCAAGGTCACCTGAATTATACAGGTCCAAAATTTTATCAAACCAAACCATATCATTCATTATTTTTTTCATTATCTTAAACCTATTTCGTTTTTAATAAATATCTTTTATACAATTTTTTTGTGCTACTTTATAAATAGAGTTTTCATCACTTATCAGCCTATAAATAAGAGATTAGTTTTACTTTAGCTTTATATAAAAAGTAATAAAATAGTATAATATAATCTATATAAGAGGAGTTTAAATAATAGAATAATTCTAATAATTGTTATTGG
>CAYUUC010000457.1:0-2696 GCA_964447635.1 uncultured Spirochaetia bacterium
AATGACTTATTATACATTAAGCTTACCTCTTATTTGTTTTATATTATATTTTTAGGATTATTTATTAAATATCTTAATAAAATTCTTACATTAAATAAAAAATCTGTAACAGGTTAATCGTTTAATGTTAAATAAGTATTAAATTCTATATAAGAAATAATTTATTTCCGAAAAATAGGTGCATATTTATGTTTTTTAGGAAATCTTATCCTAAGATGTTATTCATTTTAATTATTATTTGTATTAGTTATTCAAAAAAATAGGTGAGTATATGTTTGAGAAAGATAGTTTAATAAATGATCAATATAAGGTAATCAAGCTGTTGGGTAAGGGTAACATGGCGGAAACCTACCTCGCATCCGATACAGATGGGGAATCTGTTGTGATAAAGGTGGTTAGATTAAAAGGGCTTGAGAATTGGAAAATATTGGAGCTATTCGATAGGGAAGCGAAAATTCTAAAGAAGATAAGCCATCCCAATGTTCCTAAGTATATCGACTATTTCACCAGTGAGACGGAGAATGACATAATCTATTTCCTGGTTTATGAGTATATAGAAGGTAAATCACTAAGACATTTAATAGAAGAGCACGGTGTCATCTTTACTTACGACCAGGTAAAAGACATAATTCTGAAGGTGTTAAACATATTGGATTACCTTCATAATCTGATTCCACCAGTAATTCATAGAGATATTAACCCCAATAATCTGATTATGAAAGATGACGGGTCGGTTTTTGTTGTAGACTTTGGAGCGGTAAAGGATAAAATAATCAGGAAGACCAGCCTTGGCGGCTCAACCTTCATCGGTACTCACGGATACATCCCGCTTGAACAGATGGCTGGGAGGGCTTCCTCCGCATCGGACATATTTGCCCTCGGTATGACCAGTATAACATTACTAACAGGGGAAAATCCTTTCCACTTCAACACCAAGGAGCTAAAACCGGAGTATAAGAAGAAGAAGGAATTCAACCATATAGACTATGTCATAGATAGGATGATTGAACCATCAGAGGATGAAAGGATTAAGACCGCCAAAGATGTAATCGACCTACTCACCGATGAGGATAAAGCTAATACATTAATGAGAGGTCAGAACCAAAGTTTACTCAGGAGAATAGATTGGTCAACGGCAAAGCAAATGACAAAACTACCCACCGGTGTATTAAGCATACCGTTTTCAATTATTGGCATAGTCTTTTTGATTACAACCATCATTATGCTTATAAATATTGGCTTTGAGGATTTCGTTGCATTTATAGTATTTCCTATTCTGGGGGTGGTTTTCAGTGCTGTTGGTTTCGGTTCTCTTTACTATACACTAAAAAGGATTAGCAAGCATAATTATATCAAGAAACACGGGTTGGAGACAGAAGCCGGAGTCAAATTCCTGGAAAGAGATTACAGCATAAAAGTAAACGGCAGACCGATATACTTTGTTTGTGGTTATACATTCACGGATGATAAAGGAAATATCCACTATAAGAAGGTGAATTATCTCCATGAAGACAAGGTTATGGAGTTAGACATTAGACCGATGGATACAATAAAGATAAAGTACTTGCCAGATTCACCAAATGACAGCATCATATCAGATATGTTGTGATTTAGTTCTAGTTTGATTTTATATTTTCTTTATGAGATTGTCCAGCTTATTCATCTCATCAGGCTTGAGTATCCATCCAGCCCCTTCGACCATCTCCCTTGCCTGGTAATCGTTTCTTACCCCGACTATAGCCCCTGTAACATCGGGGTTCATCAATACCCATGCTACGGCGAGGTTTGCCGGTTTCTTATCATACTTACTCGCTATTTCCTCCATTTCGGCAACCAGCCCTCTTATATAGGTATAGGTTAGCTCTTCTGCCCACTTACTTGATTTTCGCCAATCATCATCGGGAAGTTTATTCTTATCGAACTTCTTGGTTAGAAATCCGGAAGCCATAGGACTATACACGATGGTACCGATACCGTATTGGCTGGTAAAGGGAAAGACCTTCTCCTCTGAGGACCGGTTAACCATGTTATAGATAGGTTGATTTGATGTGATGGGTGCGACTTTCAATGCCCTTTCCATCAGCAAGTAGTCGTGGTTGCTTAGACCTGCGAATCTGATTTTGCCTTCCTTAATCAGTTCCTGCATGACCTCCCATGATTCCTCGATGGGTGTATCCGGGTCTGGCCAATGGAGCTGATACAGGTCTATATAGTCGATGTCCAGCCTTCTAAGGCTCTCCTCGACTTCTTTTCTGATGCTGGTCGGTTTAAGTTTATTGATGGGTTGTCCATCTTTACCTTTGACCAGACCGCATTTGGTAAAGATGTAGACCTTATCCCGCTTACCTTTGATAGCCTTGCCGACTATTTTTTCGGAATGCCCCCATCCGTAAGCCGGTGCGGTATCGATCCAGTTAACCCCATAGTCTATAGCGGTATGCAGGGCGTTTAGGGAGTCTTTGTCGTCCTGCTCCCCCCAGCCTACCTTCCATGGACCGCCTATTGCCCATGTTCCGCATCCTACTCTGGTTATGTCCATATCGCTGTTGCCCAGCTTCTTCTTGGTTAGTTCTACCATTGTGATAAATTCTCCTATCCAATTTCATTCTATGATTTTCGTTAATTTAAAACTAATAAAAAATTGCCTACTGTGAAATTTTTGTTGATATAAGTCTGATCTTTTATTAAGAGACCCC
>CAYUUC010000458.1:0-2678 GCA_964447635.1 uncultured Spirochaetia bacterium
TAGATAAACCTAATTTTATTTATTACCATAAATTAAATGAAATTGGTATAATAAAAATATATAAAAAACCATATGCGGAGTTCTTATGACCGAAGAATCGATGATAAAGATGTTTAACGCATCACTAAAAGATAGGAATCTAGACGGCGAATACCTAATGCTTATCCGGGCAAAGGAACCGGAGCTTATTTTCAATAGTAGCATAACCACCATCATAGACCAGATAATCAAATTTGAGAAGAAAGGTATAGGTGAGACTCTCTCCGGTATACTTTTTGCAAATGAGATTGCCGAATCCTCTTTTAGATTAAGTTCCCTATCTGCTTACAAACTGTCTTTATGGACATTGCACAACTCTCTTTTAAAGACTAAACTCCCCGTCAGGACCAACTTACTAACCATGGAGGAGGAAGGCGATAAAGAAGCCCTAATCAGAAGATGCCTTAAAGGGATAAAAGACCTAAACGAAGTAGTGAGCTATTCAGCCACTATGCATTATCTTGAACTATGCGGAAATAAGATGGAGATGCTCGAGTACCTTATAAGACTGAATGACGGCTTCTTCGACTTCGGCGGGGTGATACTCTCCCAGCTGGGAGTCCTCGCTAAATACATTGCCAACAACGATATCGAAAACATAAACAAATTCATAGCATGTATAACCAAAAGATATGCTTTCATTAACCGTATCGATACTCAACCACACCTGCAGGAGATAAGAGACTCACTTAAAGAGTCCATCATAGAGATAATAGAGAACGACACCGAAGATAGGATACTCTCCAGAGAAGAGATACACGGAGCAGCAGACGGCTTTCTCATGCTAAAGTATGATGAGGTGTTCGAACTGGTGGAAGAGCTTCAATCGAGGAACATCGGCAAGAATGAGTTCATGAACATATTATGGCTGGCTTCGCTTAAACGGGCGCTACTATTCAACCATAAGAACAGAGACTTCCGGGCAAACAAACGATTGGGATGGATACTTAGCGTCTCAGGCATCACTTACCTGCATGGCATCAAGTATGTAACAGAAGCTGCATCCAATATAGGAACCAGGGTAAGCGATGACACCCTCAGCAACTGGATCATCAATAGCATATGGCTCATCCTCGACTCACAGAAAGTATCACTACAGGATAAAGAGTTGGTAGACAGACTCGACGCTATCAATCCGATGAACATAAAAGACGGCGATACCTTTTCATACGAAAAGATGGTCGAGTTCGCCACTCACATGTATGCTGATAAGGCAATACGGGAGGCTTTCGGCTTCGTCTTCGTCAACCCGGAAAGCTCCTTCGAGGTGGTTTGCCAGATGATAAACTATCTATGCGAGTACGATAATGGCGATGAGGTGGTAGAATCAGCATTCTTGAGGCTGGGGACGGCTCTATTAGACATAGTAAGGAGTGACTTTGCCACCATGCTTGGTTCATACTCATCGGCTCTCATTGCGTTGACCCTGTCTAATCGTACCATATTCAATTTCGGTCAGGCTAATAGCCGCTTCGAGTTAGTGGAAGAAATGGCTAAGATGTTTAAAAAGTCTTGATTCAATCACTGTTCCACTTCACTCTTTGAGAAAATCAGACTTTCCAAATCCTCATGGTTAGCATCCTCTCCCCCCAACAGAAATCCGCCTTGTATTACTTTATAGGGGTAAGTAGATACAATGTCTTTATCATCGTTAGGAGAGAGTGTTATTTCCTGAGCTACTTCATCGATAGTATAAGTCCCCTCTTCATCGATTTCAGAGAAACTGTTTTCGATTACCAGAAAGGAGTATGTATCATCATCGTTAAGGGTTAAAGTTACGGACAGCTCTTGCGTATCTGTACTTCCGCTCTCTGTCTGTATAAACTCAATCTCGGAAACCCAAGTTCCGAGTAAGGTCTCATCATCTCCACCCTTCATAATGTAACCTGACAATATGTAGAAGGGATGAGACATCGCTACCAGCGTAGACCCATCAAACAGGCAGGCTGACATCAAGGAATAGGGCTGTTCAACTTCCTGTAAACCACTTCCGGACATATCTATATACTTATATTCGAATTTCATACCATTATTATTCATTATGATGTTATTACCACTCGCATAGGTATGCCATGAGTCATCATCTTCAGAATAGACATGTAAAGCGAAGTTTTTATTGGAGTCGATGGCCATGGATATATAATCCTTCTCACCTGCTATCCATGTGCTAGCAAGGGCGGTGTAGTTATCGACAATATTTGCTATGACTTCTTTGTCGGTATCCATGGTAATCGAATGCGTCCCATCATCATTGTTAAAAACCTCTACTCCGTTATTACCCATCCATCCGCCCATGACATATCCATTATTAGGATATACTTTTAATATAACCTCAGAACCTTTATAGAATGACATGGATTCGTTGCTGGTTAATTCCTGTCCATTTGCAATGATTGTAGCATTAGTGAAAGTAACGGTAAGCTTCTTCCCGAACAAAGGCAAGCAGGAAAAGAAAACCGTACATATAAATAATATAATTAATATCGTTGTAAATTTTCCCATAATTCAATCCCCTTACACAAATATATTTATTAACTTAAACAAAGTTACACATACTCTTTTATATTTATAGTGAGTGAGTAAAAGCCCGTATGTACATCATAATAAATTACTTTTTATAATAAATCAATTTTGAAAAC
>CAYUUC010000459.1:0-2656 GCA_964447635.1 uncultured Spirochaetia bacterium
CTCTTATAGAATATGGAAATAAATGTATAAAACCCATATACTTTGATATTGATCTATAATGCTCTAACTCTACTTTAAAACCTTTTGTATTAAATAATACTATAATAATGTCTGTATCGCTATGTTCGTCATAATAATTATTAATAATTGAGCCAAAAAAATAAATGGAATGTATATTTGAATCTTTTTTTAAACTTTTGAGGAAATCATCTAATTGATTTGTATAAGGATAATCTATAATATCATTTTTGAAGTTATTCCAAGATATGGATTTCATTATATCATTCGATTGTATTATTAATTAAATAAATTATCAAAATCATTTCTGGTAAATTTTGATTTCTCTATCTTTTTCTCAGTTTCAGCAAATTCAAAATAAGAACAGAAATTCTTGGCTTCTATATCTGGTACCCTTTCTGCCATCGGTTCTGAACAATTATTATATCTTGATGGGTCATAAAATCTACAATTCTTACAACAATGTATATCATATCCACAATGATCACAAGTAGAGCCATAACTAGGTTTAAAATCTTCTTGCCATTTATGTCCACAATTATGGCAAATTCTCATATAAATCTCCTATTTAACATTTATAATAAATTTAATTTAATCATTTCATTTTGTAAAAAATCTAAAGAATAATCAGTTATCCATATTAAAGGTAATCTTATTTCTTTCTCACATAATCCCAATAGATTAACACCAGCTTTTACCGGTATTGGATTAGTTTCAATAAACAAAGTTTTAGTTAAATTGTATAATTTAAAGTTGATTTCCATACATTTTTTGATGTTGTTTTCTATAAAAGAATTATACATATCTGATACCATTTTTGGAGCAATATTAGAAGTAACAGATATAAAACCATCTCCACCTATTGATAATATTGGTAGATTTAATCCATCTTCTCCAGATAATATACAAAAATCATCATTGGTGTCTCTTATAATCTTAGTTATTTGACCTATCTTCCCTGACGCTTCCTTAACACCAACAATATTATCTATTCTAGATAGTTTAATTGTAGTTTCAGCTTCCATATTTAAGCTAGTCCGACCTGGAACATTATATAAAACAATAGGAATATCAACTTCTTTAGCAATCGTTGTGTAATGTTTTATCAATCCTTCTTGAGTTGGTTTGTTATAATAAGGTGTTACTATTAAAGCAGCATCCAATCCTGCTTTATAGGCTAATTTGGTATTTTCTATTACTTTTAAAGTAGAATTTGTACCAGTTCCACCTATAACTTTAACTTTTCCTTTAGTTTTTTCTTTAACAAACTTAAATATTTCAAAAGTCTCTTCCTTACTAAGTGTAGAGCCTTCTCCAGTTGTTCCTACTGGGACTATACCAGAAATACCATTGTCCATCTGGTAATTTATCAGTTTTTCTAAAGAATCAAAGTCTATTTTATTATTTTTAAAAGGGGTTATTATTGCCGTGAAAGTTCCTTTAAACATATTTAACTCCTATAAAATTCATTTATTGCTACTTAATAAATACATTCGATTTTGTATTCTCATTATTTATGACCTTTTCTCTATTATTATTCTTTTTATTTCCTTTAAATAATGATGCTATCCATTTAAAGAACCTTATAATAGCATCTATTATTTTACGAAAAAATCCCTTATTAGTTAATTCTTTTCTTTTTCTAATTACATTTTCAATTTCTTCTTCATTAAAATCCTTTCTAATTAGATTTTCATGAGATTCTATTTCCAGCTCTGTTAAATCATCTTTTACTGGTACAATTTCTGCTTCAATTTCTGTCCAACCAATATTTCTACAGGCATAAAGTCTTCTCAATCCTGATATTAATTCATATTTTTCATTAATTATAATAGGATGTAATAGACCTAATTTCATTATTGATTCCTGTAAAGAAGTTAAATCTCCCAAATCGTTTCTAATTCTATTCTTTACTTTAATATCTTTAATTTTTACTAACATATATCACCACTGTTTTTTATTTGTTGTATTTGATTAAATAATAAAATAATAAGGAATGCTGGTCAATATATTTATTTTCAAAGAGAGGTTTTTTTTATGATTAATCTTCTATATCTATGTTAATTGGTATATTTGTCTCTATATCTTCTACATCGCCTTCATCATTAATTGTATAGCCATATTTATTTAGTAATTCTTCTACTGAAGGATATTCTCCTTCCATATATGGTATAGATACTTTTTGTCCAATATTTAACTTAACATAATATTTGTATTCATATTTCGGTACTATAGGTTGTTCATCAGGGTCTATATATCCTTTCTTTACACTATAATCATAAATATGAACCCAATGCGCACCACGTTTTCTGTCATCCCTATCATAATATTCATATGACAAATCATATAGATTATCTCCCTTAACCACAATATGCGTTTTTTCACCTGAATCTGGAATTATACTGGAATCAAAGTAGATTCTTAATGCTTCTTCTACTGCTTTCTTTATGGTTTCTTCTGTTATTTTTTCTTCTTTAAGATTTAATCTACCAATAACTATAACAATTATATCATTTAAATCCTCACCATCAATATCTTTATTCATTTCTTCAAGCTTATCAACAATAGCCTGTGTTATTATATTACTAAGCTCATCTTCTAATGAATCCTTAATATCTATATCTAATCCATCAGAATC
>CAYUUC010000460.1:0-2653 GCA_964447635.1 uncultured Spirochaetia bacterium
GTACCGCTGTTAATGTTACTACCGTGCCATAAGCGTAAGTTCCGCCCGGAGGGTCGAAAGTGATACTGCCGTTACCTTCAATGGATACATTAATTGTATAGTACTTATTTCCATATAGGACTTCACCGAAATTATCACAGGATGCTATCATCAATCCTGCTGTTATTAGAGATATGATAATAAATGTAATAATTATTTTTTTCTTATTCATAATGATTTATCCTCCTAACAATTACATATTCTTCCGCAAAAAAGGAAATTCTTCAAAGAAGAATCCCCCTAAATCCCCCTTGTTAAGGGGGACTCGAATTTCAATCTTATTCCCCCCTTCGATAAGGGGGGATAGGGGGGATTCTCCAAATAAATTTTTCATAATCTTGCGGAAGAACCACAATTACAAATAATAGACAATGCCGAGATTAAAGAAAACAGGTATATTGATAATGGATTCTTCTCCGGTAGAGAAGTTATATACAATATCCGTCCTTAATCCTGTATGAATACCGAATACTCCGTTTATACCGATGATGTATTCAAATGCTATTCCACCGCCTACACCAAACGGGCCGTATCCTATAAATAACGGCGATGTATTGAAAAACGCATTCGCTTTAATTACAAACTCACTCGAGATGTTATCAATAAATAATGTATTGATTAGTGAATATTTACCGAATGCTTCTATCGAAAATAGATTTATACCGGCACCTATCGACAGGCTTCTGCTCAACCGATATGTTATGCCTATATTCCATGCCGGTATGATGGAGCCGAATTGAAGGAAAGATGTAGCCACACCGCCGGATGCGTTAATGTATAACTTTTTGTAAAGCGGTGTTTCCCCGAGTTTCGATTCAAGCTCCGATACGGAGAAGATGTCCTGCAGGCTGTTCTCTTTGATTATGTCTATACATTGGTTGTATATGTCGTTAGCTTCTCCGTGCTCGCCTTCTTCAGCGAGTGTATCTGCTTTCTCAACCATATCCATAACCTTAACGACAATTGATAACCTGTTAAACATATCTTCCACCGGTTGCCTGTCGACATACTTTTCATCAACGCTGTTGTTTATCAATACGGATAAAGCCTCATCATAGTTCTTATGTGCCGATCTATAGTCTTCGTTATCATAAGCTTCCTTACCCTGCTTGATTAACAGCCTTGCTTTTACAACATACTCGATGTTCTCAATCTTCAGCTCAACAGTCTTAACGGCAATCAAGTCTTCAACATCATTCGCTTCAAGTAGGGTAAGTGCTGTCTGATACTCTGATTTAGCATTGTCATAGTTCCCGTTGATTAATGCTTCATCGCCTGTATCGATAAATGATCTAATGTTCTTAGCTATTCTAATTCGGCTAATCAATTCAGCAATAGAACCTATCGGAATAAACTGCTGGAGGTTATTCTCTCTGATAATAGTCAAAGCACTGCTATATTTTGCCATAGCGTCATCAAATTTCTTTTCGGAAAGATGCGCATCACCTTCATCAATAAGTTTATTTGAATCAATTACTTTTTCAAGTCTGTCTTTAAGCAGAATGATATTTTCTTTGTCTTCCGTTAGTTCAATTTCGTTCTCATACTGAGAGATTATTCTAAGGATGCTGTTACATGATTCAATAGCTTTCTCCGTGTTTTCGTCATCGATGTATTCCCTTAGCTTATCGTAGATTGGTTTTACCAATGAGAAATACTCATCAGAGTAGAATTCTTCTTCCTCACTAATATCAGCTACTGAAGCAATATCATTAAACAGCTTAATCTCTGTCTCGTCGACAATTGTAATATAGAAATCCCCGAGTACTTCCATCATCTCAACTCTTGGTGTTTGTGATATATCATAAGGATTATCAGTGGAGAACTCAAGCATTTTAGAGGCTACATATTTAGCGGCTTCCTCAAAAGATACATGAGAATCCTCATTACCGAAAGGTCTAAGGTCAGCTAATCCTTTCAGTGCTTGTGTAAGGTGAAGCGTATATACCCCGTGTTCCAGCTCGGGTAATTCGTAAGAGAAATCGCCTTCCGATGTGGAGTAAAGCACCTTAGTTCCTCTTGAGTTTACATCACTCCAAGCATCTCCTCCTCCCCTTGTTAGCGGGTCATTACGACAAGCATCGATGAACATCATTACTTTGGCTTTCTTTTGTATCTCTTTGATGACGGCGAACACCTCGTCCATGTGTATCCCTGTTTCCTGAATGTTATCAGGATTGACATCCATAGGAGCAAGATAGTTTTCTCCGTCTATATTGAATCCGTGTCCCGCAAAGTAGAAGACAAATGTCTTAAGCGTATCGACACTCTCAGAAAATGTCTTAACATCGTTTAGGGTCTTAAGTATATTATACTTTGTCGGACTGATGTTGGAGCCTTCACCTATATATTGAATAGTGAAAGCCCCTTGTTCTTCCAACACATCCTTCATAGCTAAAGCATCAGGAGTAGCGAACTTCAGCCCTTTTATGTTCAGGTAGTCGTTAATACCGATAATTACAGCGATACGATTAGCTTTAAACTCTTCAGAACCGCTTTCAGTCTTGATTATATCTCTGCCGTATTCTCCGCTGTCGTCATCCTGAGCGAATACAGGAACAGATATTAATACTAACAATATTATAATGGATATAACTCTTATTGCCTTCATTTC
>CAYUUC010000461.1:0-2651 GCA_964447635.1 uncultured Spirochaetia bacterium
ATGGAGAATACTCCACGCCTGTGGAAAATCAGGCAGTATAGACAAAATACCTTCCATATTTTTCCATATCGATGTTTAGGATATCATTTTGGGATGTATTCAATTTGTAGGATTTTTTGCTTTTTCTATTCAGGAAGTATATATCATTTTTATCTGTAGTATAAACAATATTTTTAAAGTTATCTGTAGCTAACCTGGTGACCCATTCATCTTTTTTAGCTTGATGAATTTCTTTTACATTAAAAGTTAAATTCGTATCAATCGTATATATAATGCCTTTCTCCCCACCTACTAAAAGCTCTTTTCCATCGTTAGAAAAACATACATCATAGATTATTTCATTATTATCAAAATCTAATTCTTTAACAATCGAATAACCGTGTAGAGAGTATAGAATGACTTTGTTTATGCTGAAAAATGCGATAATTCTTTTTTTAAGATTTATCTTAGGTGTATATCCAATGAATTTCGTATCCTCGACGGTTTTTAAAAGTTTTCCAGTTTCAAAGGAATATATTTTTAGAGAATTATCAGAATTAATGGTTATAAAATAGTCATTATCTCTGGACACATTTACAGATATAGCATTATAGTTGTTATCAATTTCATAAGACTTAATTAAAGATAGATTATTTGTATTTATAAAAACCACATCTCCATCTTTAAATCCTATAGAGAAAATATCGTTGTTTTCATTTGATGAAATTGAAGTTACATCATTTCTGGTTATTTTTACGGAATTTATTTTAGATAAATTATTCAAGTCCCATTTAATAATATTTCCATCATAACCGACAGTAATAATGTTTGATAATATTTTATCAAAAGTTATTAAACGAATACCTGAATTATGTGGGGTATTTACTTTGTTAATCTTAGACTGGGATACAGCTGGATTTACAAAGATATAAATTATAAATAGGAAAATAAAAAGGGAAGTAATCATTATAAGTATTAAATATTTACTAATCAAAGATGATTTGAAATAATTACTTCTCATAAATCTTCTCCTTTTGTTCGATAATATATATCGGGTAAAAGAAAAAAGGGTAAAGAAAGAATAATCTCTGCCTTTACCATAAGTTAATTAATATGTTTTATCATCCTAATAGGATTTGGGATGATTTTAGTAAAAAATGCATGGTAATGTAAACGGATTTTAATGGAAATTTATCAAGGAGGGTAAATATACCATGATTATTAATCACAATATTCCCGCTATGAATGCGCAGAGACATTTCGGCTTAAATGTTAGAAGAATGGATAGTAACCTCGAATCACTCTCTTCCGGTCTGAGAATAAACCAAGCCGCTGATGATGCTGCAGGTCTTGCTGTATCAGAGAAGATGAGAGCTCAGATTAGAGGATTAAACCAGGCTTCAAGAAACCTACAAGACGGAATCTCTCTTGTTCAAACTGCTGAGGGTTACCTCAAAGAATCAGGTGATGTTCTACAAAGAATTAGAGAATTAACCGTTCAAGCTGCTAATGGAACATACACCAATGAAGACCGTTCTCAAATATCTGTTGAAATTGATGAACTCGTTAAAGAACTCAATAGAATCCATGAAGATGGTAAGTTCAACACAATGAGACTACTCGATGGTAAATCAACCGGTTTCAATAGCTTCGGTGTAGATGATGCTAATCTAACTGGTAATCAAGTTGCTGATAATTGGACTTCTTTAGGACCAGAGAATATAGCTACTGCTAGAAATGTTAACTTTAATGTAACTGATACCACTCAAACACCACCAGTAGCAACAGATACAGGTATGAATGGGGTAGTTATTCAGTCTGGTGCCAATACAGATGAAAGGATGTTTATAGAACTAGGTGTATTCAATACATATGCTTTAGGTATTACTGCTCAACCTGTAGGAGCTAATGGAGACCCATTAACTTATAATGCAGCTGCTGATTTAACCCAAGTTACTGATCCTCAAGGAAATCCGCTTGGTAGTGATAATTTCAACTTAGCTTGGAGAGAATTCTCATTCTATCAACCAGAAGATGTAAATCTTGATGCAGCATTGTACCTTGAAACAGCAATTCAAGGTCCAGCTAATCAAGCTGTTAATATCCAATTCTTGAATCCTCTAACAGGAAATAGATTGGATGTATCATCATCTGAAAGAGCTACAGCTTCAATATCTGTAGCTGATGTTGCTTTGAATAAGGTTAATAAACAAAGAGCAGATATCGGTGCTTTCCAAAACAGAATGGAACTGGCAATGGAAGGTGTTGATAATGCAGCTGAAAACCTACAAGCAGCAGAATCAAGAATAAGAGATGCTGATATGGCTAAGCAGTTTGTAGAATTCACTAAGAATCAGATATTATCACAATCAGCAGCATCAATGACCGCACAGGCTAATGTAAGGTCTCAGCTAATCATGAGAATAATAGGGTAATATCACTGATTACGAAAATGATTAGGATTCCCTGATTGTTTTTCAGGGAATTCCTTGTCATCAATACCTAAATATACACTATGTTTTATACTTGAACTTTCTAGTATCTCCTAATTTCTATCCTAAAAATTCTATAATTTTTTTTCAACCAGTCGATATGAAATTTAAATGACCTGTAAAAAAAGGATTTTGATAATCTATTAAAGTGTAGATATCCTTAAATGTATTTTTCATTTG
>CAYUUC010000462.1:0-2633 GCA_964447635.1 uncultured Spirochaetia bacterium
GGGCAAGTAGAAATTATATACCTAATAAAAAAGTAGATATAGTATTAAAACTTTTAAATCCAAGTCATACACATTAATTTATAAATATCCTTTTTTGTTTTATACTAACCTAAATATAAAAAATTAACAATGGAATAGATTATGCTGTAATTTTTGTTTTTATTAGAATATTTATTAAGTTATTAATCTATATTTTTTGGAGTAGGTGAATAAATTGAATAGTAAATTACCAATAAGTAAACTTTTAGATGTTAAAGATGGACAATATAAAATTGCAGTCGCTGCTTTTAGAAGAGTTAGACAAATAGCTGGTAATGATAGACTTAGGAATAAACTAAAGGACAGTAAAAGACTACCAGTGGTTGCATTAGCTAATATCTTAAACGAAGATGTAAAAGTAATCGAGCTCTCTGACGAAGAATTGAAAAAAATTAAAGAAAGCGATTCTGAAGATAATACATAATATTTTAGTTAAATAATGATTATTAGTGTTGATTAAAGAAATTTATGATAAGGGGATCATTTATGAAAAATTATAAAATGTTAATTGTAATATTTATTAGTTTAATAATACTATATTGTTCTAGTAGTCCTATAGAAAGTATTGAACCTGTCAAAATAAATCTGGAAAATAAACAAAAACTTCTATTATTATCTTTTGATGAATTGACTGAAAACATCTTTCAAGAATCAGAGACCTATGATTACCTATCTGATTATTTAACTGACAAAATGAATAACTGGCTAACCAAAACCAATGGATTTAATGTAACAAATCTATCTCAAGCGGAACCTGAACCTGAGTTTGATATAAATTATGCTTATATCTCAAATAACAGTATCTTCAGAGCTCTTAAAGCTTATGCTCAGTTATATGACTATGATTTAATCATATATCCAACTTATAATATGAATACTACAACAGAATCTACAGGTACAAATCAAATTCTTTCTTTGGAAATAAAGATATTCAGTTATGATGTTAATAATGAGGAAGTTAATTATACTAATTCTCAAAATTCTTTAATTGGAATTGATACATCTTTATATGAAGGTGAAACTTCTCTTATAGATAATAGTAATCAAAACATAAAAAATGAAGAAGAAATATTAGAAAATGAAAAAAATATAGCGGATAAAACCAAAATTGCTTTTGATATAATCATTAGCAATATAATAAACGATTACGCCTTGTTTATTCAAGATGAATTAAACCAAAGTGATTCTCCTAATGACGACCAAACAAATGACAATAATGACCAGACCGACAACTCCAACAATAATAATGAACAATCAGAAAATAACTCTTCTAATTAAACTTGTCTAAGTTAAGTTAAAAGGCATGGTTAACCTTGTAATATCCCATGCCTTAAACATAGGATATAATTTCTTTATATCCCTAATTACCCACCAATTATGTTTAATACAATCTGAGCTCTTAGATTAGCTTGAGCTACCATTGATGATGCAGACTGAGACATAATCTGATATTTGGTGAATTCCACAAATTCCTTAGCCATATCAGCATCTCTAATCCTGGATTCAGCCGCTTGTAAGTTTTCAGCTGCATTATCAACACCTTCTCTAGCTAGTTCAAGCCTATTCTGGAAACCGCCAACATCTGCCCTTTCTTTGCTAACTTTATTCAATGCTACATCAATAACTCCTATTGATTGTGTAGCCATCTCCGATGTGGTTAAGTCTAACCTATTACCATCCACAGGATTGAGGAATGTGATTGTTACCCCACTGACAGGGGGAGTTATACTCGATTCGAGATACATAAGAGAATCAAGGTCAACCTCTGTTTCATTATAGAATGATTTTTCTCTCCAAGCATAATTATAGTTTTCACTATCATATGGTGTTTGCTGAGCAGCAACATTATAAGTCAAATCATTACCAGCAGCGTCTTTCGGGACATCAGTTATACCCATAGCAAATGTATTAAAAGTACTGACCTCTATGAACATCCTCTCATCGGTATTAGCTCCGGATTGGACAACAATACCGTTTTTACCTGTATTGGTATTCATATCATTGAAGTTAATATTTCTAGCTATATCGATATCATTCGGTCCAAGCACAGTATCATTAGGATTAGGTGTGGTTTGAGAACCAAAGCTGTTTAGTCCAAGTGTCTTTCCATCAAGTAATCTTAGAGTATTAAACTTAGCATCTTCATGAATCCTATTCAATTCTTTTACCATTTCATCCACTTCAACCATTATTTGAGAACGGTCTTCCTTAGTATATATACCATTTGCTGCTTGTACACTTAATTCTCTAATTCTCTGTAAGACATCATTGGATTCTTTCAAGAAACCTTCCAAAGTCTGAACCAAAGAAGCAGCATCCTGTAGATTACGGGAAGCCTGGTTTAATCCTCTAATTTGTGCTCTCATCTTCTCTGATACAGCAAGACCTGCAGCATCGTCAGCACCACGATTTATCCTTTCACCAGAAGAAAGTGATTCTAGGTTTTGATCCATCTTATCTACTTTTAGACTGAAATGCCTATGAGCATTCATCGCAGCTAGATTATGATTAATAATCATGTATTTACCTCCATTGTAATAAAGGGTAAGACTATATCCAGCTTTTCAAATTATGATATCAATTATGTATATAGT
>CAYUUC010000463.1:0-2622 GCA_964447635.1 uncultured Spirochaetia bacterium
TGTTAATTATTATTAACAAAATGCTATATGAAAATTAGCTGATAAGTTTAAAATAATTAATTTATTCGTGATTTCAATAGAAATATTTAAAATTAAGGAGTATTCTAATGGCTAATCCTAAAAAATCCCCATTTATAATAAAATTATTAGCACTATTAACCCTATTATTTGGTGGAGCTGGAATTGTAATAGGATTAATCGGATTATTCGGGTATACTAGTATAATCAATGAAACTTTATTCTCTTTCCAAATTGGAACTGAGGTAATAAAAATATCTAAAATGCTTCCTATGATAATAATATCTATCTTCTACTTCATATTCAGTTTAGTATCAATAGGAGCTGGATTTAGCTATGTTAGAGGAGAACATGTTTCTGTTAAAAAGACAAAAACAACAGCTATTTTATTCCTAATCCTATTCGGATTACATTTATTATTTGGTTTAATTCTTCTGAATGATTTTAATATGATTGGTGAAGATAAAGAAGGGATAAAAGATTTACTATTACAGGATAGTAATATCCTTGTTTCAGAAATGGAAAGTGAACTTATTAGGTTAAAGAGATATGATATCAATCTTAGCGAATCTATAAAAGGACCTGATTTTAATAATACATCAGATATTGTTAGATGGCTAATCACACCAATGAAAGTTAAGAAAAGTGATTTTGAATTCTATATATTAGATAAGATAAAAAATAAAGAATATTTAAACTTTATAAAAGAGAATTATTCAGAAGAGAATAACAATTACATATTGAAAGAAGAAGCTACTAATGAAGATATGGACCAAATCATATCTATTCTTATTGATATTGGTTATCTAGATGAAAGAAGAATTAATATAATCAAAGAAAACAACCTTAATAACCTTTCTGATACTCCTTCTGATTTTTATATGGAAACTATAGACAAAGATACATGGAATATAGCTTATGCTCTGGTAAATAATATTCTAGATAAACCTGATATGAAACATGTAAGGTATTATATTAATCTTAGAAAATATCAAAGAATAGATGAAGAGCTAATGGAAGAAACATTTAGAAGATATTCATACCAAATCACACTATATGATACAGAAACCACTATTTATATCGATGGGATAAACAATAATGATGAAACTGAAGAGCTACCATTTAAATCTATTACAATTAATGATGTTGGTGAATTGATAGTAGATGGAGAATGGTTTACAGATTTAGCATATGAAGGTTCGATAAAGGATACTCCTTCTATAACAGATTTCCAGGCTATAGAAGATGAAGATTCCACACAATATACAATTACTATCATATGGGATAAAGAATTGGGTGCTAGAGGAATCGAAGAGCTAGATATCTATACATTAAGTAAGGAAGAAGGTACAGAAACAGAAGGTGAAGAAACTACAGAACCTCAAAAAGAAGAGTATAGAAGAGGTGTGTCAAGTTCAGAGGAACTTATTAATAGATTCATAGTTGATGTTAAAGAGAATAATCCTATTCATGTAAAAATTGATAAAGTTGAAAACAAATTAAAAACAAATCTATATTTCGAAAAGCTATCTGTAAAACAGATTAAATATAACTTAAAATATGAAAGAATCAATTTAGATGATGAAAAATTCATCACTAACGAGCCTAAAATATATTATACCGAAAACATGCCAAATGGTTTAAGACTTTATATTTTATGGAAAAGCGAGATTAAAGACCCTAAAGATAAAGAAATCTCTACAATGTCTGTATATAAAGATTTGGAAGAAAGTGAAGATTCAATAACAAAAATATATCCAAGAAGAGATTTCATGCATAAGTTTGAATTTGAATTGGATAGAGATGGGGTTTATTATATGGATGTATCCTATGATAAAGCCTTACCCTTTACTCTTATTGCTTATATCCTAATTTTTGTATTAGGATTATTATTCCCTGTTACTATTTTAATATTGATTAATACAAATAGCGTCAAAAATTGGTTGAAAGAAGAGGAAATTGAATTTAAAGGACCTCAGGTATTAACACAAATCGCTGGTATTAATATTATGCTTCTGCCGTTAATAACATGGTTATCAACCATATATATAGATGATTTTGCCCCTTCTCCTCATTTTACATTCAATATAATGGGTATCATAGGAATAATCTATATAGTATTAGGAATAATAGGGGTTATGTCTGGGTATGCTATAATGTCTAAAAGCAGAAATACTAAAACCCTATTAAAGACTTATACCTATGGATTGATTTATTTAATCCTAGCAACAACAATATTTACTCTTATCACAACCAGCTTTACACCAAAAACTTTATGGCCTGCGGTAGAATTGTTATATAATAATCAATATCCTTCTATTAATTATTTCCCTACTGCTAGTCATATTACTGCGATATTCATTTTTGCTGGTATAATATTCTCCAACTTTATTATCATTTTATACCCATTCTTTAATCTAAGGAAGAAAATAAAAGGGGAGAATATTAAGAATTATCTTAATGAACTACAAAATAGCGAATAAAATCTAAGTTTTTAATAATTATATATATTGTCTAATAACTTTGTAAACTACCCTTAATCATATTTAATAACATTCTAGTAGCATGATATAGTTAGAATTAATAAAAATTGTGAAATAAAGT
>CAYUUC010000464.1:0-2610 GCA_964447635.1 uncultured Spirochaetia bacterium
TGATAATAAGAATAGGCAATAGAATAAATATCTTTAGATACCTTATCCCGAAGTAGAACATCAACGCAGAAGCAATTATTGGTATCAACCATATGAATGGATTTACTTCCCTGGATATGGTTAATACATCCTTATCTGGATAAGACATAGCCTTAATCGATTTGGAGTGTGGTTTATCCAGATAATCTCTATCTTTTCTGTTCTCGATTACTTTTACATCCAGTTCATTGCTCTTAAGTAGTTCCATCGCCTCTTCAGCGGAATTAAGCCTATCCTCGAAAGCAGGTTCTATCATTCTATCGATGACCTTATCTATCAGATTAAACTCGCTTCTACTTTTATAATAGGGCTTTAGATACTTCATATCCAGTTTATGAGGGTCTTCTCCGGTTAATAACTTAATAGCAGTCATTCCCAATGAGAATAGGTCTGATTGTGGTATAGATTTACCTGCCATCTGTTCCATGGGGATATAACCATAAGTTCCCACGAATGTAGAACCAGGTTTAGTGTAGGTATTCATCGCTATCTTTTCTTGAACTGCTCCGAAATCTACCAGATATATATTCCCGTTTTCCTTCATTATAAGGTTATTAGGATTAATATCCCTGTGGATCACTATCGGAGAATGGTTGTGGAGGTATTTGAGTATATTCAATACTTGTAGTAGAACTCCCTTCACTTCCTTATATGATAGACTTTTCCTTGTTTTAAGGATATCGTTGAGGGATTTGCCTTCGATATATTTGTAAATAAGGAAATATGATATATTGTCTTTAGTCTCTTCCATAAAATAATCTATATATACTGGTATTCTATGATGGTTTAGATTCTTAAGTATTTTTGCTTCTCTTTCAAATAATTCCAGAATTTTCCAATTTTCTAATCCTTTAATATCAACAGATTTTATGATAATAGGTACATTTTCATCATCCAGTCTTTCCCCGTAGTAGGTTCTGGACATTTGACCTTTACCAATTTCTTTGATTATTCGATATTTTTTATTAAGGATACTTCCCTTTTTGTACATTATGTTATTACTCCGGTTAGTATTAATGGATATTTCTGTGAGTTTTTAGGACAATAATAGCTTTTTCCTAGCGTCTATATTTCTTAAAACGAAATTGGATATATCCTGTGATTCTTCGGAAGTTAGGTTGGAAATGTAGAAATGCTTCTCTTCTTTATTAGTCAATTTCAATGATATCTTAAGATTTATCTTATCTCTGGTATAGTTCCTTTTAATGTTAATGTCTTTAATCTTGGTTATTCTTACCGGTTCTAGCTGGTTTGGAACAGATATTCTATCAGGTTCAATCTTAATCTCTACATCTTCAAATTCACTGTATCTTTTCTTTATATATCTTCTAGCACTTGGTAAGACAAAGAATAGCATTACCGGGATTAATATTGGCACTCCAACCAACAATAAACCAATAATACCAAAAACTGTTAAAGCCCACGAGTTTTCCGCAAAAAACTTCAAAACCTTTTTTGTACTATCAGAGGTTTTACTTGAGCTAAGTCCGTATTTCTCTTCACTGCTAACTATTAACGAGATAGATTCCTGAAAGGTCTTTACTTTTATCCTGCCCATATCTTCATAATAGTTTTCACCTATGTCTAAACCATCGGTATAATCCCTTTTTGTATGTAGGCTTCTATGATTTTGTACTGTTCTATTATTGCTTTTGATAAGCTCGATTACCTGTTTAGCAGAAGAAGGTCTTTTATTCATATCCGGTTCAATCATCATATTGATGACCCTATCCAGGCTAGTCATAGAACGATTCTGTATATAATCGGGTTTTAAGTCTTTTAGCTCAAATTTACCCGGGTTCTTCCCTGTAAGCATTTTTATAGCAGTCATTCCAAGAGCATAGATATCTGATTGGGGGTATGCTTCTCCTCTTAGCTGTTCAATAGGGACATAACCATATGTTCCAACGAATGTAGTATTACTTTCTGCATCGACATTACTCTTAATTTGCTTTACTGTTCCGAAATCGACGAGATATACTTCTTTGTTGTCTTTTAGTATGATGTTATTGGGATTTATATCTCTATGAATAATAGGTGGTATTAGGTTGTGGAGGTATTCTAATATCTCGAGAACCTGTAACATGAGATTTTCTAATTCAATATAAGAGAATCTTTTCCCGCTTTCTATTAAACTATTAATGGAATAACCTTGTATGTATTCATATATTAGGAAATATATGACATCATCTTCTCTCTCATCGGTAAAGTAATCGATGTATTTAGGTACATTAGGATGGTCTATGCTTTGTAAAACCTTAGCTTCTCTTTCGAATAGCTCTAGTATTTTCCATTCTGGTAGACCTTTCAGTCTTAAGACTTTAATCACGAAGTGTTTTTGGCTTTCACTTAATGCTAGATAAGTCTCAGCCATATTTCCTTTACCCATGAATTCTATTATTCGGTATTTATCCTTAACCAGACTTCCATTTTCAAACATATTATATTAAAGCTTTCCTTTATATGCTAAAATGTTTTATTTTATATATAAGTTTAAGGTTAATAAAAAAAATGTGTTAATAAAAATAGAAAAGAACAATAATGCCTAAAAAAACATATTTTATCATTACC
>CAYUUC010000465.1:0-2609 GCA_964447635.1 uncultured Spirochaetia bacterium
TTTTTACGAAGACTCCTCCCTTAGAAAGGGATGCGCCTTCAAAGGAGGTCAAGATAGATGAGGGATTCTAAAAAGTAATGAGATTAACTAAAATACTAATTTGAGTATAAAATTCAGAGTTGATTATAACAACATTTGATTTTGACTTAAATTTTGTTATTACTATGGATAAGCATTTTTATTTTAGGAGAAAATCCGATTATGAAGAAAACATATGAATATAAGTTTATCACTGCTGAAGAATACGAAGACTTCATCGTAAGCCTGAACAAGAACGGCAAAGATGGGTGGGACCTGGTCAACTATACGATAAGGGACTTCTCGGATAGTGAAGGTTACAAGATTCACATACAAGCCTTGATGAAAAAGGAATATGTTCATGATTAACCAATCATGGGATGATTAGCATAATCAAAAACCTAACTACGGTTGAGAATTGTATCCTGAGAAGTATTCGGGGAACTCTCTTGCCATATAGTCAGGGATGATAAGCCCCTCTTCGGCTTCCATTTCGTTCTCCTGTGTTTGTATTATCTCGCCGGCGTCATTATATCTGATTATGGAGAACCATTTATCTTTGAACTCACCGAAAGCCACATACATGGTCTTTTTTGCTTTTAGGTATTGGGGATAATCGGTGTAATTATTCTCTTGATATTCGTTCTCAGCATACATCATCTCTTTGCCTTCGCTATTATAGTATCTGACTATGTTTTGCGGTTTTCCTTCCTTGGTTTGAATTTGGTTGTATTCGATTTTCATTAGTACTTCTTCGTCTCCGTTTTCGTTCACTTTGTATTCGGTTAAGCTTTTGATTCTGCCGGAAGGATAGTATGTTAAGAAGTCGTAACCATTAGGTTTACCGGTTTTGTAGTCATAGTTCTTCGTCCACTGTATCTCCTTGCCTCCATCGTCGAGGTGGTTATAGAAAGCGATACGGGCAGGTCTTCCCTCTTGATACCGGATATGCTGGACGATTTGGTCATTCTCGTCGTAGAAGAACTTAAAGTATCCGATGTCGGTCATCTCCTCCCAGTAATCATCAACCTTGTCATATGGGAAATCAATCTCCATTTCCCATTGTGCGTAATAATGGACTTTATATTGGTCATCTGGTAGTATAACCTCGTTGATGATTTCTTCTGGAGTTTTATTTGTGGTTTCATCATCTTGGACAATATTACCATTCTTATTGTCACTGTCAGCCTCATCATCGCCACTATTACCGCATCCAACCGCAATCAGCAGGGCAATCACTAAGACAGCGGTCACAATCCATTTTGCCTTTCTATTATTAAATCTCATCATATCAATAATTATCCTCCAATTGTGCGAAGCAAAGAAACCATATCCATAAACGATATGTGAAAAAGATACGGCATCTTCTTTTTATTTCAATTTTTAGATAAGATATAAAAAAGATAAGACAAAAGCAAGAAATCTCAAATCCCGCCGATGAGATTTATGCTTTAGTTTGGTTTATAGGACGGTATGTTAATGCTTTAGTCTTTACGGTGAAGCTTATAGACCAGTTTTTTGAATATGGGGTCATAAGAGCTTTTCGCCCTTCTCAGTCCTTCGATGCCCAGGTCCTGCTCCCGGTTGAGATATGTAAAGCCTTGTTGGGAGAAGAGCTTCGCCGCTTCTTTATTGATGACCTGTCCCGAACCTTTTATCTTCGGGTTGAACTTTTCAAAGTGGCATATAACGGTCTCTTCGTTCTGCTTTTCGGATATGCAGAAAGCTTCAACCTTACCCTCAATAATCAATACAAGTCCACCCAGTCTTAATCCATCAAAATCGTCGAAGGCTTTGTTAAGCTGTTTCAAGTCACTGGAGAAGTTCTCGTTGCCATCACTGTCCTTATCTTTTGCCCAGAGTTCAGCCAGCTTATAGCAACCGGAGAAGTGGTCCTTGCTCATCTCTTCTACATGATAGTCGGTGTTCGCCTTCTCAAACTGTTTTATGAGGTTGCGCTTCTTCTTGAGTTTCTTCCCGCTTAACTCTATGAGGTCTTTTATCCGGTATATGTAATCCGAGTTGTCTTCATCGGGTATCAACTCGAAATGCTCTTCTAATTCATCTTTGTGCCTCTCTACATAATCGCCGTCTACATAGATGAAGTTGCCGGTGCTTCCGTTTACTTTCATACCATCAGAAAGTCTAAAGACCTCGCCGACCTTAATCTCGTCTAAGCCCAGCGGTAAGAAGAGGGCATCCTCGTCTCCGTAATAGATTAGTAGGCGGTCTTCGAACATCCGCCATTTGCCTTTATGCGAATCCGCCCACAGGAAGAAGTTGACGAAGTTATAACCGGAGATGATGGTCTTCGTTTCCTCGGTCATCTTATTAAACACATCTATATCTGATAGCTGGGGTTTCTTGAATGTGGATAAATCCAAAACTTTGTTTATATATTTTTCTTCTATCATAAAGCTAATACTGAATCACCTTTCCTTTTCTATTTTTATTTATATATTACATATTAAATACAGCATATTATTATCATTATCTTCATAAATATTAAGATTATTTTATCTAATATCGATTTTTCTTCATAACTGAGCGGTACATTTTTTGCTTATGTGATTTCTTATCTGAATGAGTAA
>CAYUUC010000466.1:0-2607 GCA_964447635.1 uncultured Spirochaetia bacterium
AGAGACTTAGAATTGCCTATTAATATGGATTTAATGATAAAAGGTTTATCATATTTTACTGTAGCAAAGAATATATCCCATGATAAGAAAAGAGAATACTATTTAAAGACCATTAGAACTCTTACCGGGGTTATATCCAGGTCTATTTTAGAAAAGAGTAATGCTAAGATTAATAGTTTGGTTTATTTTCATTTAGCTTATTCATATTTGCTTTTTGGTGAAGAATACTTTGATATTTCTTTAAGATATTTTAATGCTTCTGAAAAATATAACCAAGAAGACAAACTTTTATCCAGAAAGAAGGATGAAGAAAAACTTCCCCTATTAGAATTATATGAAGTTACAGGTTCTATATATTTCCAGCTGGGACAATATGAAAATGCTAAAGAATATTTCTTGAAAGCTAAAAAACTTAATATGAATGAAGTAATGTATAATCTTATTTTAGCTCATTCATACTATGAAACAGGCTCTTATGAGGAAGCTTATATAAATTATAAAATTGTATTGGAAAACTTCAACACTACAGATAATCCGATTTTTACCGAGGAGTTTAAAAGAGAATTATTTCTCATTTTAGCAAAAATTAATTATGTAAAGAAAGATTATATTAATGCTATCGATTTTTATGAAGACTATATTAAAGATTATGGAGATTCAGCAGAAATTAGATATATAATTGGAAAAATATATGAAACCCTATCTTTCCAGGAAAAAAATAATGAATCCAGAGACAAATATATGAAAAAAGCAATTGAACAATGGAAAAAATCACTGGAAATTAAACCTAATTATGGGAAATCCAGATTAAAACTTTGGAGATATAATATTGATATATAAACAGGAATTATATCTGATTATTTAAGGAGACTTTATAATATGATTTTCGACAAAATATTAAACCTTTTCTCAAATGATATTGGAATAGACTTAGGAACAGCTAATACACTAGTCCATGTAAAGGGAAAAGGTATCGTACTATCTGAACCTAGCGTAGTCGCAGTAAAAACAGAAACCAGGGAAGTATTAGCAGTAGGAGAAGAAGCTAAAAGAATGTTGGGGAGAACCCCGAGTAATATCGAAGCTATAAGACCAATGAGGGATGGCGTTATAGCAGATTTTGACACAGTAGAAAAAATGATTAGATACTTCATAAAAAAGGTTCATGACAATAAAAGACCATTCATTAATCCAAGAATGGTCATTGGTATTCCATCCGGAATAACTGAAGTTGAAAGAAGGGCTGTAAAAGAATCAGCTGAACAAGCCGGAGCAAGAGAAATATATCTAATCGAAGAATCACTCGCCGCTGCTATCGGAGCTAATATACCAATCAATGAACCAGCTGGGAATATGGTTGTAGATGTTGGTGGAGGAACAACCGAGGTAAGTGTAATATCTCTTGGTGGTATGGTTATATCTAATTCCATTCGAGTCGGAGGTGATGATTTTGATGAAGCAATTATGCAACATGTTAAGAAGGTCCATAATCTTATTATCGGAGAAAGAACCGCTGAGAATGTAAAAGTATCCATTGGCAATGCTTATCCAGACAAGAATCAAAAGATTGATACCATGGATATTAAAGGTAGAGATGCGATTAGTGGTCTGCCTAGGATTTTGGAGATGGATTCAGTAGAAATCAGAGAATGCCTTCAAGAACCAATTAACCAGGTTTTAGAAGTTGTTAGAACCACACTAGACCAAACACCGCCAGAATTAGCTGCTGATATAGTAGAAAGGGGTATAGTGATGACAGGAGGGGGGTCTTTATTAAAAGGACTAACCACTTTCCTATCCAAAGAAACCGGAGTCCCTGTATTACTCGCTGAAAATCCATTGGAATGTGTGGTTATAGGAGCTGGTATGTTCTTAGAAGAATTGGAAAAGATGGACCATAAATACAAAAGCTAATTTTATTATTTTACTTAAAATGAGTTTATCATGAATAAGGACTTTTTATCTAAGAATAAAAAATATTTAGTTGCAATATTCTTACTTGTGGTTTCTGCTGTTATGATATCACTAGGTAATGATAATTCCTTTAATAAAACCATATCTAATGGAGTTAATCTGACCACAGCAATACCTATTTACATTTCTAATGAAATATCTGATTACTTTAATTATATTTTTAACTCTTTATATGAAATAAATCAATTAAAACAATCCCTAGAAGAATCCAATGAAAAGATTAGAAAATATGAAAAACATTATATTGAATTAGATAAGTATAAGAAGAGTGTGAAAAAAGAAATAAGAAATTTTATACTAACTAATAACGATAATAAAGAGATTAATCCTAATACCTTAATAGAAAAAGTTTTTTCAATAGATAATAATGATTACAAAATGGAACAGGCAGAAATCATATCCCATGGTATAAATGATTTCTTCTCAACAATCATAATTAACAAAGGTTCTCTTGATGGTATCAAGCCAGGGATGCCTGTAATAGCATTTCAGGATGGATATAAAGGAGTTGTTGGCAGGGTTATAGATACCACTCTTAACCATTCTAAAATTTTACCTTTACATAAAAATGGTTCAGATATCGGAGCTGTAATAGAAGAAACCGGGTATGTAGGAATAGTAAGTGGAAATGAT
>CAYUUC010000467.1:0-2581 GCA_964447635.1 uncultured Spirochaetia bacterium
AATACAATTGGACTTTTTATTCAACTTTTTGGAAAACTTAAAAGATAGGAAAGCTGGACATATAAATTTAGAAGATGAAAATGAGATAAGGGATTTATATCTTTTCTTTAATGAAGTTGATGGATTTCTCCTAGATAAGATAAAAAGGATAAAAGTAACTCTAGATAAATTACTTAACATTTTAATTAATAGTTTATCCAATTTTTCTTCAACAACCAAAAATTGTAAGGAATCCTTAAATAATGTCTCCGATAAACTCGAACATGACCCTGATTCTGATATATCGGAAAGCTTTTTATATCATTCAGCCGACCTTTCCAAAGAATATCAATATTTAATCACACAATTAATAGGTTTTCAGGGAGAAATAAACGCTATAGGGAAAGAATTTTTAACTAATCTTAATGATGTGGATAAAGTATACACTAAGCTTGAAGAGATTATAGAAAATATGCAATCAGTTAATGTTTTGGTGAAAATTGAATTAGCTAGAGAAAAAATAGAGATAGATAAATCCAACAACACCGGTGTAGTACTGGAAAAGATGTTGAATAAAATAGGAGATTATCTTACAAAACTCATAAACAATTTTAGAAACACCAAAGAAAAATTAAATAATTTAATGACTGAAATAAGTGAATCCGTTGTCCAACAAAAAAATAAATTCATATCAACTAATAAATTGTTAAAAAACTTTCTTGATGAATTCTATGAAAAAGCATACTTTTGTGAAAAAGAGATTAAAGAGTCAATAAAATACTTAAAAAAAGTAATGAATGATGTTGATTATGTTACAAATAAAGTTAAAATAGAGATTGATAAAATCCGAATATTAATTGATGAACAAAATAAAGAAATTAAAGATTTGGAATATAATAAAGATAATATTAATAACATATTAATGGAGAAATTTGACATACAAGAACCCAATATAGATATGATTAAAGATAAAGAAATTAACGAGTTATTGAATGAGATAGAAAAGAGACAAGATAAATCAAGTTTAAATAAATATTTAAATGAGGACTTTAACTTTGAAGAAAATGATAATTTTATTGTATTTTAATAAATAAAGGGGCTTAAAATTGAATCAAGATGATCTATTAAAACAATTCTCTTTTGATAGTGAAAGAACTGAACAAGATGACCATCTAGCTGGATTTATAGATATAGAAAATGAATATATAACTTTTAGACTCGGAGAAGAGTTTTATGCTGTAGAGATAATCAAAATCAAAGAGATTAGAAGCCTTATGGAGATTACCCCAGTACCAAAAATGCCACCGTATATTAAAGGGGTAATTAACTTACGGGGTGATATTGTTCCTGTTATTGACCTGGCTGTGAAGCTGAATTTTACCGGGATTGTTTATGGCGAGTTTTCTGTTATTATTGTAATAGAAATCGAAAACAGAAGCATTGGCATATTGGCTGAAGAAGTCCTTGATGTAATGGGAATTCCCAAAGAGAAGATAAGCGAACGAGTCGATGTCGGTTCTCATATGCAATCAGAGTTTATCAAGGGTATAGCTAATATTGATGAGCTTCCTATGATGATTATTGACATAAAAAAATTAATAGATATCGAAAATATAAAAGCTGTGGAGTGACTATAAATCAATCAATATTAGATTAACATCATCTTCTAGGAAATTTTGTTGAGTTATTTCATAAGCATTCTTTACCACTTTATTCAAAATCTCATCTTTAGATAGATTTATATATTTAGTTACTAATTCAAAGAATCTCTTCCTACCAAAGATATCGCCATTCTGTTTCCTAAGTTCATATATACCATCAGTGAATAGTAATAATCTATCTCCATTATTATATTTTTGCCGATGGGTCTTATAATTAACATTAGGAATAATCGATAATAATGTATCACCAAGATTATAAGTCTCATCTATCTTATTATTAAAAGAATCATAGAAAAATTGCGATGGATGTCCCGCAGAAGAGTATTCAAAAGTTTTATTCTTGGTATCGATTATTACTAAAAAAGCAGAAACATACATATCCAGAGGTAATATGTCAACGAGTCTATCATTTAATTTGGAGAATATTTCTCCAGAGGTTGATCTGCTATTCACAATCTCTTTGAGGGTTGCTTTCATAAAAGCTGTTATCAAAGCGGAACTCACACCATGACCACATACATCCGCAATGAGAACAGAAATCTTATTTGGGGATATCCTCCATATATCATATAAATCCCCGCTTAAAAAATCTGATGGTATATACTTAACAGAATACTCTATACCAACATCATCGTATTGCTGATTAAACATAATCGATGATTGAATACTCTGAGCGAGTTCTAATTGCTTATTTAGGGTCTTATTCTTCACTTCTAATTCATGTATTGAGTGTTCCAGACGATGGTATAGATTTGCTCTATATAAGGAGCGACCTATTTCTTGACCTAGTAGGGCGAAGAAGTTTTCTTCTTCGGTTATTCTTAGTATATAAGGATTATTAGAAAAGAATATGAATAAACCATAAATTCCCACAGGAAATATGATTATTTCTTCCATATTCATTTTCTGAATTTCTTCTTCAAATTTACTTTTTTTTTCAA
>CAYUUC010000468.1:0-2578 GCA_964447635.1 uncultured Spirochaetia bacterium
ATAATATTATTATATGGTTTAGTATATTTTATCTTTGGTTATGCTTGAAACCTTATTTATATTGTACAAATAAGAAATTTAATTAATGTTTTTAAATAAAATGAGGTATAGAAATTGAATAAGATTAACAATATATTTTTATTTATTATTATGGTTCTATTAATCACTTTTACTTTGAATAATTGCGATAATAATGAAACGAAAGAAAATGATGAAAATTCCGAAAAAAACGAAATCCCTTCAGATGCTGTTAATACAGAATTAGGTGAAGCAATTGGTAGACCCAGCCTGCGGGAAATGATAGAGGGATTACCTCCTGGTCAAAAACAATACCTAAGCAATAAACTGCATCAGTATTCAGAAGCTCCAGAATTAGATATTCAACCAGGAGAAGGAGGTTTCAGCAAAGGGAATAAAGATTCACTTTATCAGATAATCGAATTCTCTGATTTTAATTGTGCTCATTGTATGATATTGAATCAGATACTTAATTATGTTTTAGAAAAAGCTCCGGATAGTATATATCTTGAATCCAGATTGTACCCATTGGACATCGCTTGTAATAGATTAGTACCGGAGGGTTTCGCTGGTAATGGAGATGGGAGTTGTAAGATGGCAAAGGCTGCCATATGTGCTGGAGAACAAGGTAAACACTTTGAATTCAAGAAATATCTATATCAATATATAGTCCAACCTGTAGATAATAGAATTAATAATGCCATAGAGAAAACAGAAATTGATAAAGAAAAATTCGATGAATGCATGATATCACAAAAAGTTGAAGAAAAGCTAAGTACAGATGTGGATAAAGGAATATCTTTAGATATAACCTCTACACCTTATTTGATATGGAATAGCAAAAGGCTAGACAACAATCGTATGGTCATACTCGCTATGCTTTTATCATACAGCAACCCAAACCATCCTCTCTTTAAAGAGTTATTACCAGAACCAAAAATAGATGATAATAAATAAATGAAAATGATATTATATTATGATATTGTTTTTTTTTCGAGTAGATTCTATTATTATATAGATAACTTATATGGATAATAGTTTAGAATACTCTTTATATGTGGAATAATGGATAATAAAATAAACGATAAAATAAAATATTATATAAGCACCTTAGATAAAAAACTTGATAATATTCGTTCCTACATAAGAGATAAAGATTATGATAATCTAAAATCCTTTGGTCATAAGTTAAAAGGTAGTGGTAGAGCTTTTGGATTTAACCAAATCTCAGATATTGGAGAAGAATTAGAAAATTCCGCTATAGAGAAAGATTTTAGAAAAATAAAGATTTTGCACAATAGGTTGGAAAATTTATTTAGTGAAATAAAAAATAAATATAACAATTGATGTAAATCCAAAAAAATAGTTTGACTTATAGATTAATGAGAGTTATATTTAGACAAATCTATAAATAATCAAATAAGCTTTAAGATTCATTATTAGGAGGATTATAAGATGAGTGAAGATTTAGAAAAAAATGTAAAAAAATTAATAGCAGACCAGTTAAATATAAGTGAAGACGAAATTCAAGATGATTCTTCATTTATGGAAGATTTAGGAGCTGATTCTCTGGATACAGTAGAATTAGTAATGGCTCTGGAAGAAGAATTCGGTATAGAAATACCAGACGAAGAAGCTGAGAAAATCAAGACCGTAGGGAATGCTATAAGTTATATTAAAGATCATGTAGAATAATTATTTAATATATAATAATTAACCTTAACATCTTTCCTGTTTTATTTTAATAATCATTATCTATCCTTAGACTTAAGTCCATCTCCAGCAGGATTGATACACTATCTCTTACATTACCTGAAATAGGAACCACTTTGATTTTAGTAGAATTTGTATCACCGCAAATTATATAAGAATCATTATCTAAACCTACAATAGAAGATAATGTAAAGACATCTTTTCCTCCAATAAATTCTCGCTATTTTAATGAACCCTTGGAATTAATTTAACTATATAGAAATATTCTTTAATTCTAAACAATCATGATTGTCTTAAAGCTTTTCCAACAACCACAAAGTCTCCGTCTGGTGTATCTTAAACTGAATTGAATACTCTATTAACCACACTTTAAACTTAATTCTAACATTATTTAAATTTATTACAACAATAAATAACAGATATTTATTATAATGCTTTTATCAAGTTGCTTTTTTACACAAAAATGAGAGATAATTTTACAACATATCACTAAAAAAGTATTGTTTAAAAACTTTACTAGTTTTTAAATTTATAAACATCTTATAGCTTCTAATCTACATTTTATTCTATTAGTGAAGTATGTATTCGTTTATATAGTCTTTCCTCTTCAAAATCTTTATATTATTTACTTTAATTATGTTTGTTGATTCTTAGTTTTTTTCTTATTTTTTTTAATCAGTTTATCTATAAGGGTTTATAGTCTTTTTATTTATTATATTATATAAACTTATTTACTTAATAAAAATCGTACAAATAAGGATTATTAAACAGGTTTGAAAATGCTTAAGAGAATATTTAAATTTATAGTGATTTTAATTATAGGATTAATATTGATTAATATATCATC
>CAYUUC010000469.1:0-2568 GCA_964447635.1 uncultured Spirochaetia bacterium
ATGATATCAGCAATAGGGAAGGATAACTCATGGTTAAGGTAGCATTCAGGCATATTCTCTGGATAAAGGACATTTGTATTAAGAAAAACCACCCAAAAAGCTATAATACCTATACCAGTGATTAATTGAAGTATGGCTATAATCTTATAAGAGTTCATTATTCTACTCCGAAGATTGTTTAAATATTCTTATGATAATTATAAAACCATTGATTGTTAATCAATGGAGTCATCCAGGTCTAAAGTTAAAGGGTTATCGAGTTCTTTATTTATATTGATTATATCCTGGTTTGTAAAGCTGAATCCGAAATTTAGCTTATTATTATCATGTGTAAAATCTATTCCTTGGATAATCTCAACGAATGTAGGAGATGATATTCCTATTGTACCTATCATATCGCGGAAACCTGTCATAAGTAATTCCAATTCACTAATTGAATCTTCGTTATCAGCGATAAAAGTGAAATCAAATTGATGTAAATCCTCTATGGGCTTATATATTAGTGATAGTGCTTGTATATCTTTGGTCTGACCAGTTATTAGATAAAGCTGTTCTTTTAATTGTTCATTGATATCCATATATAACCAGTTCTCTTTTTCATTTAGATTCAATTCTTTTATAGGTTTTGATATGGAGAATCTTTCCATGAAATTATTAAAATCCATATTAGATTCGATTTCCTCACCAAGATTAGTTATATAGTTTTTTACACCTTTATCGGTTCCTATTACTATCATTCTGTTACTCTGAACAAAGATTGAATAATCATCAGAGGTTTTTAAGTATTTTTTACCATCATAAATATCTGTTGGAACTAAGTCAATATTATGGAAGTCACCGTATAAGAAAAGCAAAATCTCAGGTTTACCTTTATCTACATCAGAAGCTATACCAGTCAATGATTGAGAATAATCGATTAGATTTAAATCCATAAATTTATCAATCTCATCACCAAATATATCAGTTAAGAATAAGCTTGTCTTTAGGAAATCCATTTCTGAATCATAAAAGTTTTCCAATCTGAGTGAGAAAGCTACTTTTGCCCAATCTTCTGGTAAAGTTAAGAATTCAGTAGAAACATCTTCTGTTATTTCATTGTCATCTTCTTTGTCTATCTGGAAGAAACTTTCATCTAAATCTTCGGTTAGTTCTTCTCTATTCTTGTCTGATAATAATTCATTTATATCAAGAAAAGTATTATCGTTGATTATTTCATCAATTGATATTTCTGTAACATCTCGATTATCTTCTATAAGGTCTTCTAAATCAACAAAAGTTGTTTCATCTTCAATATTATCCTCAAGATAGGATTTATCATCGATACTTGTTTTATCTTCTTCCTCAGCTTCTTCTTCTATGATATCTTCTAGTTCATTGATATTTATGGGGGATTCTTCTATATAAACATTTATACTATCTTCCTCGGTATCTTCTTTGTCATTTATGAATTCTTGGTCTTCTATTTCATCGGGTAATTTAACGGTTTTCAGGTCTTGAATTTGCTGAGCAATGTCATCACCTGATTCATCAAGTTTTTCTGATAATTCTTTAATTTTTAGGTTTAGTTGTTCGATTCTATTTTCCATTAACTTTACGTTTTCAGATTTCCATATACCTTTACCAGTTAGCTTAGCATTTTCCTGTAATGCTTTAAGCTCATTTTTAAGCCAGCAGGGATGCTTATGTTCATATATTGCATAACCTCTATCAATAAGGGTTGCGTTCAGTAGATAATTGGCTTTAGCATAATAAAGTAATACAATTGGTGTTCCATTGGAATCTGTTTTATCTTCATCATAAATAAGATATACATTATCACCTAGTATAAATCTTTCTGCTTCTTTCAAAGCTTCTTCATAGATTTGGTTATCATTAGGTGGATATGTATTTAGAAGTCTAACTTTATATTCATTATTATTATTTTTTACCAAATATTCAACAGGAGACAAGACTTCTAAAACTTCAACATAAGTACCATTTTTTAGAATATCATTTCTATATTTTTCTAAAACCCTTGCTGATAAAGTGGTTGTTAAAATAACAGCTAGTATTATTATACCAACTATAATTCCTATTAAAGCAATTTTACCTTTTCGTTTCATTTTTCCCTCCAATAAACACTGGAAATATTATTTATATTAAACTTTTGCTATTATAATATTAATATTATATTCATCCTCACCATTTTCTATATTAATTATGGCAGGGATATCATCGAAAATTATTTTTGCTAATTCTAAGATAATGTAATGGAGTTTTTCATCTTTTAATTCATTATCCATTTTATAATTTACTAACTTTAAGCGAATTTCTCTAGAAAAATCATCATTAATCTGACTGATGATTAATAAACCATCATCTTTTTCCTTTTCTGCTATATAATCCAAAATTAGACTTAATCCTAGATTAAACCTACTTGCATTAAACTCGATTTGCTGAATAGCTTCTTCATTCCATATGATTTCGCTTTTTAGGTTATGATTACTGATCACATTTCTTATCGCTTTGCTAATATCTATTTTTGATAAAGTCTTTTCAAAACTAAATATTGTATTAGTAAAATCATTT
>CAYUUC010000470.1:0-2544 GCA_964447635.1 uncultured Spirochaetia bacterium
AATAATACAAATCGATGATGTCAGAGATTATTTCAATAACCATGAGACTGTAATAAACAATTTCTTAATTGTAAAAAGTGAAGATTTATTATCTTATTTATTTAAAAATCTTAATAATGATAATGTTATAAAAGACTATAGAATAATCATTACACTAAACCTGGATGAGAAATATTATATTATAGGTTTTATGAAGAATGATTCGATATTAAATACGAATATAAAAGTTAATCCGATATATTTTAATTATATACAAGACATGATTGAATATAAAACTAAATTTGAAAAGGTTATATTCAACATATTAAGTAGAAAGAAAATTAAATATTCATTGAAAATAAGTAAAAATGTATTAATAATAGAATTTATCGAATCTTTACCAGCCAATAATGTAGCAAATATAAAAAAGGAGTTAAGTTTTAATAAATTTAACATGAAAATCTTGGGATATTGTCCAAAATATTATTATTTTCTATGAACATTTTTTCTAAAAAATCTTCATATTTCGGTCAATATTTCATAAATTTGACTTTAACAAAACATGATATCATATTTTATTGACTGTTTTATTAATATGAAAAGTATAAAAAAATACCTTACATTAATGAAGGAGAGCGGTATTGGTGGAAAATAACGAAAATAATAAGAAAAAGATTATAATTAAGAAAAAATCCCAAATCTCAGATAAGAATAATGAGAATAATGAGGCTTCTATCAACAATGAGAATAATGTCGATGATATTAATAAAGAAAAAGAAGACTTTGGAAAACTATTAGAGGAGTCTTCTATACAAGAACAAGAAATACATAATAACCAAATTGTAGAAGGTGTTATTGTAGAAATTAGAGAAGATGTGGTTTTTGTAGATGTAGGATATAAATCTGAGGGTATAATCAAAAAAGAAGAATTTAAAGAAGAACCGAAAATAGGACAGGAACTAGAGGTATTTGTTGTAAAGAAAGAGAATGAAGAAGGCGATTTGGTATTAAGTAAAACTAAAGCTGAATCTATAAAAACTCGCCGAATGATTGAAGATAGGTTCTCAAATGAAGATACGATTAAGGGGACTGTTGAAAAAGAGATTAAAGGTGGATTTATTGTTAATATTGGTGCAGATATGGAAGCATTCGTCCCTATGTCACAGATGGATATTAGGAAAATTAACAAACCTTCTGAATATATTGATAAAACTTTCGACTTTAAAATAACCAAATATGATAAAAGACAGAAACAAACTAATATCGTTATGTCCCGGAGAGTCTTACTAGAAGAACAATTAAAGAAAGAAAAGGAGAAACTATTATCAGAGATTAATGAAGGAGATACAATAGAAGGGACTGTTAAGACGATATTAGATTATGGTATGTTTATCAATATTGGACCATTGGATGGTTTCGTTCATTTGAAGGATATGTCATGGGGGCATATAACTCATCCTAAGCATTTGTTTAACATTGGTGATAAAGTCAAAGTCAAGATTTTAGAGATTAATAGAGAGAATGAAAAAATATCTATGGGAATAAAGCAATTAACGGAAGATCCATGGAATACATTCATTAAAGAGTATAAGAAGGGTGATGTTGTAAAAGGAGAAGTAACAAAATTATTCGATTATGGAGCTTTTGTTAAGATTTTTCAAGGTGTTGAAGGTTTATTACATGTTTCTGAGATGTCCTGGACAAAAAGAGTAAACCATCCCAAAGAAATACTAAAAAAGGGTGATATCCTCGAAACTAAAATACTAGAAATCGATGAAGAGAATAAGAAACTATCATTAGGATTAAAGCAAGTTTTAGATAATCCATGGGAAAAACTTGATGAATTGCTACCAGTGGGAGAAAAAGTAAAAGGAAAAGTCAAAAATGTTATAAAATCTGGAGTCTTTATTGAATTAAAAGAAGGATTAGAAGGCTTCCTACCTCAAAGTGAGATTAACTGGTCTAAAAAAAGTGTAAACACAAAAAGGGAATTTAAAAAAAATGATGATATTGAAGTGGTTATTTTAAATACAAATCCAAAAGAAAAGAAGATAACCCTTAGTAGAAAGCAACTCGTTGAAAATCCATATGAAACTTATATTAATAATCATCCTAAAGGTGGTGCTGTAAAGGGAAAAGTAACCAAAATAACAAATTTCGGGGCTTTTGTAAGATTAGATAAAGGTATTGAGGGTTTAATACCTATCTCTCATGTATCCAAAAAAAGGATAGAGAAAGTAGATGAGGTCTTAAAAGTTGGTGATGATGTTAATACTGTAATAATCGATTATGACTTAAGAGATAATAAGATTACTCTTAGTATTAAGAATTATGAGAAAAGCCAGGAAAGAAAAGAAATAGAAAAATATACAATATCATCATCTGAAGATAATGAGAAGGTTACTTTAGGTGACATCATTAATATTGATATGGATAAATTGAATAAAGAAGAAGATAACGAAAAAGAATAAGAGGTTTTGTAAATGGCTAATAAGAAGAAAAAATCCGATAAAGAATTAGCAAGAGAAAGAGCTAAACAAATAGAAAAAATGATGGAAGATAAAG
>CAYUUC010000471.1:0-2529 GCA_964447635.1 uncultured Spirochaetia bacterium
AATAAGAAAGCGTTTATTAGTAATAAGTCCCATAGAAATTTCCTTTTATTGATGGCTATTATTAATTTTTATAATGGATTAATGCCGATAAGGATAAAGGAAAATAAAAATTAAGTATTGAACTATATATAATGATATTTAATATAAATAATTATTAATAGGAGAATAAGATGCCATCTTTCGATGATTTAAGGAAAAAACTAAGCAACGAAGAAAAAGATATTCAACCTGAAGAAGGGGATAAGATATCAAAAGACGCAATCATTAAAGTATCCAAGAAAGACCATACCCTAATCGAAGTAGAAGATGATACTTTAGAAGATGCAATAAAAGATGCTTGTATCCACTTCAATACCGAAAGAGAGAATCTCAAGATGAAGATAAAACAGAAAGGCTCTAAAGGTATTCTTGGAGTAGGGAAAAAAAGATATATAGTTCTGTTTAAATACATGGAAGACATTGCTAAAGATAGGAATAAACCAAAAGAGGGCAAAGCATTATTCCATGTTAGGAGAGATGGAGTTTATATAAAAGCCTACCAAGGGAAAAACGGTGGAAAACAAATCGACGAAGATTATATTAGCCAATTACTGGTTAAAAACAAAATTAATGAATATGATAGAGAAGCAATTACTGAAGCACTAAAGAACAAAGAAGGGCAATGGGTAAAAGTGGCAGGACCAATAAAAACCAACCCGGATTGGAATTCTAAAGCCAAAATTGATATAGTAGATAATGAAATGAAAGCTGTTATGGTTATTACTCCACCAATATTAAACGGTCGCATCATAGAAAAAGAAGATATCATCAGACAAATGAAGGAAAAGAATATAAACTTCGGAATAAAAGAAGAAGAAATAGACAATGCTATTAATGAATGTATATATAACAAACCAATTGTCATAGCAGAAGGTAAAAAGCCCATTAATGGAAAAGATGCTTATATGGAGTTTAAATTCAAGGTCAATCCAGAGAAGGAATTAGAATTAAAAGAAGATCAGTTTGGTAAGATAGATTATTTCTCTGATGTCGGTCTTATTCAAAATGTAGTAGAGGACCAGGTTCTAGCTGTTAAAGTCCCTGCTACTAAAGGTATCGATGGTAAGAAAGTAACAGGCGATACCTTAGAAGCTAAAAATGGTGAAGATATATCACTACCTGTTGGTAAAAACACCAAAGCATCTGATAATAGTTTGGAAGTCATATCCATGATGCAAGGACAAGCCATATATGAAGATGGTCTTATATCTGTAGAACCCGTATATACAGTAAACGGCAATGTAGATTTAAGCACAGGAAAAATCGTCTTCCTAGGTACAGTTATGGTGAAAGGTGATGTTGAAGATGGTTTTGGAGTAAAAGCTACTCAAAATGTGGAAATAGGCGGAACTATTGGTAGATGCGAAATAGAAGCAGAAGGCAATATCGTAATAAAAGGTGGTATTCAGGGGAAATCAACCATTAGTACCCATGGGGAAGAAGACGAAACCCCAGTAGAAAAAGAACCTGAAGGTTATGTAAAAGCTGGTAAAAGTGTATTTGCTAAGTTTATTAACGGTTCCATTGTTAAAGCGGAAAAAGATATTGTAGTATCTGATGCTATCTATCACTCTAAGGTTACAGCTGGAAACCGAATAATCTGCCTGGGAAGAAAAGGTAGAATCATCGGAGGGGAATTAATCGCTTCTAAAGAAGTGAATGCCAAAGAAGTAGGTTCAAGAAATTCATATACAAAAACCGTAATCGAAGTTGGAACAGACCCGGAAGCTAAAGAAAAACTAACATCAATGTTAAAAGAACAAGATGATAAAGAAAACCAAATTAAAGAATTAAAGAAAAACATAGAGCAATTGAATAAACAAAGAGAACAAAATAAAGGGACTCTACCAGATGATAAAGAAGTACTCCTTAGAAGGTCTATGCTCGCACTGGATGAACATCTAAGCACTATAGATGAGCTTAAAGATGACATAGCCAATTTAAGAGCATATCTGGATGAGATAAAAACAAGTGGTAAAGTAAGCATTAAAGAATTTATCTATCCCGGTGTTGAAATAAAGATAAAAGAAGCTAACAAGAAAATAAAGAAAGAAAACCAATTTGTTACATATATCCTAGAAGGCGGTGATATAAGAGACATACAATATCAGGATATAAGCAAAGAAGTAAAAGAAGAATTGGATAGCGAAAAAGAAAATATATAAAAATTTAATTTTCATTTCTATATAATAAATTGAGCAATTCCCTATTAATGTAAGAATTACAATAAATATAGTTCGATTTATGCAAAATATTATTTGCAAGATAAAAAAAAATTTATCATATTTTATTAAAGAAAAGAATGTTAATTAATCTTAACAACTATAATTATGTTTTTATAATTATCAAACCTATTTCTCGTTAATAAAAACATCATAACATGTTAGTCTGATTATACAAAATAATTAAAATAAAGACTAAATTTTATAGTAAGGATTTATAATTATGGAAAATATGGATACAGAACAAAAAGTTTTAGATAATGAAATA
>CAYUUC010000472.1:0-2521 GCA_964447635.1 uncultured Spirochaetia bacterium
AACATAATCCAGGTAATCCATTTCCAATTTAGGCATATAATTATGTCTGGTTATACTCCCTTTTTTTCTAAACTTAGATGGTTGTATTAAAAACATACGCTTGAAAGCTCTTGAATAAGATTCTGGATTGTTAAACTGGTAATCATAGGCGATTTCAATTATTTGTTTATTCGTATTCACCAATTCAATAGCAGATTCGGATAATCTACGCTTCATTATATACTCATAAGGGGTATGATAGGTAGCCTTATTAAATATCCTACAGAAATGATATACCGAATAACATATCTTATCAGCAACATCTGCTATGGTCATATAATTCTTCAGATTTGCTTCTATGTATTCAACAGCTTCTATAATAGAATCCAGATTACCCATGTCTATCCCCTTTTCGTCTTAGGTTTAACGGGGATGTATAAATCAATCTCTGACTCCTCGATTCTATTCAATCCTTTAAAGCGTTTATCGTAATATTGGAACATATATTTATACGACCCTTCATATCCTGATTTGGGTAGCCATTCATGATATATATCCCTGGACCAGTCTGAGATTATCGCTTTTCCTTGAATGGTGAATACAGCATACTTTGTAGGTGGCAAAACCCTAACCAATAACTCTAAAGGTATACCCTCTACCTTTTCTGTTTCAAAACCGACAAATATATCAAAAAAACCTTTTGTTATTGTATCTTCATTGTAAATATGAATTTCATAAGCCACTTGTGGGTCTTTGGATATTTTAATTAAACCTTTATTTCTATATGAATAATCCATAAACCTTTTCCATAATATGCCAATCTCGTTTTCCTCAGTCCACTCCATACTTGATTGAAAAGGATCGCCATAGAAATTAAATCCTGCTATTATCTTAATGGAACTATCAATAATACCTTTAAACTCCATATAAAATCTCCAATTAAAAACCAATTAAAAAGGGTTACCTGATTTTAGATAACCCTTTAACCATTAATTAAGATAATGTCTTAGTTAGACAAAACCAATATCTATTATGATTCATTTTCCAACTCTTCATATAGACCAACACCTTCATCTGGTATAAACTCTAAGTCAAAGAAAGAGAGCCATTCTGGTATATGTGTATCTTTCGCTTTATCCAGAACAGGGAAATATGCTTTTATATCGATAATCTTTGTTCCATCGAAAGCATCGATATTCTTTACCTTAATAATACCTTTATCTACATCAACATCGAGTATTTCACAAGTGGTAATACCAATGGGATTTGGTCTATACTCAGCTCTGGTAGCGAAGATACCTGTTGTTTTATCCTGAGCATATGGTGGATTAATCTCCATAATAGAGCGATACTCATCATCATCATACTTATCAGCCCACCATAGAACAATAAGATGGCTGAACTTATCCAATTGCTGGATAGCGGGTCTAAACTTTTTTATGATTTCCAATTGGATATCCTTCTTATCCCTTCTTACAATACCAACAGGATAAATCTGATAAACGGATGTTTTGTTCTTTATTTTTTCTTGCATGGTTTATATCTCCTAATAAATTTTATTTAATATAATGGAAATATAATGATCGTGTAGAGCTATTTCTTGACAGTTATTGCTATATTTGATGAGAAAATGTAATATAAATAACTTAGAATTGACTTTTATTGCCATTGTTTTCGTTAATAAGTTCAAGTGGAAAGATGAGTTTGTCAATAAAGACTTATTATCTAATCAATATCATTCCTATTATATACAGCTGTACCACTCATATAATCGTGAATAGCTCTTCTGTCATTCGATAATATCGGGATACTACCAATCAATATAATGAATACCAAAGCTACGCCGACTTTCATTAGGATTTCCATATTAAGAAAGAATCCGATAATAAGAAGAATAATCCCGCTATATTTAACCAAGAACCTCCATAAGAACATGGGTAAATATGCACCTTCGCCTTCTGCTCTGGCTATTTTGATACCAAGAACCAGTTTAGCCAGCGATGCTCCAATAAGACCCTCCATTAAGAAGTATAGTATAGCAACAATAGAGACTGATGCTAACATAATAAGTATTAGCCTTATGATATCCCCGAGGACATACCCGAGATTGGTTTCTTCTATTAAAGTTTTAATTTCTAGTTTAATCTGTTTTGCTTTCTGAATTTCAATCTCACTGGTCTGATGTTCTTTTAGGTTCTCGAAAACAATATCGACCATTTCATCCAGGTTCCTGTCTGATAGTCCATTGATAATATCATTTATATGTGTCAATACATATTGATTCAAATCCTGTCTGGTTTTCACCATAAATAGAATTGCTTCCTCAGTATTAAGGTATGGACTTATATCCTGTTCTATTTTTGTGGTTAATTGTTCCACATTTCTTCCTATATGTGTAGAAGTATCCAGTATTTTTTCAGCACCGATAATATAAATACCAGAGCTGAATATAATTACAGCCAAACCTATACATAATAGGATAAGAAAAACAAAATCCAATATAAACGCTCCCAATCTTTTACCTGCTCCAATACGATTTTCC
>CAYUUC010000473.1:0-2518 GCA_964447635.1 uncultured Spirochaetia bacterium
AAACCTAAACCCGTCTAATACTAATTTATAGATTTTATATTGGTATTTACCTAACTTGATGTAAAATCAATTAATATAAAAATTAAGGAAAATTTAAATAAAAATAGTATTGAGTATTCCTTTTTAATAAATTAATAGAACTTGCTTCTAATTAAAAAAATCTTGACATAGGGAACAATATTCATTAAAATAGAGTCGTATATTATATGGTTAATTTTAATTTAATATTCATAGGAGATAATAAATGAAAAAAACATTAATTAGTGTATTTTTAATGATTATGTTAGTAGCATTAGCTCTACCAACATTCCTCGGTTCTCAGGCAGATACAGATAATCCAGCTGATCGAGTATTAGGAAAATGGATACAGTATGATGATAAAACCGGTGACCTTCAATCCAAAATTAGGATATTTAAAGATGATGATGGTACATATGCTGGTAGAATAGTATGGACTATACCACCTGAAGAAGGAGAAGATCCACCAACAGTTAAAGGAAGAAAATATAATAACCAACCTGTATTGGGATTCAAATTATTATGGGATTTAAAATATTATAAAGGAAGCGGAAAATGGGAACATGGCAAAATCTATGACCCCACCGAAGGAAAAGAATATGGTAGCAGTCTCGAAATCGTTAAGAAAAGCGGAAAAGATGGAAAACTTGAATATGAACCTGGCGACCTTTGCGTAAGAGGATGGGTCTTATTCTTTAATAGAGCTCAATACTGGAAATGGGACGAAGACCAAAGCCTAGAAGAATGGGAAATTGAAAATAAAGGCAACTGGGACAAAAACGACGTTGATTAATTAAATAAAATTATGAATTGAGACTTTTTACAAATTATTATTTAAATCTTACCTAATTAGGAATGTTAAGAAACCTTCTCTTTACTAATTATCAATTTTAATATAGTATTCCATAACTTTTCCCCTTCATTATGAAGGTCAAATTTGAATTCCGCTCTATTCCATTCATGTATCAAAGCAGTGATAGTCCCGCTTATTATCAAAGATATATGCAGAGGTTCTAAATCTTTTCTTATCTCATTGTTTTTCTGGCTTTCTACTATCAAATCTGTAAAGAGTCTTTGATTTTTTTTAGTTATATTATTTATATTGCTGCTTAACTCCATTTCCCCCTTCAAGATATCATCAGATAGGGTTATTGGTATAAATGATTGGTTTTCAGAATACTTGTCAAACCATTCAAAAATAATCATTTTTAACCTCTCCAACGAGGATTCATCTGAATTGGTAACTCTATTAAAACTATCATTGAAGGATTGTTCTATGGTTTTGATGATAGCCACCAATATATCAGATTTGCTCTTAAAATGTCTATAAATTGACGATTCGGTTAATCCCATCCTATCAGTAATGTTTTTTAGAGTGAGTTTTTGAATGCCTTCTCTGGATATTATATCTAAGGCAACATTTATTATTTCATACTGTTTCTTAGAAAACATCCTTTTATTCTTAATATCCCTTTTATCTTTCTTTTTGGGAGTCTTGCTATTATCATTTCCCGAAACTGATTCCTTATCCTTTTTATGTTTATATAAAGCTAGTTCTATTATGGTCCTTAGTTCTACAGGTTCGAAAGGCTTAATTATATAACCATATGGTTCTATCATCTTAGCTTTTTGGAGGGTTTCCTGGTCGGTATAAGCTGTTACGAAGACAACGGGTATGTTATACTTCTCTTTTAGCCTTTCAGCAGTCTCTATACCGTCAAGGTCGCCTTCTAACATTATATCCATCAAGACTAAATCAGGTTTTATATCTGATATCTTTTTGAATGCTTCTTCTCCTGAACCTGCAACAGAGGTAATTTGATATCCTGCTTTTTTCAATATGTCTTTGATGTCTTCGGCAACTATTATTTCATCTTCCACTATCATTATCTTAGCTTGTGCCACGAGGTTTCCTCCTACCTGGTAAGTATATGTTCACTTAATTTATAATAAAGTAATCTAAATCATACTCAAACAAAATACATATTAATATTCACTAACAAAAATAACAATATTGGATTAAAAAGGAAATTTTGATATATTCTTTACCTATAAGATAATTCATCGATTTTTATAAAAATAGCAGATAAAAAAATAAAAATTTACTTACTCTACTATATAACTTTTTTTAAGTTAATCAAAAGTTATTATAAATTAATCTTTTTATTATGATTCTAAGAAATAGTTCAAATTTTAGAAATATCTAATTCTAAAATTTTATTCCAATCTTTTCCTAATATATAAAAATCAAACGATATCCGAGATTTACTCATATAATTGTTAATTATTAATCCTGCTATTTTAGTATTTCTACTAAAACTTTCTTCAGATGAGGTTTCTATAATATATGATCTTTCCCTATCTTCCAATGGTACTTTCATATCCCCCAATAATTTATTTATCGGTTTACTTTTTCCTTTACCTATCTTTATCCGGTCTCCTTCTACAATTCTTCTCAATCTTATATACTTACAACCATATTCTATATTAATATACAGCT
>CAYUUC010000474.1:0-2518 GCA_964447635.1 uncultured Spirochaetia bacterium
CTTCGATAAGGGGGGTTAGGGGGGATTCTCCAAATAAATCTTTCATAATCTTGCGTAAGAACCTTAAGTTTTAGATTAAATATACTATATATAAAATTAAGTAAAAAGTTATGTAAAAAATATTGATATTTTTATTAATATGGGAAGGGTTATGCTATTAGAAATTTTCTAAGATATCTGCTTCTAGAAGGATGTCTTAACCTTCTTATAGCTTTCTTTTCGATTTGTCTAATTCTTTCTTTGGTAAGGTTAAACATTTTCCCGATTTCACTTAGGCTAAGTTCTTCATGGTTATCCAATCCGAATCTATGCTTAAGTATCAGTTGTTCTCTCTCGGTTAAGGTTTGTAAAGTTGAATTAATCACATCTTTCAAGTCTTTTTCGTATAAGGATTCAACAGGTTCTTTATTCTTTTGGTCTAGAAGGACATCTTCCAGTTTAATCTCTTTTTTATCATGTGCTACTGGATTATCCAGAGAAACGTAAGATTTGGATGCTTTTAGAATGTCATTTACATAGTCTTCTTTTGTATTAAGATAATCAGCAAATTCGCTGGTATTAATCTCATCGTCATTTATATTTCTTTCTTTTTGTATCTTTTTTATCTTAGCAAGCTGTAAATATCTATTTAAAGGTAGACGTATCATACCTACTTGTTCAGCGATGGCTTTTGCTATAGATTGTCTAATCCACCATACAGCGTAGGATATAAAATGATAGCCTTTTCTAAAGTCGAATTTCTTACATGCCATGATAAGACCCATATTTCCTTCATTAATAAGGTCAACCAATGGTAATCCTTTATTCATATATTTTTTAGCTATCTTAACAACAAATCTAAGGTTTGCATTGATTAGCTTTTCCCGTGCGTCCAGGTCACCTTTATCCATTCTACGTGCTAGTTTATCTTCCTCTTCACGGGACAATAGGGGTATCTTATTAATCTCATTAATATAAGTTTTTAGGGATTCCCCGTCCGATACTGTCCTGATTTGTTCTTTTTTCTTTTTATTTTTTTTAGATAAATTTAAACTATTTTTCATTAAACCCCCTAAAAATTATACCATACTAATAGGCGTGGAATAATTAGCAAAAAATATACCGAAATTTAAAATTCACATAAATATTATCGTGATTAATAAGTTATTTCTATATAAGAAAAGTCCACTTATCATTGTGAAGTGTTTATTGCATTAACTGATATATTAAAAAATAATTATTCGATAATTTATTAAAAAATAATTATATAGATTATTATAAGATATCTCATTAATCTTTATCTTTAATAATATGTACAATTTATGTAATATGTCCAAATTCTGAACATACAACTGAAAAAATGTACATTTCTTGGAAATTAATCTATAGTTATATAAACAATATAATAAAAATTCAGACGAAAATTAAATTTTTTTTTGCCTTATTTTATGATTATCTTACAATCTGTTATTAATTATTAACACATAATAAGATAAAATAAAACATAAAAGGATGAATTAATGGTTAAATATATCAGGGTTTTTATTATATTCACTATACTTCTTATATTCTTTTTGAATTGCCAAAATAATAACAATGATAACAATTCTAATACTAAAAATAACAATATCAACCCAGTTGATAAAAATGAAGAATTGGATAATGTAACATCTGATGAGGATAATAATCAGGATGATGACATTGATTATTATAATGAACTAAAAAGTTGGATTGATGTGTTTTATGATAATATGATAGCATTTTATGATAAGAAATCCGAAGAACAAGATTTTGCAGTGGCTGGAACTAATTTCCTTTCAATTCAGAATGAATATACAGATTTATTAATAGAATTGGAAAATCTTAAGGATGATTATTATGAAAATATCGAAAAACCTAGCGATAATATCCCAGAAGAAATATCTGATGGTCTTCAAAAGGCTAATCAATATTATAAAGAAGCAATGGATTATCAAATAACCGCCATAGAAAATATTATATTAATGATTGAAAATTTAAATAATAAGGAAGATAGAGAAGTAGGAAATTATACAGATGAAAACTTGCTTAATTATCAGAATAATTCCCAACAATATGACTTCTACGCAGCTAAAATGATGAATCAAATTCAAACTACACTCAAAAAAATAGATTACCAGCTACAATTTAAAGATGGTTCTCTGGTTAAATATTCAGAAGAAGATTAATATAAGCACTATTGAGGTGGGTTGTTGGAGTATAAAGGTATACTAGAGAATATTAATGGTAAAGAAAACTCTCAGCTTTTAATTATCAATGGTTTAATAAAATCACAATATAATCTGTTATCTTATATGAGCTCTGGTAAGATATTATATAATAAGGAAGATGAATTTTTAATCTATACTAATATAGACAAATTCCAGTTTAGATATAACGAATATATATATAATTTGAATATAAAAAACTCTACTTTGATTGATATAGAACCAGAGCAAACCACCTTTAATAAAGTATTACACTCCTATAAAAATCTAAAAATATCAAATATTTCTTACAA
>CAYUUC010000475.1:0-1120 GCA_964447635.1 uncultured Spirochaetia bacterium
ATCAATAAAACTAACTTCATCACCATCAAGATTAATAACATTAATATTCTTTACTATATTATCTTCATCATCAATTTGTGTAATATCGATATTCGCATAAAAGTTAGGCTTAAAATCCTCTGAGATTTCCACCTTTCCTAGTAAAATCCCAATAATATCTCCTCTAAAATCAACTTCATAATCAGTATTCTCAAAGAGTAATTTTATTTCATTTAGATTTTTTTTATCATAAACTTTTTTTAAAATTTCAATATCATTAATCCCTAAATTCTTATATGGTGAAGAATAAATAAGAGAGTCCTCAGCATTTTCCCATAGAGCTTTAATCAATTGAAGATATTCATTATCAAATTTAATCTTATTATAATCAGAAGGGACTTTTGTTCTGCCATGATATAGATATAACTCTAGATAATACATAAAAGTAGCAATTCCATCTCTTGTAGTGTTATTCATACCCCTACTCATTGTATGTGCCACATTGGTACCAGAAATCACAGAGAAAGTATAAGCATTTACCTCATCTAGTAATAATAATAAACCTTGTTTCCCAGAACTACCGGTAAGATATGTTTCATAGTAAAAATCATCGGCTTTATTATCGATATATCTTCCAATTTCACTTCTGTAAAAAAGTTCTTTATATTTAACTTTGGGATAAGTACCATCTGATAAGTAGAAGTAATAATCCATATTCATCTTAATCCAGCCACTTAACTGATGCACACTTTCATGAACTGCTGTAGGAATATTATAATCATGAAAATTACAATTTATCCAAAAAAAGAAGTCCTTCTCTCCTACCTTATTATATACTTCTAATCCAATTTTATCATATTCTTCTAGAATCTCTATAACATTATCATAGCAAGGATTATTAATCTGAGAAGTTAAAAATGGCAAATTGATAAATATGATAATTATGGATATTATTGATATAAATAAAAAGTTTTTTTTCATATAATAACTCTCCATTTTTACGATAAGACTGTTTTATTGATACAATTTATTCATTTATCTTATTAAAATTAAATAAAAACCTAACCTAACCTATATTATAACATAAGTTACATTTTGTATGTTTTTAATAACATTTGAGTATATATAATAAAAATAACAC
>CAYUUC010000475.1:1130-2508 GCA_964447635.1 uncultured Spirochaetia bacterium
TGAAGTGAATTTTTATTATTACATTGTATAAATTACCATTAATAATATATTTTTAATATCCTCTATAATTAATTATATTTACAGTTAGAGTATAAGATTATTACTTCCAATTAAATTCAATAATATATGTAATAAAATATAAAGGAAAGGTATAAAATATATGTCAGGACATAATAAATGGGCATCAATTAAACATAAAAAAGGTGCTATGGATGCAAAAAGAGGAAAGATTTTCACCAAACTTATTCGTGAAATAACTGTGGCTGCCAAATTAGGTGGAAGTGACCCTGAAATGAATCCCAGATTAAGAACTGCTATATCAAAAGCTAAAGAAGCTAATATGCCTAATGATAATATAGATAGGGCAATAAAAAGGGGTGCTGGTGAACTGGATGATGTCACTTATGTTGAAAAAACCTACGAAGGTTATGGACCTGATGGAATTGCTCTTATCATTGACACACTAACTGATAATACAAACAGAACCACAGCTGATATAAGAAGAATACTGTCCCGAGCTGGTGGTAATTTAGGTCAGGATGGTTGTGTAGCTTATATGTTTGAAACAAAAGGTGTGATATATATTCCTAAAGAAGAATATAAAGAAGAAGAATTATTCGAAATAGCATTGGAAGTTGGTGCTGAAGATATGCAAAACTCCGACTCACAATATATTATTTATACTGCTAAAGATGATTTCTCTAATGTTAAAGAGGCTTTAGAAGAGAAAAAGATAAAAATCGCATCATCCGGTTTAGAAAGAATAGCTAAAACCACAGTTCCTATGTCTGAAGAAAAAGCAGAAAAGATTCTTAATTTAGTAGAAAATATAGAAGATTCTGATGATGTACAAGCGGTTTATTCTAATGTAGAAATTGAATGAGATCCGTTTTACTCAAAGTCTACTGGAACTTCATCTTCATTAAATTTTAATTCCTCTTTTTCTTTCTTCTTTACATAAGATAGTAATCTTCGATAAGCAAAATAATATCTTAAAGCGGTTGGAGTAACACATAAAGCTCCAACAATAATAGCTCCAATTACAAAATAAAACATAGGAAATGGACCAATTTGTGTAAATAATATATCAATTGTCATTTCCTGAGTTATATTTAATTCAATAATGGAGAAAAGAAGCACAACTAAAACCAATAATAAAACTAAAACCATAATAATTCTCCATATTAATCATATTTACCTATTTAATATTCTTCCTCGAAAAGTATTACCAGATAAACTAATTAATTTAACTTTTTTAATCTTACCTATTAGATTATCATCACCTCGTACAATTACACTTTTGAAAGTATCTGTTTTTCCAGCAATATCCTCTTTACTATTCTTTGAAAGATAATCAAATAAAACATCTTCTATAGTT
>CAYUUC010000476.1:0-2502 GCA_964447635.1 uncultured Spirochaetia bacterium
TAAAATATTGAAAAAAATCAACAACCTCAATATAAACTTTTAGGAATGTAGGTTGAAAATATGGATAGGAGAATTTTATGAGAAAACATTTTTATTTAAATTTCATATTAATATTATTTTTATTATATCTTTAAAAAGGTATATAAATATGAATGAGATTGAATTAAAAGGTACACAACAATTAAGAGCAGGGAATTTTAACATAGACCAATTTTACAACACAAGGGTGAGGACTGTAAGCATAATAGTAGCGATACTCTCTATAGTAGGCTTTTTTGCTAATGGACTCACCGAGTATTTGAATGGTTTTACGGATAGGTTTTATGCTCCTTTCATCGGGTCATTGATTATGATACCAGGTCTAATATTGGTTTTACGGGGTCGGATTAAGACAGGTATTGCTATTGTCATGTATTGTGTGGTAGGGGTGACTTTAGCGAAACAAGGTGTTGCCATCAGTCAGCCAAACTTCGTCGCACTCATGTTTATTGATACGGGTGTAATGTCGGCATCCATAGTCCTTGCCGGTTTCCTTCTGGGCAGAGTTAATCTGTTTATTATACTGGGGATTGCAGTTCTGGATATAGGCATTGTATCGATTATAGATGGCAACCAGGGGATGATACGATATTTCCCAAGCCTAATCATGGTTATAATAGCTATAGGTATCCTGATGAACTACTTCACCGGTTTGCTGAAGAGGATGGTAGACGAGGCTAAGCGGGAGGCTTTGAAGCAGAATGAACTTAAATCAAGGTTCAAATCAGCGATAGGCTTATCCATCAAATCAGCAGACAAAACCAGCAAATCGATTATTTCACTCTTCCAGCAAGTCTCCACATCCACCAAAGAGCTTATCAACACGCTTAAAACCCTGGAGGATAACACACGGAAAGAGATGGACTCGGCTATCTCTACAGCAGAAAACATTAACCACACTATAAAAGCGTATAACGATATACATCAATCAATCAGCGATGAGTTTGACTTCACAAAGAGTATCAGCGAGAAGATGGATAACCTTACCACCGATATGAAGACGATATCAGAGGTTTCCACAGATATGAAGCAGAGTCTGACCAAGCTAATCAATCAAATCAACCAGGGACAAATCTCTGTGGATAAGAACCTCGAAACCATACAGAAGATAGGAGACAGCTCCAACGATATACTACAGCTTAACCAAGAGATACAAGAAATAAGCGAAAACACCAATGTCTTATCCATAAACTCATCCATAGAAGCGGTAAATGCGGGTGCTAGCGGAACGGGATTCAAAGTCCTCGCCAATGAGATTAGGAAACTCGCATTAAACTCCGCAGAAGCGGGTAAAAAGGTCAATGACTCGATTAATCTAATCCTGGAGAGGATTAAATTCGGGTTAGACTCCTCACAGAAGACTGCAATTGTGTTTACCGATATCACTAATAGAATCGAGGATTTCGAAAAAAAGATGGAAAACATCTTCACCACCACCAAGAGCCATTATGAATACACCAGCTCTATAAACCAACTGGTCCAGCAGACGGTAAAGAGTATTCAGGAGATTGAGAAGGCGATAAGAGAGTCCCAGAAATACTCCGATGATATACTCAAACAGGCAAAGCAAATAGAAGACTTCTCCAGACAAAATGCCCAAAGCATAAAAGAAGAAGTGGAAGCCGGTGAAGAGATTACACGAGGAATAGGACAGGTCAGCGATATCATCAAGGAGAACCGCCAACTCGCAGATAGTATGAACGAGACTTTAGAGGCTTTTGAGTAGGACTACATCTTAACCTCGACATTGTATCCGAAGCGGTTCAGAGCGAGCATCAAGCTGAGGCTGGCGTATGGGTGATGGATTTGACCCTCTTCCAGCATGTCTTTTACCTCATCGATGGGTTTATCGAAGACCTCGATTCTTTCATCATCATCAAGGTTCTGTTCGGTATAGTCTTTTGCCCCTTCAGCCAGGAAAAGATAGACGAAGTTATTCTGTATGGCAGGATTTCCGCTAACCTTTTTCATAAGGCGTATCCTATCGCAGGAATAGCCTGTTTCTTCCATGAGTTCCCGCTTCGCCGCCGTTTCCGGGTCTTCCCCTTCGTCGATAATCCCTCCTGGTATTTCGATGCACACTTCGTCTATGCCTGGTCGATATTGCTTTATCATGATGATTCTCATATGGGTGGTTATCGCCACGACATTGACCCAATCGGTAAACTCGATGATATAGAAGGGCATTTCTTTCCCCTCATTAGGTTTGAGCATGTATTGCTTCCTTAGCTTCATGAAGCTGTTGGAGACTAATTCTTCCGATGATACTTTTTTATACTTTTCCAATATCTTTATCCTTTCATATATAAGTTCCTATATTTATATTTTTTCTATCTCTTCCTTACTCATAACCGTTACACTCATTATTATTTCCAGGGATATTTTTTTCCTTCCACCGTTAACATTATGCCTAATACCAATAATTGATATTATTGGTATTTTAAAACCAATTTCAAATATTAA
>CAYUUC010000477.1:0-2496 GCA_964447635.1 uncultured Spirochaetia bacterium
GGTTTTCAAGCCCATATTTTTCATCTTTAATATTATCTCGATTATCTGACATAAATAAATCCTAACTCATTCAATAATATCTCTCATCTTGATGACGACTTTTCCTTCTTCTTCCAATCTTCTGGTCAGGAGTATAATTTCTTCCTGAGCCTTTTCAACATCTTTAATCCTCACCGGACCAAGTTTTTTAATCTTTTCCTGAAGACTGTTTAACTTATCATTATTTTTTATATTACTGAAAAATCTCTCCTTAAGTTCGTTACTTACGCCTTTCATGGACATTGCCAATTTGTTAGTATCCGCATTCTCCGCTACATGCTTTATTGATTCATCATTTAATAGTATCAAGTCTTCAAAGACGAAAAGTTTCTTTTTCATCTCATTACCAAATCCTTTATCCATACTGTCAATATACTGTATAGCATTTTTCTCGGAGTTTTTGTTAAGTATATTGAGTAAGTCGATGGCCGTATCCATTCCACCGGACTGTTTAACAATCTCTTTCCCTGTTTGTGATAGTTTTCTGCTTACCACATCATAGATTTGATTTAGGACTGCTGATGAAACTTTCTGTTGTTTTGCTATTCTGTAGATTATTTCACCCTGCAAGTTTTGATTTACACTCTCAAGAAATGTCTTAGCCCTGTCTCTATCCATCATTTCCACTACAATAGCTATCAATTGCGGATGCTCTTCACTTAAAAAACTCATCAATGTGGTGAGGTCAATTGAATTAACCATCCTTTTTAGTTTTGATTGAATGCTGTCTTCAATACTTGAATCATTATCGTCTGATGGTCTTCTAATGTCTTCTTCGTAATGGTTTTCATCCTTATTGATCAACCCCCCTCTACTACCCAGAGAGACTATTTTTCCGTTTTCTTCAGATACATTTTCACTTTCAAGGTCTAATATGTTTGTTTTTTTATCTAGGTTTTCACCCGTTGTTCTTTCTACATAGGCTATTATGTCCACTTCCGAACCCTCCCTTAATATGATAGGTTCGGATAACACCAATTTTCCTTTTTTAACCGTGCCTTTTATCCTTATCATAAAGTTAAATCTCCGTTAGCATCTATCTATTTTAATAATTTGGATTATTATTTGTTTTCCATACATCATCCACGGATAAGTTACTATTATATCCACCCATTACATATATATCATCTTTAAACACAACCGCACCAAATCCTACTCTACCATACCAATGGGATGAAGATAAAACTTGATACCAGTTTATACCGTCTTCAGAGTGCCATATATCATTATAATAGTGTTTACTCTTGTATATGTAATTATATCCGCCCATTATCCACAATCTATTATTGTAAACTAAAACTTGATGACCTTTTCTATAATCCCAAAGATTGTAATCAGATATGACTTCCCAATCTATACCGTTTGTAGTATTCCATATATCGCTTAAACTATTATCAGAATGTTTAGACCCGCCTATAACCCACATCTTTCCGTCGAAAACTGCTACTTCTAATCCTTCCCGAACATGCCATTGATTATAATTACTTACCTCTATCCAGTTATATCCGTCGGTGGAATTCCAAACATCATTATAATAATCATTTGAATATCCCAATCCTGCCATGATCCATATCTTGCCATCATACACAGCGGACCCGAAAGACCTTCTTCCCGACCAGCCGGCATTGTCTGTGGCTTCCGTCCATGTAACACCATCTGATGATACCCATACATCATTATAGAATAAACATTACTTCCAAGACCACCCATAATATACATATTATCATTAAATACCACTGCTTCTGCTCCGCTTCTTGGTGGCATTGACATATTGCCGGTAGCTTGTATCCATGTAACGCCGTTTGTAGAGTACCATGCGTCATTTTTAACCAACCGGTCCGTGCTTCCATCAGGGTTCTCTATAAGCTCATGACCTCCAATGACCCATATCTTATTATCATAAACGAGGCTGGAATAATAATATCTGGTATCCAGAGGTGTGTCTTGTGATAGTTGCTCCCATTTTGAGCCTTTCCCCACAGTTATATTGAATGGTTCGGAGTCCAGTGTGTATGTTATATCCTGATTTGGTGTGATATAATTTTTGGGGTCATAAAACTGGATGCAATATTCACCGGATGATAAATCAGCGTTAACAATCCATTCACATTCTCCTTTAGAGAAAATTATATAAAATATTTTCTGGGAGGAATCATCATTTATATTTTTTAGCATATATCTCAAATTGATGTTTTCATCACCGATAGGGTTCCATTTTATGGTAAATGGATAACCTGTTTCAACGATGGATTGGCTTGTAGGACTGGTGATTTCTAAATCTATGAGGCTAAAATTACCATCCGTTCGGTCTTCCGGATTTTTGATGCTTTGTATTTCAGTCCCGAATATCCTGATGTAATAATCATTCGCTATCTCTAATTCTTTGGAAATAGTCCATAGGAAAAATCCTGAATTGTCTACATTATCAGCGATCCTTTCTATAAGCAAGTTATCCCC
>CAYUUC010000478.1:0-2484 GCA_964447635.1 uncultured Spirochaetia bacterium
GAAGATATATATAATTTTTTAGTTATCTTATTATATGATAATTACGATATTTTTCTTACTGTGAAATTACTATTGATAGAGTATATTAGTTGAATTTTACCATTAAGGTCAATGAATGTAGTTTAAATGAACTATCACAAGACACTTCCATCGCGTAGTGTTTGGAATTATTTGACAAAACCAATTTTATCACAGTAGGATATTTTTACTAATATCTAAACCTCACAAGAGGAGCAATGACATGACCGCATCAGAATTTATTGTTATAGAACAAAATGGGGAATTAGATAAGTATAGAATCATTGATGTTAGAACAGAAGATGAATACCAAAAGGGGCATATTAAGGATTCAATCTTGATACCAGATTTGGATATTATATCTAATGAAGATATTAAAAACATAGATAAATCTAAGCAAATTATAGTATATTGTAGAACAGGTAGTAGAAGCTACAGAGTATCGATGATTTTTGAAAATGCTGGTTATACTGTATTTAATCTTGAAGGTGGGATTCTTGCTTTAATGAGAGAAGGATATGATAAATTGGTAACATGACATTTAATAAAGTTATACATTTATTATTAAGATATTGTTTTTCTTATTATGATTTAATCAGAACTAATATATTAACATTTTTAATTGCTATTTTATATATAAACCAAAAATTATATTTTATTTAGATAAGGTTCTTCCGTAAGATTATGAAAGATTAATATGAAGAATCGCAGCTAGACACCCTTATAGAAGTGGGGAATAAGAATGAAATCTAAGTCCCCCTTAACTGCGTATTCGCATAATACAAGGGGATTTAAGGCGATTCTTCCTGGATTGAGTACTTATTTTGTGAAAGAATCTTAGATAAAAATGGAGGAATTTTATGAGATTATTTAAATATATAATTGCCCTATCGATTTTAATCTTATTTATAATAGTCTCTTTATCATGTCAAGAAACTGATGAAATAAATGGTATCGGGGTATCAAGGTATGATAATGATGATGAAATCGAAGATAATAACGAAATACCAAAACCATTAATCTTAGGAAACATGGATAAAGACTCAACTGAAAGTAATAGAGACCAAACAGAAGATGAGGAAACAATAGATGAGACCGTCACTGATGAATCCGATATAGAAAGACCAGATGAAGATAATAGCGTTAAAATTGGTTTCTTATATCAGAAAACAGGTACCTTGAAAGTTATCGCTGATGAAATGAGTAGAGGATTTGAAATAGGTTTAGATTATATGACTGCTGGAGAAATGACCGTTTTAGAAGGAAGACCTATACAGGTATTATATAGGGATACCGAAGGAGACCCGGAAAAAGCTAAAGAACAATTAAAAGACCTATATGAAAAAGAAAATGTGGTTTTAGCAATTGGTTCCACCAGTAATAATGTTACCAGAGAGTTGATTCCTATAGCTGAAACCTATAAGAAAATCCTATTAATTGAACCAGCTTATGCTGATGATTTAACCGGTGAGTTATGGAATGAATATATATTCAAGTCTTCTCCTAATATCTATCAAAGAGCGATGGCACTAGCTTTGACTATCAATTATGAAGAAGAAGTCCATCCTATAGTAATAACCGAAGCTTCAGAAAGTGGAAGGATAGCTTTCGATGCTGTAAAAGCAATATTCGATGAAAATGAGGTAGAGATTAAAAAGCGTTATGAGATAGACACTGGAGGAAATAGAGTCACGTTGGATACTAGCATACCCGGTCAGGGTAGCTGGTTCGATTTTTCACCATATGTTCAAAACCTGGAAGAGGATATTCAAGCTGGTGGCATTACCCATATAATGATATTCTGGGATATAAACTCATATAGTCCAATGGCAGCAGGACAATATTCTCCAGCTTTCTTAATGCTTAACAATCAAGTCATAGAGGATAATGATGTAAAGTTAGTAACAGAAATACCTTCAATATCAATTTTGAAGACTATAGGTAATGCAGAAGGTCTTATTGGTAGCTCATATTATTACTATGACCTTGTTGATTGGGATATGAATGATTTCTTGATAGAACAAGCATCTGAAAAGTATATGACATCAGAACCGGATTCATATATGTGTATGGGATTTACTGTAGCTAGCGTAGCTATAGAAGTTATCAAAAGATCAAATAACGATTTCTCAACTGAGTACCTTCTGGAATTATTAAAAGGAAGGACTTTCGAAACTCCTAAAGGATTTATAACCTATCGTGAAGAAGACCACCAAGCCTTACAAAGCATGCTTACTGTAGAATTGGTTACAAATGAGGATGTTAATTGGTCTGCTCCTCAATATTATGGTGAAGGTGAGATTTATGAATTTAATCTTAATCCTCCCATTAGAAATCAATAATTACTAAAAAGGATAAAACTTACCTTCATATGATAAATCATATCATCTAATACCAAAATTCGATAATTTTAAGAAATACAAAGAGACCCACCTAAATCCTCCCTCATAGGGAGGACTTGAAGAA
>CAYUUC010000479.1:0-2480 GCA_964447635.1 uncultured Spirochaetia bacterium
TAACTATGAAAAAATATTTTATCTTATTATTAACTATTTTTATAATATTATCAATAATCACTTGTGATAAAAAAGATAGCACAGATATCAGTAATCTTATAGATAAAGCCGAGAAACTAGAGGAAAATCTAAAAAAGAACCCTGATGACTTAACGCTTAGAGTATCCGTATCAAAAGCATATCAGAGAGTGGGAGACCATTTTAAATTTATCGATGAGAATATACAGGATATCAATATAGAAAATCTTGATAAAAAGGAATACATAAAGCAATTGGAAGATTCATTGGATAATTCCCTTAAATATTACAATAAAGCTAAAGAAATCCTGGAAGAAAACCAATTTGAATATAAACTCGTGGAAATTAATGGAAAAAGACAAGTTGTAATTACACATAAAGACCCAAAAGTTGTGGAAGTATTCAATAAAATCAAAAATGAAGATTATCAAAAATCAAATGGTGAGTTGGACGAATCTAAATTTACTAAAAAAGAACTTGAACTAAAAAAACAATGGGACCAAAGAATAAACAAAATCATTCACTATAAGATAGGTCTAACACATAGGTCACTGGTTACAATCTATATAGCTTATAAAAATATAGCAGAAAATAATGAAGATACAGAACTGATGAAAAAATGGCACGAAAAAGCTATAAAGTCTATTATAGAAGCTGAAAAACATTATAAAATTTCTATCGAATCAGATTACAATTATCTTAAAGCTCATCTAGCCCTTGCCAAATTATATATGTATATGTATGATGCATTTCAAAAGTATGAAAGAGACGTCAAATCATTAAAACTCGCCGGTGCAACAATAGATAATGCCAGTGTTAATATATCAGGTGCAAGAGATAATCCAGACCTGCTCTTCGTTAAAGCTTCTATAAACTACCATTTAGGTAAACATTATGAATCTTTAGCAAATTATTATCAGAATTTTGGCTATGAAAAAATCGCTTATAGTAATCATGTTCTTGCAATAAACCTATATGAAAATACCCTAGATGTTTATGAAGACCTTTTAAAAGAAATAAATAACGAATCAGAAGATTTCCCTAAAGTTGAAAAAAATATCAATCAGGTAAAAGAAAAAATTAAAGAACTAAAAGGTGATTAATAAAATACAATAATAACAATTTAATAGATAATGATGGATTTTATTTATGCTTGAGACTAAAGATAAAAGAATATTATATCTCGCCCTTACTAAAATCCCAAGAATCGGGGTTGTAAGGAGATACGAACTACTTTCTAAGTTCGGAAGTATTGAAAATGTTTTCGAACAAGATATATCGAAAATCAAAGAAGTATGCAATATAAAATCAAAAGATTTCGAAAAACTATTTAATAAAAGAATAATCTTCGAAAAAGCTGAAAAAGAACTAAATGAAATCATAAAGAAAGGCTATGGTGTAGTTACCCTAGAAGATGAAACATATCCGGCGAACCTTAAAAATATATCCGACCCTCCTATCTTGATGTATTATAAAGGAAACATCACTACCGAAGATATAAACTCTGTAGGGATTGTAGGAACCAGAACCCCTTCAAAACACGGTATGGAGATTGCATATAAGATTGCTTATGATTTATCAAAAGCAAGTATAACCATAGTATCCGGTCTCGCTAAAGGTATAGACAGTAGCGGACATAGAGGATGTGTGGATGCCAATGGGAGAACCATTGCTGTATTAGGTTCAGGTATAGATATAATATATCCTTATGAAAACCGTAAACTCGCTGAAAAAATCATAGCCAATGGAGGATTAATCCTATCCGAATTCCCGATAGGAACAAAGCCGGAAAGATACAACTTTCCCCAGAGGAACAGAATCATAGCTGGTATAACCCTTGGTATCATCGTGATTCAAAGTCCTGAAGACTCTGGCTCATTAATAACTGCAAAGTTAGCAAATGATTATGGAAGAAGTATCTTCGCAGTTCCCGGAAGTCCAAATAGTCGACTATATAAAGGTTCTAACCAGCTTATTAAGGATGGGGCTATATTGGTGGAAAATGCAAATGATATTTTAGAACAAATAAAATATGAATTATCACCGATAAGGAAAGACATAAATAATATAATAGAAAATAAGAGAGAAAAAGTTAAAATAAATAAAAACTATGAATTAATTAAAAAGGAAAAAGACAATATAGAAGATAAACCGGATAATTTAAATATAAATGAGAAATTTCCGAATATCGACTATGATATATTAAGCGATGAAGAGAAAAAAATTCTACCATATATAACAGTAAACACAAAGAAACATATAGACCAATTATGTATAGAATCAGGATTAAATATAAATGTAACCAATAAAATATTAACATCGTTATTGCTAAAAGATATAGTAGAAGAACATAATGGTAAGTATTTTACCTTAAAAGTTGATTTATAATAAAAAAATTATAAATAATTACTAATGAAGAAAATTAATTAATCCGTTGTAATTTAAAATAGAAAATAAATGGA
>CAYUUC010000480.1:0-2477 GCA_964447635.1 uncultured Spirochaetia bacterium
TGCTATCGGGGATATGTCTGTAATCTGGTTCTCATCAAGCCATAGTTCTTTCAAGTTAGGCGTATTCATATCTGCCAGGACTTTTATATCGCTTATCTGATTGACCCTGAGATCGATCCATTCCAGGTTGGGCAGATGTGCTTTTTTTAATGCTGATATGTCGCTAATCTGCTTATTGTATAGGTCAAGTCCCTTAAGGTAATAGAAGTCATTCGGATAGATTTCGCCTGTAGATTTATCCAGGGTTTTCCTGATTATCCCTTCCAGATTAGAGTCGTTGAAAGTGATGGGGTCATTGTTTATGGTTAAGACTTCTGCTGGTGCTTCATTCTCTTCGTTCTCCTGTTCTTTGGCGGTGATTTTTTCCAGCATTGACTGAACTTTTGCTTCCGCTTTGTTTATATCTACTCTTATCTTGTGGTTCTTTTGTAGTGTATAGAATACTTGTTTAGGGTATTGTTTATTCCAGCTGACCCAGCCGTTGTATGCTCTAACCGGTGAATACCAGTTCTCCAACTTAGAGCTGTCTCCATCGCCCACCAGGTCTTTCACCACCATTGTCTCCCAGCTTGCTTTCAGCTTGGCTATACCTAAACATAGGTTCTTCTCGATGTCCGTGCTTATATCTTTCCAGGAGTATTTACGCAATTCATGAACGGGGAGTCCTCTTACTGTATAAGATGTTTCCCTGATTAGGTCATATAACTCTCCGTAGTTGACGGGTTTGATGTTTACTTTAAGTGTATAGTCATCATCTAGTTTATAGTAAAGCTTCCCCATTAGCTTATCGAACTGATTATCCTCTTCATTGTCGAGTTGGTTTTTGATAGATTCGTATTCATCTTCTGTCATGGTTTTTCCTATGATAGAGGGGACAGTAACCTGCATCAAGCCGACACCCAGGTCGCCGTTCAAGTTCCAGTTAGGATTACCATCCTCATCGTATGGGCAGTAATGCTCCTTGCAATAAACACCACCTCCCGACTCGTGATGAGCAATGGATGCCACTACTTCAAACGGTATATCAATGTCTGACTCTTCCAACACGGCTTTGATGAGTTGGTCTATCTTCTCTTTGGATACATTGCCCGTCGGTTCTTGCTTACCGTAGCCGATATGTATCAGATGTGGTTCTGAAGCATCCTGTTTGCTGTAGATGGTTTGGATACGGTGATGGATAGATTGTTCGTAGTCCTCATCGAAGTATTCAGCTAACACTACATCCTGTAGTCTCAATATCTCCTGCTCCGTCTCATTCGAGCCGTAGACATAAAACCCGACTGAGTCCTCACATGAAACCAGGATTAGTGATATAAGTATTATCATTGTGATATTAATGACAGACATTCTAAGCATTGCTTTTACCCCCATTTTGGATATGGAATTATACCAAACAATAGTTTTTACTTATTAAATAATATAATATACGATAATGTAAAAACATACCAAAATGATGGTTTTATTAAAAATACATATTGCGAGAAAAATCTTTTTATTACGGATTTTTACTTTCTGGAGTATTCTACGGCTTGTTTTCTTCGGATGGTTGGTCTGTTTCATCCCCTTGGTCTGTTTCATCCCCTTGGTCTGTTTTCTTTTTATGTTTGAATAGGTCGGAATCCCGGGTGAAGATTATGTATAACAGTAGTAGTATCATGCTACAGATGGCGAAAGCGTCAGCCATGTTGAAAGTATACCACCACAACCTTTTCTCCAGTCCGAAGACTCCTGCTGGTATGCCTGCGTCTATCCAGTCTACAACTCCTGGTTCGAATAGCAGTTTCCATTCACCTCTATGAATTATATAACCGAAAATCCTGTCGATTAGGTTTCCGACGCCCCCACCGATGACCATAGCAAGCATTGCCCTTGGGAAGAGCTTCTGTGGTTTAATTCGGTTATAGAAGATTATGATTACACCTATAGCTATGAGTGTAGATATGATAAGGAGGATTTGCCGGTAATCATCAGGTATACCGAAATCCAGACCGAAGATAGCCGCATCGTTATACAATAGGTTTACCTGAAGCCATTCCCCGATTAGTTGAAGAGGATTCCTGGATAGCCATGTATAATCTGCCGTGGGATTGTAACCATGGGCTATCGATTGTGCTGTGTTATAGTTAACCACAATGATTTTGGTAATCTGGTCTATGGTTACGGCTAAGACTGTCAATAGCCATGGGAAGAGTTTCTTGAAAAGATTGACATTCTGTTTGTTATAATTCATAATCGCCACTCGTTCTTTTTTTATTTATAATGAGATTGTTTAACACCATTACATTAATCTCAAATAAAACTTTAATGCAAATTTTTTCTAAAAACAAAAATATAAAACAGATTAATGACCAAGTAAATGTTTGTAAAGATGTTTTATTTATAGGATGGATATGGTTCAAAAATGGATAAGACTCTAATCATTAATCCATAATGACGATATTATGTTATATAAACCATATCCGAGACCGGAGAAGTAT
>CAYUUC010000481.1:0-2472 GCA_964447635.1 uncultured Spirochaetia bacterium
TTTTATAATTTCAATAATAAGATTCACTTTTATATTTGATTTATTAATAGTTAAATAGTTTATTAAGTTTTTCATCAATAATTAGTCAAAGTGGTTAATTTTTAATATCTTTTTCATATTATTAATATAAGAAAAGTCTTTATGAGTCTAAGTTAAAACAGAAATAAAGGATATATATATGACAGATGAAAAATTGATTAATCTAATAAGTAATACCATAAGAGGATTGACCCTAGATGCTGTAGATAAAGCTCAATCTGGTCATGTAGGTTTACCATTGGGTTGTGCAGATATAATAACCATTTTGTATAATGATATACTTAAACATAATCCAAAACAGCCAAAATGGTTGGATAGAGATAGATTCGTATTATCAGCAGGACATGGTTCAATGCTTCTATATTCCATTCTATATCTTACCGGTTATGATATAACTTTGGAGGATATAAAGGAGTTCCGACAATTAAACAGTATTACACCGGGACACCCTGAATATGGAATGACTCCTGGAGTTGAGGTTACTTCCGGTCCTTTAGGTCAAGGTGTGAGTAACGCTGTTGGAATGGCTTTAGCTGAAAGAATAATGGCTGGGAAGTATAATACCAGCAAATATGAAATTATAAACCATTATACATATTGTCTTGCTGGTGATGGATGTTTGATGGAGGGTATAAGTTCGGAAGCCATTTCATTTGCCGGTCATCTAGGTTTAAGTAAATTGATTTTAATATATGATGATAACAAGATATCGATTGATGGAAAAACAGATATTACTTTCACCGAGGATATTAAGAAAAAATTCCAGGCTAATCATTGGCACACACAAGAAGTTGATGCTTATGATTATAAAGGATTTTTCAATGCTGTCAAACATTCTAAGGATAATACAAATCAGCCTTCTATCATAATAACAAAATCGATACCAGGTAAAGGACTGGAGAAACATGAAGGTTCTCATAAGTCACATGGTAATCCGATGAGTCACGAAGAAGTAGAACAGGCTAGAAAGAATTTCGGATTCTCTAATCCTTTTTATATACCCGAAGATGTTAAAGAGTTCTACATTAAAAAATCAAGCGATTTTATAGAAGCGTATGATAAATGGGAAGAAATCTACTCATCGTGGAGAAAGGAAAATTCTGATTTAGCTAAGGTATTGGACTTATCAAAAGATGGTATAATCAATCTTGTGGATAATAAGTTTTTAGACAATGAATTCGGGAAAAAACAAGCAACCAGAGCATCCTCTGGAGAGATTATTAATAAGATTGCTGATAGAGTTTCATTCTTAGTAGGGGGTTCGGCAGATTTAGCATCATCTAACAAGGTAACCATTAAGAGTAGCGGTTTTATATCCAAAGGAGATTATAACCATCGAAACATCCATTTTGGTGTTAGGGAGCATGCTATGGCTGGTATAATAAATGGTATTAACCTCCATAAGGGATTAAGGGGATTCGCATCTACTTTCCTGGTGTTCTCAGATTATATGAGACCTGCGATAAGGTTGGCTAGTTTGATGGAAATACCTTCTATCTTTGTATTTACTCATGATAGCTACCAAGTTGGTGAAGATGGTCCAACACATCAGCCTATAGAACATGTTCAATCTCTTAGGGATATACCAAATCTTATTGTAATAAGACCATCAGACGCTAAGGAGGTAGAAGAAGCATGGAAATATACAATCAATTCTAAAGAACCAATAGCTTTGATTTTGACCAGACAGAAGATTGAAAATATAGATAGGAATAAATACAGCGATGCTTCTGGTTTACATAAAGGAGCTTATATTATAAAAGAAACCAATTTAGACAAAATAGATATGATTATTATTTCAACCGGGTCAGAAGTATTCGATGCTATTAAGGCATCAGAGATAATGGAACAGAGATATTCTTTAGGTATACGAGTTGTGAGTATGCCTTCACAGGAAATCTTCGATAAGCAAGATGAATCATATAAAGCTATGATATTCCCCAGTAATGTATCAAAGATGGTTTCAATAGAAGCTGGTGTTCCGTATAGCTGGTATAGATACATTGGAAAGGATGGGTTTGCTATAGGATTAACCGATTTTGGTAAGTCAGCACCAGGTAACGTTTTAGAAGAGTTTTTCGGTTTTTCTCATGGTAGAATAATCAAAAGAATAGAAAAACATTTTAATTTGAAGTGATTGATAAGATTATTTAACCTTAATTATTATAAATAATCCGAATAAAACCAGCCACAAGTTAATAAATCCAGAGAGAAGTCCATCCATAATAGATATGAAGTATATACCATTTTGTAGATTATATGTAATATCCAATATCCCAAGAAAAACCATTGCCCCTGCACATATAAGAGACAATTTAAAACCAATTTTATTTTGCTTTAATAATAATATTGAAGAGAATATCAAACCAACGCATAATATGATATCAGCAATAGGGAAGGATAACTCATGGTTAAGGTAGCATTCAGGCATAA
>CAYUUC010000482.1:0-2471 GCA_964447635.1 uncultured Spirochaetia bacterium
TACTCATTCAGATAAGAAATCACATAAGCAAAAAATGTACCGCTCAGTTATGATGAAATTGGTATAATTATTAAGTTTGTTTATAAAAACAATTACTCTAATGAATAGATAAGTCTACCTTAGGAATTTCCTGTTTAGATTAAAAAAATTTATTGACTTAAATGAAAATCTTAAACACTTTTATAAAAGTAATATTCTCATGCAGTTTTATCACTTATAGTGAAGTATAATGTGCTTGGGTTAAAAAATAATATCGAATGGACCAATAATGAATATCGAGACTAAGGATTTAAAAGAAGAAAGGAAAAAGAAACAAATTAAAATCTTCACCTTCTGGATGAGGCAAATCCTCGATTATACAGCCGTAGCAATTATCATATATATGGTTCTACCCTTCTTCTACAATGTATATGACTTCGTCGTGACCGGAACAGACGAGATTAACCAATACTTCCAGGGGCTGTTCGGTGGGGAAGACCCGGAATCTAAAACCTTAGAAGACTTTATAAACCTAATCAAAGAAAACGAAGACCTAGACGAATTGCCCATCGACGAACAAACCCTGAAAGAGAAGTATAAAAACTACTTCAGAACTATTGAAGGTAAAGCCCTAGACACTAAAGGGGTCAGCCCGGAGGACCTAATCCAAACCGCCCACCAGTCCGTCGGTATCCCATACGGACTGGGTAGGGAAGACCGCAACCTTACCGACTGTTCCGGACTTATGAGGATGATTTTCGCCGAATACGGGATTAAACTCCCACGTACAGCTCAGGAACAGTCCCGGCTGGGCAGAATGATCATCAACCCGCAGGACTTGAGGAGGGGCGATTTCGTCTTCTTTACCGATGTATACGGTAGTTCGGAAAGATTCATTACCCATGTCGGCTTGTATGTAGGCTCGGGTAGATTCCTTAACGCAACTCAGACCTATGGCGTTATCTATTCCAGCCTGGATAATCTCTACTGGAAGAAGAAATTCATATTCGGCACACGGGTATTCAATGATGGAGGTGGTGATTAATGATTGATTTAAGTATCCTGCTGTTAATCGGTCTTGCGCTTCTGGTGGTCTATTTGGTGGTGAAGAAGATAGCAAGCAACAAACTAGCCAGGACAATATTGCGTATAGCATTAAAAACTATGCTGGTACTTATTCTGATTAACCTAATATCATCCTTGGTGTCCGGGTCTATCTCTGTATGGTATGATAAACCGGGTGAGTATTTACCCAATCTGCTTTCTATCAAGTGGCTTCACGATAAACTCAGCTCTATAGCAGGCTTCTTCGGTCATCTGTTCGGTGTATAACAGAGGGAATATCAGCTTTTGAATGGATTGATTATCCGGAGTTTTTATTCAATCAGATGGTTATGGTGCATATCTTACTAAAAAATACTTCGATTAGTTTTCTAAGTTTGTTTTCACTAAAATTAGCTTTCTTAATCAGGTTATAACTCACTTCATTATTATCTGATAACTCATCGTAATGTTCTTTTCATAAATTTGATAATATGTTTTGATGTATCGCATTTTTCCTAATATTGTCCCTCTATATATATACTCTTAATACTCCAAATTTGAAGTCGTCGTATATTTAAATATTATAAATATGAAACCTCTCAGTCATTAATCTTCCAAGCTCATCTTTGAAGTTGTTTATTTTATTTTGAAAAAAATCTTGTAAAGTCCTTTTGAAAAGGATAAAACTTTCATAATATTTATTATACTAATAATCTTCTAAAAATGATAATCTTAGAGATTTAATTCAGATTCATAATAGTAGGCTTACCGGATTAACAAATACCGAAATAGCTTCCATGATGAGTGACGAAATCATTAATATGAATAATAGAAAAACTTGTTACTTGTATATTGATGAGAAATCTAATCGTTATTATTATTATTTTGAGTCTTTAAAAAAATTATATAAACATGTAAAAATTATAATAAACAAGTATAACGACATAAAAGCCCATAGTTAAGGAGGAAAAAAATGCGTGATGTGTTTGCTGAGGGAGAAAATATATATTTAAGAAAAGTTGAAATGTTTGATATCGAAAAAATCTGTGAGTGGAAAAATGACCCACTTGTAAAAGAAATGGCTCTGGACCCGCTTACTGAAATTACAATACAAAATCAAACGGAAAACATCAGAAGAGCAATGGATGTTGATTGGCAATTATTCCTTATAACAGTACTAAAAGAAAATGACGAAGCAATCGGATATATTCGTATCGATTGGATAGATGACGATTGCCGTTTTGCCTGGTTAAGATTTGTAACTGGTTCTCATAGACGAGAAGGTAATACAAAAGATGCTTTAATAGCACTGTTAAAGAAACTATTTAACGAAAACTTACATAGAGCAGAATGTGAAACCTATAACTTTAATTTAAATAGTAGAAGTCTCTTGGAAAGAATAGGATTTATAAACGAAGGAATAAAAAGAAAAGCTCACTTTGATGGTG
>CAYUUC010000483.1:0-1121 GCA_964447635.1 uncultured Spirochaetia bacterium
TACTATTTATACGAACTTGCGTTTATAATAGAACCCTGAGCGTAGTCGAAGGGGTTCGTCTATATAGAGTTACACTCGATAATTTTAAATGCAAGTTTGTATTAGTTAAATATTTGGTCTTTAAAATTTGTTATCACCTATTCTGTAAAAAACACATCACCGGATTTTTTCGCTATACTGTAAGCATATACAACAATCTTATAAGTTCCTGCTCCTGCTCCTGCATCTGTATCATAAGAAATTGATTCGTTATCAGTAGAAGATACAGAGGAATCGACAGGAGAAGACCAATTAGATTGGTGATAAAGTTTCAAATCAAAATCACCATCATCTGCATGACTGAAAGCCAGGTTTATATTGATTGTTCCCTCAGCTACACTGATTTCCCACACATCACCATTAGCTTCACCGGTTGTTGTAAGTTCACCGGTTACAGAATCTGTAATATTATAAGAGGTGCCACCACCATTTACATATTGAACAGCAACTAATGGATCAATAATTCCAGCACCGTATTCGTTTGAGTTATAACCGGTCATTGAAGTACCTGCTGTGGATGTCATAGCGTCATATATTTCTTGTGGGGTGAGTGTACCATCAACAGATTTGAGTAATGCTGCCAATCCGGCGGCGTGTGGGGTTGCCATCGATGTCCCTTGATAGTAATAATAATTGAAACTTGAACCTACATCATTAGTAGTTTCTTGTAAAATCCCATCTCCATTACCATCACTATCTTCATCAGCAGTAACATCACCACCCGGTGCAACAATGTCTATTGACCCGATAGGCGCTGGGTCTGTGGATGAGAAACCACTTCCGTATTGTGAATAATATGACCTTTGGTCGTTGTAATCGGTAGAACCAACAGCCATAACATTATCATAAGCTGCGGGATATTTTATACAACCATTATATGGATCATCATCAGCATCATCTGGATAAGGGGTGCCATCACCGTCGCTGTCATAACCTTCTGCATCATTACCGGTTGCTGCGAAGATAGCTATACCATTATCGAATGCGTCATTTATAATTATTTGATAGCTTGGGTCATAACTATCTACATAAGAGGCAGAGCCAAGACTCATATTTATAACATCTACATCATTAGTAGAGTC
>CAYUUC010000483.1:1221-2467 GCA_964447635.1 uncultured Spirochaetia bacterium
ACTCTGATATTTGAATCACCTGTGGTAATATCCCATACAGCTTCCATATTCAGGTGGCTCGATTGCATTTGCCATTGGTCATCAAAATATTCATCATTTGGAGTCCATAATTCGTACTGGAAGTAATCGGGTATAGCTAATTTGACCTCAGGTAGTGAATTATAATAATCTATTATTTCGTTCCAATCTATGTTACTTTTTTGAGTAGGTGTAAGTATAGTTAGTTCAGGTATAGGATTATCCGGATAATATTTCAATTGTCCGTATTTTTGATACTTTGTAGGTATATTACCGTCTCTGTTTTGTATATCGGATTCATTTTTGAATATAACCTGTATTCTATCGAACGCACCCGCTTGTGCTTGTTTGTTGTAATCGATTTTCTTATAATCAAAATTAGCATACGGATCTACCTTATTGTTGATCTCAGAGATGCTGTATGTATTAGGTTTTTGGTTGATTGATTTTCCTTTAATTGTTGTTGATGTTAGTTCGTCGTTTTGGTTTAATGACCACCAATCTGCATCCAATGTATAGTTATCTTCCGGGCTACTTGCATAACCGGAGTCGGCATTACTAAATCCACTTAATCCATATTCATTTTCAGCTTTAACCTTAAACCAATACGTTGTTCCCGGTGATACACCTGTTACATTAATAGATGTTGATGAGCCGGGAGTTCCGAATTCAGTATATGTACCTGTTTGTGAAGTGGCATAATAATAATGATATGAATCCGCATCACTGACACTATTCCAACTTAATTCGATATGGTCTGTATAATCTCCGTCTGATGCTGTAAGCCCGGTAGGTGCGGATGGGGGATCGCCCTGGTCTCCACCATCTCCGCCGTCTCCGCCGTCTCCACCATCACCATCATCGCCATTAGGCTGACAAATTATAAAGAACACAGATATGAATAAAATTAACAACATAATTAAAATTTTTCTTATGTTCATTTTAAACGCTCCTTATATAAATAATATTAAGACGCTCTTTATTTCTGGATGTTGTTTTTTTATACACACACTCTCCTCCCTAATTTGGATTCTATGAGAATAATTTATCTCACATACCATCTTATTTATTCTTTTAACGAGGAAAGGAATAGTATAATTGATAAATCTCAACAACTTAAAAAGAACGTAAAGAAACTATATAAAATATAACATATTATAAAGCTCAATTCAAATAAAAATTTTGTATAAAATCACTCTTAAAATAAAATCTAAAATAGAACTTTACA
>CAYUUC010000484.1:0-2467 GCA_964447635.1 uncultured Spirochaetia bacterium
GAGAAGGAAAAAGAGAGCACGGGAATTGAGCCCAAATCCCCTGTTTCCAGGAAGAATTGTGCTTGTATAAGGTAGTTATTTACAATATCATAAGTTGAACCATGTATATCCAATGCTTTATATGCTTTTCTGGCGTATTCTAATGAATTTCGATAATGTCCAAAATCCATGAATAATTTCGCTAATTCATTATATAGAAGACCTTTTATCCTATAAATGGTTAATTCATTAGAATACTGAACGGCTAGATTAAAATAGCTTATTGTTTTTCCAATATCTTCTGATTTTATACTTACATCGATAATTTTTTTTAGGATATTTACTCTTTCAATCTCGCTTTTTATCTCTTTGTAATATTGATATGCACGATTGTAATACTCCTCTGCTAAGAGATAATCTTTTTTTAAACTATATACATCACCATATGTTTCATGACCTAAAGCTATATATCTATATTCATCAGTATCCAAAGCATTGTCTAAACCAGTATAAATATTAATAAGAGCGATTGAATCCAAAGTATCTGCTTCTAACTCCATACCATATCTTCGAACAACCACAGCATACTTTTGTGTACATAAAGCAAATTTATAATAAGCTAAAGCTATTAACTCTTTATTTCTGCTCCTTTTAGCAGCGTCAATAGCTTTCATATAATATGCTCTTGACATTGTATAATCGAAATATTTCTCCAGATAAATATCTCCGATATGTATATAATTATCAACTATGTTATTGAATTTATCTGGTGATGAGTATTCCTTAAAAGCTAATTGTTGTTGGGTAATATATTTATAATCCTCGATTTTTGGTTTCAATACTACATACTTATAATCCTCAATAATCCGGCTTTCTAACTTTTCATCCTTAATAGAATCACCTTTGATGGGGTCTTCTGGTCGTTTATGCTTTTGAATGGTGGTATCTTCTATTTTTGGTTCAAGTGATATAGGATTAACTTCCAGATAAGAATTCATCTCTTTTAAAATTTCTATTGCTTCTTCGCTTTGTCCAAGTCGGGTAAGGATTCGAGCTTGTTCCTGTCTATCTCTGATTAAGGCATCAAAATTATTAGATTCATCATTTAATCTATAAGATTTATCTATGAATATCCTTGCTTCTTTATATAATCCTGCTGATGAATAACCGAATCCCAGTATATAGTTTGTATCATATATATTGATTTTGCCTTCATCACCAACAGATATTAAAAATGAACTATCTTCAATAATATCAGTATTCCTTATAGGCTCTGGTGATTGGCTAAATACATGCATAATCTTTATATCAACATTATCTATGTCTTCATCGCTTTGAGGAGTGTTAATCCTATCGATTTTGATTAAGTATTCCAAACCAGATTCAGTACTAATCAATACAAAATCAGACATCTCCTCTGATATGTTTTCTTCGTTTTCAGGTCTATCTATTATATAATCATCATTTTCAAGAATATTAATAATCTTTTCTGTATCTAGGTAAGTAATAGTATATATTGATGATTTAATCAATCCGATAGATTGAACCTTTCGAAAATCTCCCCTGGTGGACCATATAGTAATTTTTCCTTCCGAACCTCCTGTTATCAGTTGAGTACTGGACTCATCATTACTCAAACTTAATGTCAAAGCTTTATCATGACTTTTTTTTCGGATGATTTCATCATAGTTATCTTCTAGTAAAGATCTAACCACATAACCATCATCACCAACGGAAAAAACATACTTTTCATCTTTGGATACTTGGATTTGATTTATTCTACCATTATGGATACCGATTTTAAATATTAGAAAATTGGTTTGTAAATCATAAGCATATAAATATCCCTCATCAGATCCTATGAGTACCCATTGCTTTTCAGTTAAGAAATCGATACTCGTAATCCTATATTCAATTTGGAATTCAGTAAGGAGTCTATTAGTATCCCTTCCTGATTGGGAATATTTATAAACATATAGTTTTCCTTGAGAATCACCTATACCTAAGAATCTATTGACATTATCAGTATCAATTATATAGTTAGAAGCTTTTCCTGGTAATGGGTAATCAATTTCTTCAACTTTACCTGTACTAATATTAAATCTTATAAGTCTATTATTACTCAATATAGCAAAAGCCTCTGTTCCACTTTCGATAACATTTATTTCTTCTGCTATAGCATTGGTTGCTAAATTTTTTATTGTTTCTGATTCAAAATCATATAACTTTATAGCTTGCCCTTTATTATTTATGATAGCTGCTGTTTTATTTTTAGGAGAGACATCCAATTTTTCTACTTCCACTAATTGAGATATGAAAATCGGATTTTCCTTAAGATTACCATATTTATCAAAGACTAATTCTGTTAATTCATTGTTATCCCCAATTAAATAGAATTTACTGGTGAAATAATTAGCTGATATATCATTCAATTTATTTTGTATAAAATCTCTTTCAACAATTAATCCAAAATCAAAAATCGAACGTA
>CAYUUC010000485.1:0-2458 GCA_964447635.1 uncultured Spirochaetia bacterium
CCTAACAATGCTAATATGAAAAGGTCTGAAATTGAAACTTACTGCCAAATGAGTAAAAACTGTAGGAAAATTCTTAAAATGGCTTCCGATAAGTTAAGGTTATCTGGAAGAGGTTTTGATAGTGTGGTTAAAGTTAGCAGAACTATAGCTGATATGGATAATAGCGATGAGATTATGGAAGAACACTTAATGGAAGCATTACAATATAGAAAGCCTTTATTCTAATCAGCTACACATTAATTGATACTCCATATGCGTTTCCAGTAGCTTCCATAACACCTTCAGATAAAGTGGGATGTGCATGTATAGTATGAATAATGTTTTTACTGTTATTCTCACTAGTCATAGCCAATCCTATCTCAGCTATTAATTCTGTAACATCTGGACCTATCATATGGCATCCTAAAACTCTATCAGATTTTTTATCTATGATAATTTTGATAAGTCCTGCATCATATCCTAAAGCTCCAGCTTTACCACTAGCTTTGAATGAATACTTACCTATTTTTATATCATAGCCTTCGTCTTTTGCCTGCTTCTCGGTTAAGCCTATACTTGCTACTTGTGGGTTACAGTAAGTACACGCTGGTATTACACTATAATCTACACCTGTTGGATTTTCTATTCCTAAGATTTGTTCAATACATGATATACCTTCATGGCTTGCTACATGAGCTAATAATGGAGTTTGTATGACATCTCCGATAGCGTATATGTGGTCGGTATTGGTTTGATAGGTTTTTTTATCTACTTTAATAAAGCCTTTTTCGTCAACCTCTACACCAGCTTTATCAAAGTCTAATCCGCTTGAATTAGGTTGAACACCAACAGCCATTAAAGCATAATCACCTTCTACTTTCTCTATTTCACCCTTTTTATTCTTAAATGATACAATTACTCCATTAGGTGTCTTCTCTATGTTATCTAGATAAGATTTTGTATGATATTTGATTTTTTGTTTTCTGAACTCTCTTTCTAATGTTTTTGATATTTCCTCATCTTCATTAGGTAATAGATGTGGTAATGCTTCGATTATGATTATATTGGTTCCTAAAGCATTATAGATATATGCAAATTCTACTCCAATAGCTCCAGCACCAATAATGACCATATTTTTAGGCAATTCTCCTAACATCATTGCTTGAGTACTTGATATAATCCTTTCTTTATCAATTTTACCACCTGGTAAGGATTTAGGTTTTGCTCCTGTAGCTATGATTATCTTCTGTGCTTCGATTTCATAACTATCTTTTCCATCTATAGAAACAACAATCTTATTCTTATTTAAGAATCTCGCTTCTCCTTTAATAGATTTAATGTCATATTTTTTAAAAAGGTATTCGACTCCTTTTTCTTGTTTCTTGGAAATATTTCTGCTTCTTTTTATGATATTTTCAAAATTTATATTAATATCATTTATTTCAATTCCAAAGGTGTTACTATTTTTGATTAAATGATATACCTCAGCACTTCTGATTAATGCTTTTGTAGGAATGCATCCCCAATTAAGACAAACTCCGCCTAGTTTATCTTTTTCAATACACACTACTTTTTGTCCCAATTGAGAAGCTCTAATAGCAGTAGTATATCCTCCGGGTCCTGCACCAATTATAGCGATGTCATATGATAAACTATCCATTAATTATTCTCCTTTATATATAACCATTAATTTGTGTTTTCGTATATAATCTAATGAATTTTGATAATTCTGTATGGATGATTATAAAAATAATTAAATGATGATAGTTTTTATAGTATGTAAGGATAGAATAAATAATGGTTTTATCTTTTGGAGAATTGAAATTTCCTTCTTGCTCCTCGCTGACCATATTTCTTTCTTTCTTTCATTCTAGAGTCTCTTGTAAGGAAACCATTTTTCTTTAATACACTTCTATTGGATTCATCGAATAGGACTAAAGCTCTGGCTAGTCCATGTCTAGAAGCTCCAGCTTGTCCTGTTACTCCACCACCTTGTACATTAACATAGATATCAAAATCAGATTCTGCTCCAATTACTTCCAGAGGTTGTTTAATCATCATTTCCAATGATTCTCTTTTAAAATATTGCTCAGGTGTCTTTTTATTAATAGATATTTTACCGCTTCCTTTTTTAAGGATAATCCGAGCGATGGATTCTTTCCTTCTTCCTGTAGCTTGAATAAAATCTGCCACAATTTCCTCCTATATTATTTCTTCATCTAAATTAAACTTCAACTTTTATTGGTTTTTGTGCTGTATGTGGATGATCACTTCCATTATAGACTTTTAAATTTAATAACATCCTTTTACCTATTCTATTGTTCGGAAGCATACCCTTAACTGCATGCTTTATTGGATATTCAGGATGTTTCTCTTTCATCTGTAAATATGGAGTTTCTACTAATCCACCAATCCATCCGGTATGTTTATAATATACTTTTTGCAATTCTTTCTTTCCACTCAAGATTGCTTTATCTGC
>CAYUUC010000486.1:0-2454 GCA_964447635.1 uncultured Spirochaetia bacterium
CGTTTTAGTCGGTTCATTTCTGCTTCATGTTTATGGCAGTGATCCTTAATTTTCAATTTATTATCAGCCATATTTACCTCGTATACCATATACCCCCATTGGGTAATTTGTCTATATTTTAAAATATATTATATTTTTTAATATAAGTCAAATTTTTTTTATTGGATAGGAGTAAAATATGTCAAAAGAAAATGAAAATAATGAACAGAACGATCATGATGAGAGTAGTTCGTCTGATGCCAATCATCAAAATCACCATAAGATGATGATTAAGGATTTCCGGATTAGATTCATCATATCAGTTATTATAACCATACCTATACTGGTTTTATCCCCTCTTATACAGTCTTTCCTTGGGTATGATTTAAGTTTTACCGGTAGGGGGTATCTATTATTTGGTATAGCCACTTTTATTTTCTTTTATGGTGGATTCCCATTTCTCAAAGGTCTTATTAATGAATTAAAAGAAAAATCTCCCGGTATGATGACGCTTATAGCCTTAGCCATTACCGTTGCTTATGTGTATAGTGGGGCGGTTGTATTTGGATTGGAGGGGCGATATTTCTTCTGGGAACTCGCAACCCTGATCGATGTTATGTTACTCGGTCATTGGATCGAGATGCGATCGGTAGTAAGTGCTTCCAGTGCTCTGGACGAGTTAGCCAAACTTATGCCCGATAAAGCCCACCTAAAAACAGATGACGGCATGAAAGATGTTAATACAAATGAATTAGGTCAGGATGATGTATTCATTGTCAAGCCCAGTGAGAAGATACCCGCAGATGGTATCATTGTTAAAGGTGATAGTGCTATCAATGAGTCAATGCTAACCGGTGAATCAAAACCTGTAAATAAGGGTAAAGATGATGAGGTTATTGGCGGTTTCATTTAAGGAGAAAGAATTTTAAAAAATTAAGGATTCAAAAAAAGTGAGGGTAAAAAATTATCAAAAAAGAACTCTCTTGTAGAGGGAAATCAACAGGCAAAGTCTAAAACACAAAGATTTGCTGACAAAGCTGCTTTCTGGCTCACCGTTGTCGCTATTACAGTGGGGATAATCACCTTAACGGTGTGGCTTTTGGTTGGTAGAGATTTTAACTTTGCAATGGGTAGAATGGCTACAGTTATGGTAATTACCTGTCCTCATGCACTTGGATTGGCTATCCCGCTAGTGGTTGCTGTATCTACATCTAAATCCGCTAAAAACGGGTTACTAATAAGAAATAGAACCCAGTTTGAACAGTCAAAAGACATCGACACCGTAGTGTTTGATAAGACAGGAACACTAACCTATGGGGAGTTTTCAGTTAGCGATTACAAGGTCATGGATGATTCTATGACCGAAGAAGATTTCTTCAAGATGTCTGCTTCTGTTGAACAAAATTCCGAGCATCCCATCGGTGCAGGTATTGTGTCAAAAGCAAATGATATGGATGTTGGGCTGTTAGAAGTAGAGGATTTTAATGCGATTAAGGGAAAAGGTGTAGAAGCCACAGTAAATAATAAAAAAATAGAAGTTGTAAGCCTTGGATATCTTAAAGAGAAGGGCAAAGAGTATGAAGTTGAACATAAGGAAGATGAACTGGCTACTACTGTATATGTCTTGATTGATGGCGATTTAAAAGCGTACATTAGTCTTAAAGACAGGATTAGAGAGGAATCTTATGATGTGGTCAAGTCTCTTAAAGAGATGGGAATCAAGGTATGGATGCTTACCGGTGATAATGAAGAAACCGCAAGTCTGGTTTCAGATGAACTCGGTTTGGATGGTTATTTTGCAGGTGTATTGCCTGATAAGAAGCAGGATAAGATAAAAGAGCTTCAGGATGACGGGAACTTCGTTGCTATGACAGGTGATGGTGTTAATGACGCTCCCGCTCTCGCTCAAGCTGATGTAGGTATTGCTGTAGGTTCGGGGACCGATGTTGCAGTTTCGACTGCTGATATCGTTCTAGTAAACAGTAATCCTTCTGATATACTTGCCTTGATTAAGTTTGGTAAAGCTACCTATAAAAAGATGGTTCAGAATCTATTCTGGGCAACAGGATATAATGTAATAGCTATTCCGTTGGCAGCCGGAGCTCTTTATTGGGCTGGTATCTTGATTTCACCCGCTATCGGGGCGTTACTTATGTCATTAAGTACCGTCATTGTGGCTATCAACGCAAGATTACTTAAAGTATAAAGATATAGCTATTTTATACCATAAACACTTTCTATAAAGTCATTATTGAGCCCATCGGCTTTTGTATAAGTAACCCATGATGAGCCATTGTCTGATGATACGCTTAAGCCGTCAATTGTTGCTACATATATATTGGAACCATCCGCATATACATCATATACATAGTTACTTGCTAAACATGAATCAGCAGAGATTCTTTCTTCTTTTCCATTTTATACATCATATACATAGTTACTTGCTAAACCGCCTGCTTCTGTATAATTAGTCCA
>CAYUUC010000487.1:0-2443 GCA_964447635.1 uncultured Spirochaetia bacterium
TGTAGTAACTGATTTCATGTTTTTACCAAGTACCTCATCCACTTATTGATTAAAGAAGCATAGCCTGTTAATCTCTGTGTAGCTTTAGCTCTATAAATTGTAATGGCTAATTCTATTATTTTCAGTTCTACTAATCTAAAATAATACTAAAAATAAGTGATTTTACCAAATCTTTATTGAACGACCTTGAGAACATTTTTATTTGAATCTTGATTTGATTACTTTGAAAAATTCTTCAATTACACAACGTTTCTTATACCAATTCAAAATCTCTTCTTTATTGGGTTTGGCGTTGTTCTAAGGTTTTTTAGTTAAAGTGCAAAATGTTATGTTAAATTTCCTATAACGTCGAGAACGGGATTTTTAAGATATAGAAACTAAGCATTTTCGAAGTTAATTATTATAAAATGTAAGAAAATACATAGTAAAATGAAATGTCATTATTTCCATTCAAATAAGCATGGGTAAAAGTACCTATCATATTTATATATTACCTTTTTAAAATATGTATATTGTTGTAATGGGAGAAAAGTTTAAAATTAACTACTATAAATACCTGCATAACTATCAAAGAAAGTGTATTTTTTCTTGATTTTGGTGTTTATATATTCCCTATGTGATAAAATAATAGTAATATAAGATATAAAGTAATGATAATTACTTTATACATAAAATGGAGGCTGGAAAAATGGGAAGAAAGAAAAAACCGCTCCCTACAAAAGAGCTTTTCATAAAGATTTATGGACATTTTTTATCTGAAGAAACGCTTAAAAAATACTTGAATATTATAGACTTGTTGGAAAGAGATAAATTAGAGGTAAAAAGTAAAAGCAGATATTTACAGGTTAGAAGTGTATTGAAAAAGTTAGAGCGTATCGGAAGGAATGATTACGGCTTTGTTTTACCTGATACATATCCAAAAAGAAGTGATAGGATAAAGTCAAAAACAGAAGGGAAAAGGATTACAGAAGAAGAACTTTCTTTGATATTATCCAAATGTCCTGACACCTTCAAAGGAAGACAGCTTCATCTTGCCATTATGATAGCTTATTACGGCGGATTAAGATTAAGTGAAGTGTTGTCATTGAAGAATGATAACATCATTATAGACGAAGACAACGAAAAGATATTCCTTGATTTTGTAGGTAAAGGAGATAAAGACAGAAACTCTATCTTACCGTATGATATATTTATTGATATGTTGTCGGGTTTTCAGGGATTTGATATTACAGTAGGTTATGTTGAACTTGCTTACGGGAATATTGTTAAGAAAAAGCTAAAAGGGATCATAAGTCCTCAGCATACATTTCACGGATTAAGGCACAGCTTCGTAAAGCGTATGGTGGAGGCAGGTCTAAACTTGAATGAAATGATACAGCTTACAGGTCATAAGTCTTTTGATACTCTTAAAATTTATCTTCCTGAAGAAGATAACAGAAAGAAGTTAAGCGAGAAGATGGGGTATTAAATTATTGAATATATAAAAAAAATATATTGTAATTGAATAAAAAATAAATTTGTATATGTATATGAACTTGAGTCTCAATATTAGATTAATATCAAGAGGAGATTTGATGTTCAATATTGAGTTTAGTTCAGATCTTTTTGATATTTCTTTAAAGAGAGTGTAGTAATGAAAACTTATAGTGAAGAAATCAAGAAGCATTTAAAAGAATACAAAGAAAACAGATTAGGAATATATGATTGTGGTAAATGGAATGGGAAAGAGTATAATCATATTTTACCAAGATCACTAAAAAAGTTGAATATTATAGAAGCTTACAGAAAAGAGTTTTGGGAATATTTTACTAATAGTTTAACTAAGAAAGACCACAAAGATTTTCATCATTTAAATTCCTCTTAAGCAATGTGTTTCAATTTATTTATTCCTTTCATTTATGAAAATAAGATTCATCATCTTATGAGTTTACTTTTAAATGAAGAGATAAATGAAGATAGTATAATTGAAAGCTGTTTTGAAAAGGTTATAGATAATAATGAGAATACAAACTTTGATTTTTTTGTAGAATTAACTGATAGAAAGGTGTTTTTTGAGATTAAGTATACAGAAACATCTTTTGGTAAATGTAAAAGAGATGATAAACATATCGATAAATTTAATAACATATATTATTCAATAATTAAAGATAAAGTTAAATCGCCTTACTGTGAAGAGAAAAAAGAATTTTATGAAAATTATCAAATACTTAGAAATATTTACTACACAAGCATAGATGATATATTATTTTTCATTTATCCCAAAGAGAATGATAAGTTAAACAAATACAAAGACTTAATAGAAAATAAAATCATAAATGATGAATATAAATCTTCTATTAAGATCCTCTTTATAGAAGATTTAATAGAAAACATTCTTAATAACACCTTTTTATCAGTTAATTCTACAAAAAAATCAAAGTTTGTATTCTCATTATTATCTATA
>CAYUUC010000488.1:0-2438 GCA_964447635.1 uncultured Spirochaetia bacterium
AGAATCAACAACATGAATGAAAGTAAACTGTTAAAATCTTTAATAAAAGAAATTAAAGAACTAAGGAAAGAAGTTAAATGGTTAAGTAAATTGATCGTTGAGAATAATGGAACTGGGAAATATTCAAATAGAAAAAACTATTATATAGAAAATAATGAAGTGGACTCTCTTGATGGTTTAGAAAAAATCGAGAAGCTGGAACAATTTATGAAGAAAAATGGATATATATTCAAAATTTATGAAACTAATTATAAGAAAGATAAAGATACAGGAGAAACTAAAACCATTAGAGGTAAATATATAGCCTCCCGCTCTTCACCAATCACCTTAAACACCATAGCAAAACTTATCAAAAACAAAGTCCAACATAATAAAAACAATGACGAATATTATATACAGGTGGTGAAAACTGTAAGAGACGAGGAAACAGGTGAATTAACCCAAAGAAAAGTATTAAGGTTAATTTTACCAATAGACCCTAATTATAATGATAACTAATTTACTATATTTAAATAATATAAATTATTACAAATATTACCCTTCTAATTAATTCTATCCATATAAAAAATTAAACCCCCGATAAACTAAATTAAATTTAAATCAATAAATTCTTATATTACTCTACAATACTCAATAATATTATTGACACACTTAATAATATTTAGTAATATTTTATACATATTGAGTAATACTAAGTAATAATGAGGTAATAAATAAAAAATGAAAAAAATTATGCTTGGCAATTTCAAGGGTGGAGTAGGCAAAACAGTATCATGCGTATCTATAACCCACGCTCTATCAACACTTAACAAACGTACGCTCTTAATAGATGCTGACCCACAGGGGAACTCAAGCAATTGGGTAGAGCCGGAAGGAATCCAATTCGAGCTGGCAGACATCATCGACGGAAAGTGTAATGCTCAAGATGCTATCCTGAAAACGGCTAAAGGTTTCGACATGATAATCACTTTTCCCGATGGCGACCTTAGACACATTTCAGAAACGGAACTAATCAAAAAACCGTTTATGTTTGAGGACATCTTCTCAAGTGTGGATGGTCAATACGACTATATTCTCGTGGACACGAGCCCTTCATTTTCGCCATTGGAAAGAAGCATCGCATTAGCTGTTGATGAAGTGATATGTCCGGTAGAGCTGGAGTTCTTCGCTGTAGATGGATTGGGTCAATTCGATAAGAACATACAGGAACTCAATCGCAATTGGAGACGGGATACGAAGCTGGACAAAATCATACTGACCAAGGAAAACAAGTCTTATAGCAGACATAAGCTATTGCTTGAACAAATCCAGCAAAAGAAAGGTTATGAGTTCTTTGTAGTAAGACAAGATGCATTAATCGCAGAATCAATTGGACTTAATGTAACTATCTTTGAGAGAGACAAGAACGCCAAATCGGCTAAAGACTATATGAAAATAGCGGAGGCATTATAATATGGCAATATCAAAGAAAGATGTTAACAAAGCAACAACCAGAATAAATAATTCCACAAAGGATTTATCGAATACCCAGAAAGAAGAGTTTATGCGTAAAAGTATGACTATAGATAAAAGCACTCTTCAAAAGATAGAAACTTTTAGAAAAGATAAAGGCTTAGATTTTTCGTCGGCTGTTAGATTTATATGTAATGACTATTTTAAATCGCATAATTAACTGGAAAAACCGTTATTATATTAAGTGAATGGGGTAGAAATGATAAAGTTAAAGTTATTCGATCTAAAAGCGAAGGAACGATTAGAAGTCGCTGAATACTCTTACGACAATGGATACTATTATGCATGTGCTTCAAATCTATATTTCTCCATATTCAATTTCATGTATGCGGTTTTAGGAGAACCGGAAGAGGATAAAGGCTGGCGGCATTTAGGTATCGCAAGAGCTTTTGGCACTTTTTGTAATATTAACAGGTTTTTCGATGTCAGAAAAGTAAGAAATATAAGAAATGTATATGAAAAACTCTACAAACTAAGAAGATCATCAGATTATTATAATATCGAAATGGGAAATGAAAGTATAGAAGAGCTAAAAACATATATTAACTTTATAAAAGGAGTGTATAAAGATGCTGTTTAATAAATCAGAATGGACAATCGAGTTAATCAAGCGATTGAAGAAACTCGATTTTGTTCTGGATGTGGATTTTAATTTTAAGCTAAGTAATGATTTTGATTGGAACATCATCATCATTGTAGATAAGATTTCAACTGATTATATAAGTCCGATCGTCGATGTAGTAGAAGAAGTCGAATGGAACATATACGAAGAAACAAATTATAAACATCTACCAGTTATAAACTGGGACTTTAAGGAAAGTGAAAAAATAGCAAAGGTAAATAAAAACACTTAAAATCAAAAAATCAAATATAGATTTTTGTAAAAGATATTCTTTAACAATTAGTGATATTCGGAAAATATAATT
>CAYUUC010000489.1:0-2420 GCA_964447635.1 uncultured Spirochaetia bacterium
ATATCCACGATGGTCAACTTAAATATGCTGTTAAAGATATGCAAGATCTTGCTCCAATACTTAAAAATCAAGGAGCATTCGAAACAAGAGAATATATGAATCCAACCTTAAATATGATAAAAGAAGGGATAGATAATGTAAAGAATGAGATTGACGATGGTAAGTATTTGACAGTTGTATTCTATTTCGCTGGTAGAGGATATCAAGGTCCTGACGACCATATATATTTCTCAGCTAAAGATACAGACCCATATAGTATTGAGACCACAGGATTCAATCTAGATATATTTGTAGCAGAATTAGAAAGCTTATTTGATAAAGTAAATGAAGGAAGAAGAGGCGGTGAAGGAAATGGTCTTAAGATAGCTGTGTTTACAGATTCTGGAAGAAGACCTTCTCCAGGAACAAGAGGAGATGTTACATTAAAAGGTTGGGCTTCCGGACAAGGTTTATCTTTGCTATATTCAACAAGTGATAAAACAGCTTCATGGGAAATCGGCAAGTTTAGAAATGGTTTATTTACTGAATTCTTAATGAAAGGTTTAAAAACATGTGAAGCTGATTTTGATAATAATAACTATGTATCCTTTACCGAGATTGCTGAATATACTAAGGATAAGGTTAAGAACTGGGCTTATGATAATGGTAAAGATCAGGTTCCCCAAATCAATAATGATGGCTGGAAAGATGGTGACTTCTACATGGTAGAATGTGACTAAATCGTATTATTTTATTTTAAATCCCCCTCTGTTTAAAAGAGGGGGATTTAAATTTTTATATAAAGGAGAAACATAATATGAATAAAATAGTAACTAAATTTGTTATAATAAGCCTATTGGCAGTTTTAGTATTACTCAATTATACTTTTAATACATCTCAGCTCGAATCCCAGGAAGACTATGGTATGGGTTTGTTGCCCGTTGATGAAGATGATTATGAAGATTTTGATAGTTCTTCTAATTATTTTCTTAGAGGTGTAGGGGATACAAAAAGAAGTGTCAGTTATAAAAGTGAAATGCCCCCTGTTAAAAATCAATTTAGAGTGGGCAGTTGTACTGGATGGGCTTCTGGGTACTATTCCAAGACTCATCAAGAATATATGGATAGAGGAAATTGGAATGTTTATGATAGTAACCATCAAGCAGCTCCACTCGATATTTATAATGGTGCAAGACACTATGGTTACGGATTATCCTCAGATATAGGTATACAATATTATAATATTAGAAATAAAAAAACAACAGCACTGGGTTATATTGAAGAATTTGGTGTCTTACCATTTTCTTATTTTCCATATATTAAGGAAAAAACTAAAACACCTCCTTATGATTCTAATTCAAGAAAGAGGAGAGATACATTTCGAATAAATAGTGTTGAAAAGTTAACTAAAAATACATGGCAAATCACCAATAAAGATATAGAAAATATGAAAATAGCTCTTTCTAATAAAGGAACAATATTGATAGCTGCTAATGTTAAAGGTTTATCCAAATATGCAAAAGATGGAATGATTAATGAGAGTGATGCTACTAAAATTCAGTTTGGACCACATGCAATGTGTGTAGTTGGATATGATGATGATAAAGGTCTAGGTGGAGCTTTTGAAGTAGTCAACTCATGGGGGAAGGATTTTGGTGATGAAGGGTATTTCTGGTTAACATATGATGCTTTTAAAATAATAGGAATGGAAGCTTATGTAATGAATGATAAACCTAGTGGTAGGAATCCTGATGATGTTCCCGGTGATAAGATACTCGATATTGAAATAGAAGTTAAACCCAAGAACACCTCAACATATATTAAGAAAAATGTTGATTATAATGATAGGACAGGTTTCTATACTATTAATTATAATTTCAATATAGGAGACAAATATAAACTATATCTTACATCTGAGGAAAACTATTCAATTAACTTCATTAATATAGACCCATCGGGTGAATTTAATCAATTGTTCCCTGAATCGGGTTATAGTAGTAGTATATATGCTGATAAGAAATATCGTTTCCCAATGCAAGATGGTATGGCTTATGGGATTGTAGACCGTGGTGGTGCTGGAATAGGTACCTTCGCTATAATTGTTAGTAACCAGAACCTGAATGATTTAGACCTGGAAAAGGATATAAAGATTGATGTAGAATATGTGAGGGACTCCGATGAATTACAGAAGAAAGCATTCCCTGAACTTAATTCTCTTGATGAAACAGCTGTATATGCTTTAAGAATGAACTTTAATGAATAAACATTAATCTAACTATATACCACCCTTGTTCTTTGTTATTAGAACTAGGGTGGTTATCAATAATAATAGAGGAGTTATAAAAAGATAAATGTAAGAGTGGTCTCTTTTTATTAATATTATTGATTTGATATATCTAATATAGATGAAAATAATATCCATAATCATTTAAATGATTGAT
>CAYUUC010000490.1:0-2413 GCA_964447635.1 uncultured Spirochaetia bacterium
TTCAAACTTTAAGAAGTCAGAAACGCTTTCAGGTGTTGCGTATAGTGTTCCGCTTGATTTATCAAATCGTATTCTTGACGGGTTGAACCAGCCGACTGCTCCTTCGCCTCCGCCGTCCATCACTCCGTCATGTCCACGACTGATATACGGCTTCACGCCTTTGTAGCCTCTTGTAGTCTCCATGTCGGAAAGGTCTTCGGATGTAAGAATTTCGCCGTCCAGTGCGGGCTGTGTGTTTGCTATGCCGATTGGTGTGCCTTCTACAAGTAAAGAACGATATCTACCCATGAGATTATTCCTCGATTATGTGTGAAATTTCAACATAAGGAAAGGTAAGCAAAGTAGGAAAGGCGTTCACCGAGATTAATTATTTGAGACTTTTTTAAATAAATATTGAATAAAAGTGTTGACTATGTCCGTATTATTTATTATATTTATATTGTAAGACAAAAGAAATGAGGTTGAAAATGAATAAAAAGCAAAAGCTTGAAAAACTAAGAAATGGAAAATCAAACACAAATCTAAACTTTTTCAAAAAAGTTTTAAAGGCGTTTGGATTTACATATGTAAGAACTGAGGGAAGCCATCAGATATATGAAAACAAAGAAATTGATGAAACAATCGTTATCCAACCTCATTGGAAAAAACATGGTCAAGCAAAAACGTATCAAATAGAGGAGTTTTTAGGTATCATAAAGGAATATAACTTATAAAGCAAAAGGGAAAAAATTTCCCTTTTATATTTGATTTATATAATTTTAATATTAGGAGAATAATAATATGTACAAATATTCATATAAGATATTCTGGCATGTAGAAGATGAATGTTACTATGCGAAAGTTTTGAACATCTCAAAATGGAAACATATCGCATGTGGAGGTGAAACTCCAGAGGAAGCTTTAAGCGAAATCACGGCTGTAATAAACGGGTTAATTGAAACATATAAAGAAAGAGGGGAGGAGATTCCCGAACCGAAATATGAGACAATACAATGACAATACCACAAGCACTTAAGAAACTTACAAAAGACCCGAAAGTCAAGATTACACACATCTCAAAAGAATTAAACATCTCTCGGACAACGATTTACCGATATGCTACAGAAGAACGAAAGCCGGATGGGTTAGATAACTTCGGGATGGCTTTTTATCTCTATCTCAAATACGACCTCGAAACTGATGAGCTGAAGCCGTATAAATACCTTTTAGAAAAGCAAGACTAAATCCCATCAAATCTTGAATACACTTCAGACGGTGTGTAATCGTTCTCTGCTCATGTATACTTATTTAGGTATAAATTAAGACCAAATCTGTCAATATTTCTTCAGCAGAGCAATTTAGTTTATTAGTGTTATATGCATATTCAAAGAAATTCATATAATATTTCCATTTTTCTTTACTAACACCAAAATTCGATAATTGTAAGAAATACAAAGAGACCCACCTAAGATCCTCTCATCTTCTCCGAAGATGACATAGGGAGGACTTGAAGAAGTTTTGTTTATAAAGCATCTTTTACCAGATCTTTTGCTAATTCCTTCTCCTAATGAGGAGTGCGTCTCCAAAGGAGACGAGGCTAGGATAAGGTCTCTTATATCATTGCTTAATATCAACGAATTTTTGTATTAGAAGTTTTACTACTTCGCCTTTATCTATTACTTTTATTAACAGTTTAATTATGTTATTCATAAGGAAAAGATAATGAAAATTTTCCTTATGAATTTTTATAACCCATTATGTACTCATGAGCGTTACGGATAAAGATATGATTTTAAATAGAACATTGTTAAAAAAAACGCTGGTAAAAGTGCTTATCCTAATCGGATTTATGTTAATGTCTTCATGTATTAGTCCATATTTGGTAAGTGAGGGGCGGAAGGTCTATGTTGTATGCGACCACCTTCACTGCGGGATATTACTAACCGAAGACTTACCCGGCGGGGATACCCGATATACGCATTATACCTTCGTGGATGAGGATTGGTATGTTCATGGAGGACTTGATTTCTGCGGGTTCATCGACGCCTTATTCTTGAAAGCTCCCAGTGCTTTGGAAGTTGCTTTGCATGAAGGGGATGAGTCTTTATCAGAAATCATAGATGGGTTGAACTATGCGGTAACACCAGATGCGTGGATGTTCTACATACCGGAAGATAAAGTCCAGGATGGTTTGGACTACATACAGGATTTGGTTATCGGTGATAAGGGTGAGGAGATAACAACTTGGAACTACAGTACTTTTGATTATACCTTTTACAGCACGGAACAGCATTATCATATGTTCTACAACTGTATGCACTTCACTGCCTACGCTATTGATTATATGGGTGTAGGCATCAAAGCCGGCTGGTATCTATATACCAATACCATTTTACGCCATCGCTTGAACAAATTAACCGGTATGATTAGCTTT